>JAFTPS010000003.1 GCA_017463185.1 Alphaproteobacteria bacterium
GGGTAAGTATATAAAAGCAACAACAGATACTGCACAGACAACATGTCCAAGTGGTGATTACTGTCCATCAACAACGCTGTATTGGGATAATGCTGGTGGTAATATTGATTGCCCAGGCAGCTATACCGCCGGTGGTACGGGATTGACCAAACAGGCTGAATGTAAGATAAGTGTAGCTGGTGGTAAGTATGTTGGCAGTGCTAACAGTTCAACATTGTCGACTTGTGAATGTGGTACATATAAAGCACAACATACAGTTGCATATGGTTCTACATCGTCCTGTGTGACGACAAGTGCGGGGTACTATGCGGCCGAGGGTGCAGCGTCCCAGACACAGGCAAGTGCCGGGTACTATGCAGCGGCTGGTGCGTGCAGTCAGACAGCAATCCAGGCAGGATGCTTTGGTAGTGCGGGTTCGGCGGTTGCTTGTCCGAATTCCTGCCCAGCGGCAGAATCTGGTTGGACGTTGGCAAGCACAACAGGGTTGAAAGTTGTTACGGATTGTGCAGAAATAACAACGCCTTCGACCAGTGGCAGTCCGATTGCAACAATTTGTACCGCAGGTACACTGACCAAAAAGGCAACCAGCGCAACTGCTTGGGGCAACCCGACGGCAAGTGGCCTGACCGCCAAGGCAGGAAGATATGTAGATGGTACGACTTGTTCCGCGTGTGCAAAGGGTACATATACCAGCAGTGCGACAACCGCGACATCTTGTACGCCAGCAGCTAAGGGGTATTATGTCAGCGGGACAGAGGCAACATCGCAAACCGCTTGCGCGGCTGGGACGTATACATCCAGCACAGGTCAGTCAGTCTGTTCAAATGCAGCGGCTGGAACATATACGACAGGCTGTCAGGATACGACAAATAACAAGGCCTGTACGGGAACGGCTGTGTGTGCTCAGAATAATTATTCTGATGCCAAGGCCAGTAAATGTACGGCTTGTGCCACTGCAAATGGATATGGCAACAGTGGTTCGACCGCCGCATCACACGCAGGTGTTGCATCGTGTAAAGTTACCTGTGGTGCGGGTACATATGTTGCAACCGCAGGCGCAGGATGCGTGAATGTATCGACCGGTTATTGGGGTGCGGGTGGCACAGTTGCCCAAAATGCAACCCTGACCCGTATGGCGTGTGCAAGTGGTTTAACCACGATTGGTTATGGCACTGGTGCGAACGAAGCAGCGGACTGTGGTCGCAAGTTGCACGCGGGTGATAATGTAATTTATCTGCGCAGCGAGGCACGGACCAGCCCAGCCTTGAATGTCAAGGTCGGAGATACCAAATTCTATGGTGCGTTGAGTACATCACTGTCTGGGGCTTTGAAAGTCAAGAAAGACAGTACAGAGTATTCCGTCGTGAATGACTGGCAATAAAAAATCCCCCAAATGGGGGATTTTTTAATGGTCAAAGTTCAAAGTGTACGGTTTAATTGTAGAATTCATAAACTGCCACACATTCTTGGGTGTGGGGCGAACGGGAATGTTGTTGCACGGTGTGGTTATTGTTGGTAAAATATTCCTGTGGAAAATAAAAGGTTTTGTAATGGCGGGAAAAATAAGAAAGAAAATTGCAAGCATAATTTGTGTCTTGGTTCCTTTTCGGAATATGCGCAGTAATGTGCGAAAATTCATAGAACAGCCCAATGTTTTAGAACGTATAGGGCGGGCCCGCCAGGCACGAGAAATGTGGCGCAGAGAGCGGGTTTTGGCTGCGGGGGGGGGTAGATTTGCAAACAAGTTATCTGTGTTGTCTATTGTAAAAAACGAAGGTCTATATTTGCGTGAATGGATTGAATATCATCGCATCGTCGGGGTGGAAAAGTTTTATATTTATGATAATGAAAGTGATGATGATACGCGCAAGATTTTAGAGCCTTATATCAAATCAGGTGTTGTTGAATATATTTTTTGGCCAGGTCAGGCACAGCAATTGTTGGCATATGCAGATTGGTTTGCCAAACATCGCAATGATACGCGGTGGTTGGCGGTGATTGATTTAGATGAATTTATTGTTCCGATGAAAATGGGTACGATTGTAGAATATCTGGATTCGTTACCACTGAGTGTTGCGCAAGTAATAATAAGCTGGTTTATGTTTGGTTCAAATGGGCATAATGAAAAGCCTGATGGGTTGGTTGTGGAAAATTATACACGACGTGCAAACAGACCACATTATCATTATAAATCTATTGTAAATCCGCGATTGGTGCGGTCTTTGCACGTTCATCGGCACGATGCGGTAAAGCGCACAGTTCATCTGAATGTGCGGGATATGCGGATAAATCATTATTTCTGTAAATCTTGGGCGGAATATTCCAAGCGGGCGGCGCGTGGTTGTGTTTTTCGTGGCCAGGCCGCTGGAATTACACGGTATGATCGTGCCCGATTTGATGAACGCGACCGGAACGATGTAGAAGATAAGAATATTTTGCGTTTTTTACCAGAGCTGAAAAAGAGGTTGGTAAAAAGTCAATAATTGTTTGACTTTTGACAAAAAATACTTCATAATGAGTGCGCAAATCCCAAAGATTGCCATTATAAAATACCCAGTTCGCAGTATGCGTGTGGTGCATCATCCGGCGAGTGTCGCCCTTGGTGGCGGTTTTCTTTGTGTGATTAAACAGTTTAATAAATAAAAAATATAAGGAGCAAAATTATGGCAACTGTTATTCGTTTGGCGCGTCACGGTGCAAAAAAACGCCCATATTATCACATTGTTGTGACAGATTCCCGCAATGCACGTAATTCGGGTAATGTTTTGGAAGTTGTTGGTAAATACGACCCCATGCAGGCCAAAGACAGCGATAAACGTGTTATCTTGAAAATAGATGAAGTTAAAGCCTGGTTGGCAAAGGGTGCGCAGCCATCTGACCGTGTTTATAAGTTCTTGGCAAAAGCTGGTTTGGTAAAAGCCAAGGCGATTCCGGTTCAGACAAAAAAACATTTGCAATCTGAAAAAACACAGATGAAGATCAAAGACAAGGCTGAAAAATTGGCGAAAATTGCCGCTGAAAAAGCAGCTGCCGAAGAAGCAGCCAAGGCAGCAGCCGAAGCCCCAGCCGCGGAAACAACAGCGGAAGTTGCAGAATAATTTTTGCTTTATTTCCTGCCCGGGTAATCCGGGCAGGTTTTGTGAAGTGGGATATATAAAATGCCTGAAAAATGTCCGTTTGAAGAAAAACTGAATTGTTCCCCGATTGAACGCGTGGATGAGTTTTATCGTAATATGGATGAGGCTATGTTATCTAATAAGCCGGTATATTTTATAACCGGTGGAAAGTGTGGCGTCTTTGCGAATGAATGCATGCGACTGCGTGAATTTAGGGAAAACTTAGCAAAAATAAAAGTCAGATAATGGATAAAACAAAACAAATATTGGTTGGAAAAATCGTTGCGCCCCAGGGCATTCGGGGCGAGGTGCGGGTGCAATCTTTTGCGGAAAGCCCATCGGATTTTAAAAAGTTTAAAATTCAAAGTTCAAAATTTAGTGAATCTGATTTTAAATTTGTACGAGTTCAGCCTAATTCTAATGTTGTGATTGCAAAAATTCGTGGGGTTGATGACCGTAATGCCGCGGAAATGTTGCGCGGTGTAGAGCTGTATATAGCACGTGATGCCCTGCCCCAGCTGGCTGATGACGAGTTTTATCAGGCAGACCTGATTGGGTTTGATGTTGTGCGCGATGGAATAAAAATTGGCGTGGTTTCGTGTTTCCAGAATTTTGGTGCGGGCGATATTATTGAACTGGATACGGGTGAAATGGTGGCTTTTGGTGGCGCAAGTGTTGATACAAATATGCGGGTGATTTATGCAAAATAAGAGTTATTCTGTTTTGGTGACGGATTATACTTTGCATTTAATGTGTGTGCGGCCGTGTGCGAATTGTTCGTTGGCACAAACGTTTAATAGTATAGAAAATGTGGCTGCTGTTGTGACCAAGACGCCTGAACAGGCATTGGTTTTGGAATTGAAATTAAAGGGGACTGGCACAGAAAATCGTGATTTATTGCCGACTGTGTGTGAAATGACCAAGCAGATTTGTAATATGTGTCAAAAAAACAGATAGAAAATGCATTTTAATATACTGACCATTTTTCCAGAAATGTTTCCCGGTACTTTAGCCGGTGGCGTTGTTGGACGCGCGTTAGAGCGCGGAATTTGGTCGTATGATGCGATAAATATTCGCGACTTTGCGATAAACAGTTATGGCAGTGTTGATGATACGCAATTTGGTGGCGGTGCAGGTATGGTTATGCGACCAGATTGTCTGGGGAACGCGCTGGATTCAATAAAGAATCGCGGTAAAATTATTTATTTTTCGCCACGTGGGGCAACGCTGAATCAAAAAATGGTGCGTGAATTTGTGGCCCTGCCAGATGCGACATATACCTTGTTGTGTGGTCGATACGAAGGAATTGATGAACGAATCATAGAAGAATATGATATAATGGAACTTTCCATCGGTGATTATATACTGTCGGGTGGTGAAATCGCAGCCCAAGTTTTTGTTGACAGTTGCGTTCGTGTGATGGATAATGTGGTTCACGGTGGTGCAGATACCACCGATAATGAAAGTTTTGAAATCGGCGGGTTGGAATGGCCGTTATATACCCGTCCGTCAGTATGGCGTGGACGAAGCGTCCCAGAAGTCCTGCTGTCCGGTCACCACGGCAATATAGAACGGTGGCGGAAACAACAATCGGACGAAATAACTTTGGAACGTCGTCCGGATTTAATAAAGGAAAATGAAAAATGAGCATTATTAAAAAAATAGAAGCGGCCCAGGTTGCTAAACTGGCGGCTGATAAAAAAATCCCTGCGTTCAAAGCTGGTGATACATTGAAAGTTCACGTTAAAATTAAAGATGGTGACAAATTCCGTATCCAGGTATTTGAAGGTGTTGTTATCGCGCGCGATGGCGGCAATGGGAATAATGCATCCTTTACAGTGCGTCGTGAATCTTATGGGGTTGGCGTAGAACGTAAATTCCCATTGTACAGCCCTGCAATTGAAAAAATTGAAAAGGTTCGTATTGGTAAGGTTCGTCGTGCTAAGTTATTCTTCTTGCGTGGGTTGTCAGGTAAAAAGGCCCGTATTGTGGAAGATTTGTCCGCAACATCCGCAGAAAAGAATGCAAAATAAAAAATCCCGCCAAATGGCGGGATTTTTAGTGGTTAGTGTGAGTGGTTAGTGGATAGTGGCGGAAGGCATTAGGCATTAGTTATTAGTATCTTTGTCATTGCGAGCGTAGCGTGGCAATCCAGTAAAATAAAATCAAATAATTTCCACCGCCCGGGGTCGCCCACGCAAACGAATGTTTGCGCGGTGGCCGAAGTGGCGGGGGATAGTTTTACTTGGCGGCAGCCTAGTAAAACTTGGGTGGCTAAAATACGGAGTTGGTTATAGCTACCCCTTGGCTCGCGATATGCTCGCCACTCCCCGCCAATGGCGGTGAGAAGATAGTGGTGTAATCGTTGTCATACCGCGATGGCCGCTAATGACAAGTTTTTTATATTGTTATTCTGTATAATAACATTTGTCGGTATATGTGCCGGTGCCTGTGGTGTCGGAAAATTCCGTGCCTGATGGCAGATAGCAGTCGGTTATACTGGTTGCGTTCAACAAAAGTGTTGTACCGTATGTGTTATTAGATATCGGACAGCGTGGACATGATGCGCCGTTTTTATAATAGCCCTGAGCGCACCTAAATGTTGAGCCGTTGCCACCAAGGCATGTCGCATTGTCTGGGCATATAGTGCAACCGGTACTGTCGCTGGTGGCGGTGCCATAATAGCCAGAGGCACAGGCATATTCACTGGCGGTGACCGTGCATATATCGTCCAAACATTCACGGGTTCGCTTTACCGTGTATCCGGTACTGTAATCCGTATAGGATGTATCACTGGTGCAATTTGTTGTGGTGCAAAGCCCAGGTAATACAAGCTCGGCGGAACAATAGCAGACCTCCCATTCACAGCCATCGCGTGGTTCGCATATCATTTCCTGGCCGGCATCACATGATGCGACGGTTGTACATCCCAGTGCAAGTGCGGCATAGGCGCGGTTTGTCAGCCCCAGGCAGAGGCATAAAATTAAAATTCGTTTCATTGGTATTCAATCTCCTGTTCGTTTTTGTTTTTGAAACAAAAAACCACCCAAAATTTGAGCGGTCAGGAGGTTGATAGCAATCCATAGAATTGTGTGCTTATTCGGTATATTCGCAACCCTCCTGACCCCGTGGGGTTCAGGAGTTTTTCGTCACACAATAATAAAAAATACGCACAATGTGCGTCATTAGGTTTGTATTCTGTGACGCTATGGCAGGGCTATCACACCCCATCAACAGAAAACCTGTTGACGGGAATAATTATATAAAAATTACGATTGATTGTAAAGGGCTTTATCGGCCGAATTCGCGTGTGGCGATTAAAAATGGGTTGTGTAATGGAACGGGTTTGTATCCCGTTTTTTCAACACATACATTTATGCACTGTTGATGATTTTTGAAATCATAGGGCTGGATATGAATGTGGCCGTGAATATTTGCGATTGGCGGCGTGTTTCCGAATTCTTCTAGTGGCTCGTGGGACAGCATTATATAGTTTTCTGCGTCATATATTGGATGCGTAAATACTTTATCAAATCCGCATGACAACCACCATGTTTCACTGTGACCACGGTCATGATTGCCCAGAATCAGGAATTTGCGACCACGCAATTGGCGCAAAATATTTGCAACCTTTTCTTTTGATGCGTCATACATCACATCGCCCAACCAATAGCAAATATCCTGTTTACCGACAATTGCGTTGTAATTCTGAATCAATGTGTGATTCATATCGGCAACATTGTGAAATGGCCGACGTCCCAGTGTAATTATGCGTTCGGAGTTAAAATGTGGGTCTGAAAATACAAATTTAGCCATATTTATCCCCTTTGTTTCTTGATTGTTCTTAGATCCTGGGTCAGGTTTTGTAGTGTTTGGACAATTGTGTTCCATGATGTTTGTGGGCCTACGAATGTGCCAGACATTGCATAGTAATCGTCCGCTAATTTATAAAGTGTTTTATCGTTTGGTACCAATATCGCATCACGTGCATGGCTAAGGTTTATATCCTTGGTCGTGTGGCGTAATTGATACGCAATTGTATCGTTTAACATTTTATATGTCTCGTCCAGGTCAACATATGGAGCCAACGCCGCAACATCGTAATAGTGACGAGAAAAGCATTTGTCGCAGTGTGGTGTGGTGGCGTGGGCGTTGGAATGCAACGCAAATATTTTATCCCAAAATGTTTGTTCGTATGACACGGTTGGAATCGGTGCGCCGATTTGTGAATTTATGGAATATGGTATCAGGGTGTGATGCTGGATTTTGGTGCGACTGTAATGACGCGGTGTTATTTCCAGGCATAAATGCCCCGTACCTAATTCTGATTCATAGAGCATATGCAAAGCCGGCGAAGACGCGACGCGTTCGGTGTTTTCGGGCGATGGCCAATCGCGGTCTGTGATAATGTTAAAACGATTGTTTTTATTTATTACTTTGGCCACGCGGTCGCGCAGGTCGCCAAAAGTAAATTTTTTGAATACTTTTCTGAAATTGCTTAGTTGTTTTTTTGTGCGGTCATTTGGCAGGTCTGTAAAATTCACCAGTGCCAGGTCTATGTCACGACCAATGCGTCCGCCAATTCCGTATGATTTAGACAAAGTTGCACCGCCAGTGAAAACAAAGTTTTCACGAATATAATCATCCGTGAACAACGCGTTTAATACGGCGCATTCCAAATAGTCTTGTTCGGCCAATCGCGGATTTTGCGCCTTGTTAAATATCTGGTATGTGGTGTCGGTTATCTGTATCATACTAAAATTATAATACATAAAAATGATTTGTCAATTATTGAAAGTTTAATAATTTGACATCAAAGGTGGTATAATGTATTATTGAAATTATGAAAAAAATAGTATCTGTTTTGTTGGGATTGTGTGCCCTGCCCGGCGTGGCAAATGCGTATATTGACCATAATTCCGCGGTTCTGCGCGTTATGAACAAGGCCGCTGGCAAGGTTCAGGAAATCATTGTCCCCGTTGGGCAAGAGGCTAGGTTTGAAAAATTGTATCTGAATGTGCGGGCGTGCAAACAGACTGACCCGTTCCAGGCGGAAAATTTTCTGGCGTTTGTTGAAATTACCAAAATGTCAGAGGGGCAAATCTATGGCAACTGGATGGACCGTAATGAGCCAGGTGCGAATCCATTACAAAATCCGGACTATGATGTTTGGCTGGTAAGGTGTGAGTAAAAATGAAAGTAAAAAATATTGTTGGTTATATGTTGGGTAATGACGCGCATATTGTTGCGCGTGGTGATAGTTGGTTGGATGCAGACCGCCAGGTATATATTTGTAAATCGTTTGGTACGGCAAAATCTATTTTACAGGAATCGCATCGTGCGGTATTGGAACCGAATAATATTGTGTGGTCCACTATTTATCGGGTAAAGGCGGATGAAATTGATGTGTTCAAGATTGAAAATGATTTGGTGTGGACAAACCAGGCGACAAAAATAGTTGTGGACCGTCCGGTCGCGTATTATAAGCCACCATATCGGTCGGAATTTCAATTGTTGGCAAATGCACGTTGTGTGTTGCCGTATTTCTCGGAACTTATTAGGGGGAAAAGAAAATGAAATTTATCAAAAAATATTTCAAAATTTTAATTGGTGTTGCGGTTTTAATTCTGGTTATAACGGTATTTTTCTTTGCCCAGCGCGGGGGCAGTGAATTGGAAACGGGGACACTGAATAACTGGCGCGCGGCGGCGATGGATCGGCGTGTAGCGGCGGCCCAGATTTTAACCGGTGGCAATACGGATGTGGAATTGTTGGTGGCGTGCGTGGATAAAATGGCGACTCTGCCCGATGCCGGTGAAATGGTTGTGCGTGATGCGGTGTCGTTGTGCTATACAGGAATGCAATTAAAAGAAAATCTGTAATATGCGTTGGGTTTTTATTGTTTTTTTCTTGGTCGGGTGTTGTGGTACAGATGTGTCATATCCCGGCCATAATTATTTGGGGGCGCGATATGAAATTTCTCCCCTGGGCGAGGCGCGCGCCCCTGACGTGGACCCACTGATACGATTTGATGCGTTTGACTGTACCACGTTTGTGGAAACCGTGTTGGCGGACGGGGATTTGGAACGACTAAACAACATTCGTTATAGGGACGGTGATATTGGTTTTTTGAATCGCAATCATTTTATTGAATCTGATTGGTTGGTAAATAATGCGGGGTTGGTTGAAAATGTTAGTTCTGAATTTGGGGCGACAGCTTTGCGTCATGTGGCGATTGATAAGTCGGCCTGGCTGTGGCGGGTACACGGGGTGCGGGCTGATTTTTCGCCGGTAAGTGTTGATTTGGAATATCTGCCATATGGCGCATTTGACGGGATTAAAATAAATGCGCCAATGATAGTGTTGTTTATTACTGACAACCCGGAAATTCGTGATAAAATAGGGACTGATTTAGCGGTTGTGCATATGGGAATATTGTTGCCAAACGGTATGTTGCGGCATGCGTCATCTGTGGCTGGACGTGTGGTTGATTCGGATTTTATGGAATATGTTGAACAACGCGCAAAATCAAAAACAAATATTGGAATATCATTGGTGCGAATAAAATGAGTGATGCAAAAATTATTAAAATGGATATGGGGAATTTGACGGGTGGCACCGCGGGTGCAGTGCGCCCCACCCTGTGTTTGGGCATTGAATCGTCGTGTGACGAAACATCAGCGGCGATTGTGGATAGTAATCGTAATATATTAGCGCATATCATTTATTCTCAAATCCCAGAACACCAAAAATATGGCGGGGTTGTGCCTGAATTGGCTGCGCGGGCACATATTTTGGCCATTGACGAGGTTGTAAAACAAACCCTGGCCAAGGCTGGTAAAGAATTTTCAGATGTTGATGTTATTGCGGCAACGGCTGGGCCGGGATTGATTGGTGGGGTATTGGTTGGTTGGATGGCAGCAACCGGTATGGCTCAGGCCGCCGGTAAACCGTTGGTCGCGGTCAATCATTTAGAGGGACATGCCCTGGTTCCGCGTCTGTGCGCGACGGTAGCCAGTGGGGCGATTGGTGATGCAAATGTTGAATTTCCGTATTTGCTGATGCTGGCATCTGGTGGACATTGCCAGATTTTATTGGTGCGTGGCGTCGGAAATTATGAATTGATAGGTCAAACATTAGACGATAGTGCTGGCGAGGCTTTTGATAAAGTTGCCAAGATGTTGGGATTGGGGTATCCCGGTGGTCCGATTGTGGATGCGCGTGCAAAAAATGGCAATCCGCGTGCTTTTCAGTTTCCGCGTCCATTATGCGATAAGCCGGGTTGTGATTTTTCATTCAGTGGTATTAAAACCGCGGCGCGGACTTTTCTGGGGCGGGTAACACAACCATTGAGTGATGAATATATAAATGATTTCTGTGCGTCGTTCCAGGCATCGGTTGTGGATTGTATAATAAATCGTTTGGGGAACGCTGTGCGTGATTCACGTGTGATGGCGGCCGCGCCACGGACATTGGTGGTGGCGGGTGGCGTTGCTAAAAACAGCGCAATTCGCAGTGCGATGGAAAGTCTGGCGGAGCGACATAATATGGTTTTTGCTGCGCCACCGATGAATTTGTGTACGGATAATGGGGCTATGATTGCCTGGGCTGGGTTGGAAAATTATCGGATTGGACGTGTGGTGGATTCGCCAATTGCACCGCGTCCGCGGTGGCCATTGACCGAATTGTAATAGTTGTATTTTTGTGATATAATGATAAATTATGGATAAAGCTAACGAGCAATTATTTGAAAACGCTACACGCAAATTGATACATCAGTTGGATACGATGGGGTTGGATAATCGTTCCCGTATGCAGGCAAAAAATTTTGTTTTATTATTTCGTGATAGTTTTAAGTCCGATGCGGTAAAAAAGGCTACATTTTCCAATGTAATTGGTAATGATTATCGTCTGTTTCCGTATGACTCATACGGTTTTTGCAAAGCTGCCAGTTGTTCTTTTGTTGCGTTGATGGATGCCCCAAAAGAATGGCGGGTGATGTATATTGGTGAAATGTGGACCTATGGGCCGCATTATTATGTTCAGCATATAAAGTCGGGTCAGGTGTTTGATTTGACATTTGACCAGTATGTTTATGACAAATTAAATGTGCCTTATTATATGGGACGTCCAACAAAAATAAATCGTGAAGCCCAGGATACGGTTGTGCGTTTTCTGCATTCAATTGGTGTAGATTATATGGATTTTGTAAAGAAAAATAATGCCAAAGAGTAAATGTTATGCAAGTACCAGAACCTTTTGTAAAACCAGATACTGTATTTAGTGTGTCCGATGCGTCCGCATTGCTGAAAGGCGTTGTAGAAACGGCATTCCCGCGGATTAAAATTCGTGGCGAATTATCCCAGATTACACGTGCGACATCTGGGCATATGTATATGACGATAAAGGATTCTGGGGCGGCGATTTCCGTTATTATTTGGCGTGGAACGCCCGTGTCGTTTAAGTTGGAAGAAGGGATGGAAGTTGTTCTGACTGGGCGATTTACAACATATCCTGCGCGCAGTAATTACCAGATTATTGCCAGTGAAATTGAAATGGCGGGCGTGGGTGCGATTCTGAAAATGCTGGAAGAACGCAAACAAAAATTAGCAGCCGAGGGCCTGTTTGATGCATCGCGTAAAAAGCCTCTGCCCCGATTGCCACAAACGATTGGCGTGGTCACCAGTCCGACCGGTGCCGCGTTCCAGGATATTCAAAATCGTCTGCGCGAACGTTTCCCAGTGCGTGTGTTGCTGTATCCGGCAACCGTCCAGGGGGCGACTGCCGCGGCCGAGGTTGCTGCCGGCATAGAATACTTTAATAAAATGCGTAATGTTGATGTTATTATTGTTGCGCGTGGTGGTGGTGCGCTTGAAGATTTATTGCCTTTTTCAGAAGAGATTGTTGTACGTGCCGCCGCCGCTAGTCAGATACCACTGATTTCCGGTGTTGGACACGAACCAGACTGGATGTTGATTGACTTTGCCGCCGACCATCGTGCGCCTACCCCTACCGGTGCGGCCGAGGCCGTTGTGCCGACAAAATTATCACTGATTCAGGAGTTGGATAATATGTGGGTGCGATTGTCTGGGAATTTTATGACGCGTCTGGGCAATGCAAAACAGCGTATTGAATCAATCAATATAAAAAGCCCCAAGCAATTGGTTATGGAACAGGCGCAAAAATTGGATGACGCGGGACGAACGCTGAATATTATTATGAACGCAAAAATGACCACTGCGCACCAAAAAATGGATGTTGTGTCGGCATTCCCGAATATTATGCAAAATCGGATGAATCAATTGAGTCAGGGGTTGATGCACCTGGGGCAGATGTTGCAATCACTTAGTTATAAAAGTGTACTGAGCCGTGGCTATGCGATTGTGCGTGATGAAAACAATAAAATTATCAGTCATTCTGGGGCCGGACGACCAGCGACGATTGAATTTAGTGATGGTATAATAACATTATAAAAACGCCATTGGCGTTTTTTTAATCGTTTTTAATCAAGGTTTTTGCCATTGTGATAGATTCTGGTGTGATTTCGGCACCACTGATAATGCGGGCGATTTCATTTATGCGTTCGTTGTCCTGAATTTCATGAACGCTGGTTGTGGTTTTGTTGTCTGCGACGGTTTTTGCAATCTTGAAATGTCGGTCGGCATAACCTGCAACCTGGGCGGAATGGGTTATAACCAGAGCTTGTGATTTAGCGGCCAATTTGTTCAGTCGTAATCCCACCGCGGATGCTGTGGCACCGCTGATGCCGGTGTCAACTTCGTCAAAAACGAATGAGTGTGTGTCATCCGTTCCCGCCAGGACAACGCGCATTGCCAACATTAAACGCGCCAATTCGCCGCCCGATGCGGATTTGTGCAATGGTGCGAATGGCGAGCCTGGGTTGGTCTTTATCATAAATGTGATGTCGTCTGTGCCGTTGGCGCACGCATCGCATTTTGTGACTTCAACCATAAAATCCGCTGAGCCTAATTTCAAATCGGGTAATTCTTTTAACAGATTAGTGCGTAATTTTTCAGCGGCGGATTTTCGTGCATTGGATAATTCGGTCGCTGCGCGGTCAAATTCGGCGCGATATGTTTTTACCGCGGTGGTCAATTTTTGTAATTCTGCGTCCGAATTGTCAATAGCGTTCAGTTGTGTGGATAATTCGGCCAGTTTTTGTGGTAATTCATCGGCGGTTATACGATGTTTACGCGCGGCGGCACGAATGGCGAACAGACGTTCTTCTATTGCGTCCATATCGTCCATATCGGTGGATTCGGGGGTCAGGCTTTGTATGATGTCTGAAACGGATTCGGCAATGTCATACAGTTTATCAATTTGTTTGCTGTATGGATTTTCATCGCCACGAATTCGCTGTAAAATATGTGCTGTATTGAATAATTGTGCATCCAGCGAATTGCCGCGTGGGGATAGTGATTCCAGAGCCTCGGTTAAAATGGCGACATTCTTTTCCGCGTTCATCATTGTGGTGCGTCGTGTGGCCAGCTCTTCTTCTTCGCCCGGTTGTGGGTTTAGTGCCTGTAATTCAGCAATATTGTGTGCCAGAAAATCGCGTTCTGCTGCACTGCGTTCCGACATTTCGCGCAGTTCGTCCAGGCGTTTTTGTGCGGCGTGATATTGTTGATACGTTTGTTTAGCGTTTGATAATAACGATTTGAAATTTGCGATATTATTTTCGGCAAATATGTCCAATGTTGTACGATGGGTCGCCTGGTTTAACAGTGTGTGATTTGCAAATTGTCCGTGAATTTCAACCAACGCGTCACCAACTAATTTTAAAGTTTTTATTGATACCGGTGTGTCGTTTATCCAGGCGCGACTTTTTCCGTCTGCGCCCAGTGTGCGACGCAAGATTATGCCATCATTGCAATCAATATCGTATTCTGACAATATTTCACATACGTTGTTATTTGCACAATCAAATTCGGCAATAACGGATGCACCGTCGCAACCATGACGGATAAGGCCAATATCTGAGCGTGCGCCCAGTGCCAGAGATAACGCATCCATCAGAATGCTTTTACCCGCGCCGGTTTCGCCGGTCAATATATTTAACCCCGCCCCGAATTCTAGGTTCAGTTTTTCAATCAATACAATATTAGAAATATGCAAACCAACTAACATAGCCGAATTATAGTCATTTTAATGGTATGTTTTCCAGTGAAAAATCGTGAGTCCACAGAATGTGACCGGTGATTTTATATGTTGGATATATGGTGCGTAAAAGTGCGACATATTCGCGAATCTGGGCGACGTATTGGTTGTGTAAAATTGTGCGGTCTGTGTCAGTTTTATAGTCCAAAACAGCAATCGTTTGTGCCGCGGGGTCAATGACCAGGCGGTCTAGACGACGGCTGATAAAGCGGCCATTTATTGTGCCGGCAATTGGCGCCTCTGTGCGTGAGTTTGTACTAAAAAAGCGCAAAATGTCTGGATTAGCCTTTATACGCGATATTATTTCCGCATCATCATTGTTGGTATGGTCAGATATTGTGATGTGTTGCAATATGGCGTGCATTTTTGCACCAGTGTCGGTTGCAAATTTTGTGCGGTCGGCGGCGGATAAAATCTTATTTAATGTCGTCATTTGTAATCCTGATGTGTTCTGTATTTGTGTTGCCGGCCAGCACACGCCATAACTGGGTATGCCATGCCATTTCCGGCGGATTCTTGTTGGGCGTAAATCCATATATGTATAATTCGTCGCGTGCGCGAGTCATTGCTACATATAACAGGCGATAATATTCTGCAATGCGAATTTGTCGCAGTTTTTCAGCGGCGGATTGGCGACGTTCGCTGGCGTCGCCACGCGGTGTCCACAACCATACAGGTATGGCGTCGTCTGTGATTGGTAAAACAGTTTCATTTTTGGGGGTGCGAATGGTGTCTATTAAAAATACAACCGGTGCTTCCAGACCTTTGCTGCCGTGGACGGTGACGACGCGTACGCCGCTGGATGCGTCCATGTCGCGTTTAATTTCGCTGCCGCCGGTGATGAACCATTTGATAAAATGATACAGTGTACCGGGTTGTGTTCGTTCATAGGACAGACAGATTGTCATAAATTCTTCTAATGGGTCAATAACCTGGGTGCCCAGGGCGGCGATAATTTTCTGACGTGTATTGTTTGTGTTCAAAATATGGTCAAAAAATGAATATGGTGCCATGGTTGCCGCCCAATTTAGATATTGTGTCAGTCGTTCGTGAGTGTTCGGATTTGTGTCACGCAAGATTTCAAAAACTGTAATTGGTGTGGCGTCTGGTGTTGTGTGACGGCGCGTGGAATTTGTGTCGTTTTTAATTTTACAAATATTAAAAATATCGTGTTCAGACAATCTGAAAATCGGACTTTTTAATGTGCAACATAAACTGTAATCGTCCGCTGGATTCAAACACCAACGTGTCAAATTTAACAGGTCGCGAATTGCCGGAAATTTTGGCAGAATAATTCGGTCGCTGCCCGCAACATCTATGTTGCGACGCTTTAATTCTGTGACTAATGGTGCTGCCATAGGGTTACGATTTTGCACCAGTACCATAATATCACGGGCGGCAAATTTTCCGGAATCAATAAGTGATTTTATTTTATCGGCGATATTTTTTATGTATTTATCAACGGTTATGTCTGTTTCCTGTTTTGCAACTAATTTGTGTAATTCAACCGCACCTGGTGCGTTGGTACGAAAACATTTATGTTTGTTGTTGGAAAATCCAGTTTGTTCAACAATGATTTTGTCGTCAAAAAATTGGTCAACCGTGTGCAGAATTGGTGTTGTTGAACGAAAACTTTGGTCCAGTGGAACTTCGCGAATTGTGCGCATATTGTTTTTGATTTGTGCGCCGATGTCGTCGCGACTGGTTGCGAATGCGCGTGGGTCGGCCCCTTGGAATCCGTAGATGGACTGTTTTGTGTCGCCGACGACAAACAGTGAGTGTGTATCGCCCGCCGTATCGCCATCGGCAAAAAAGTCCCCTGATAACATTCGCAAAATATCCCATTGTAATGGCGATGTGTCCTGGGCTTCGTCAACCAGAATATGCGACAAAGATAAATCCAATTGTGACAACACCCAACCCATTGTGTCGGGGTTGGAAAATAGTTTACGGGTGTATAGAATTAAATCTTCAAAATCCAGCAGATTTCGTGTGCGTTTCAAATCGCGATATGTTCCAGCAAATGCTGCTGCCAGGTCAAATAATGCCACCGTATCATCAAATAATGTTTGATTGGCTTGCTGTTGGTTTAACTCGTATACGCGGTCCTGTTCAGTGACCAGGTAATCTTTTTTTGATATGTTTTTTATTTTTGTGTTTTGCTGAGTCAAATATGCGGTTTTATATTCGTCAAAATCAATCGTCGTATCAATGTATTGTTGGGTCAAGTTGATAATGTTTGTTAAATGTTTTGCCGGCTTTTTTGCATATTCTGGGTCGGATTGGATGTTTCTTATGATACTTTGTAGTGTTTTTGTATCGGTTTTCAGATTTTTTAGATTTTTTAATTTAAAAAAATCCGCAATCGTTTCAATAAAGTATTCGCGGTATTTGACAATGTTGTCAATTTGAAAAAATTGTTTATATTGCCCGCTAAGAATGTTCAACAGGTCGGTCAGATATGTTTCGGATACACGGCCAACAATATGTTCAAATGCGGCATAAGTTTTTGGGTCGGCGGAATCAGAATTTATCAATTTATTAAATGTGTCCTGTAATAATACCCGTTGAGTCGTGTCAGACACCAAAGTCCAGGATGGTGACAGGCCGGCTTCAAGTGGAAAACGGTGTAATATTTCCTCGCAAAAACCGTGGATGGTTTTTATTTTCATAATTTCTGGACGGTCTATGTATTTGAAAAATATTTCACGGGCGTGCATCAGGTCCGCTTCTGTCGCCGGGTGATTGATTGCAATGCCGTCTAGTAAATCACGCAACTCGTCGTCGGTTGCCACTGCCCACTTTCGTAATGCGGCCAAAATGCGATTTCGCATTTCGCCCGCACCTGCATTGGTATATGTCAGACACAAAATTCCTGTGTCGCCACAATCGCTGGCGCGAAATAAAATACGCAGTAACCGTTGAACCAAAACACTGGTTTTTCCGGTGCCGGCATTTGCCTGGACCCAGACATTTTCGCGTGGATTTGCAGCCAGGTCCTGGGCCGGAGAAAGAGTATGCTTTTTTGCCATTTCTGCCCTTGCTTTATTGTTTAGATTTTAGTATAAATCCGATTGGACTGCAAGATATATCAAGTTTGCGTATGCTAGGGGGAAAGAAATGGAAATCACACAGGCTTTATTGATTTGTGGCGGCGTGTTGGGCGGGCTGCTGGTTATTACATTGATGGTATTGTTTTTTGTGTCGCGCAAATCGCAAAAGGTTATGGAATCGTTGTTAAATATTATGATGCGACCAGAACGTGCTAAAATTACAGATGCAGTGCGGGTGCTGAACACAATATTAAAAGATGAAATCGCAAAAATAGAAACCAGTTTTCAGACAATGCGCGATACATTAAATGCGCAGATTGCGTCTGCAAATGAATTAAAAAATGAACTGACAGTTCAGAATGAAAAACTGATTACCTTGGCCGATGACGCAACAAAAAAATTGGCGACAATGTCGGGGCGATTGGATAATACGGTTGGTGGCTTGGGGGCAATTGTGGATTCGCAATCGTGGAAAGATGTAGAGGTGTCAACGGATAGATTTAGCAATACAGTCAATGAGTTATTGACGCGAATTGATGTTACAAATCAAGATACTGCGGATCGAGTTGTTCAGATTCAAGGGCAGATAGATTCTTGGATTGAAAGTGGCAAGGTATTATCGGAACATTTACAAAATGAGTTTAGTGCTAATTCGGAACAAATGAAAAATATGACCGGAGAGTCTGAGACTTTGCAAACAAGGTTATCCGAATTGGCAAAATCTACAGCCGATGGATTTAATGATGTAAAAAGTGCCGCGGCAAACTATGAAGAAATTATGGTTCGTAATGATCGTCTGCTGGATGGGTATTTAGATAAATTAGATAGTTTTAGCAAACAGTCCAAAAAACAATTGACCAGCCAGATGAACACACTGACTAATACCGCAAATGTTGTTGGGGGACAAGTACGCCTGGCAGAATCGTCAATTGATAAACAATTGGATAAATTGTCCGAGGCTGTAAAAATTTTGATGTCGTCTGCCACCACGACCGAGGGGTCGGTTCGTGGCATTTCAACAGAATTGGCAACACTGACAAATCGCTTTGACAGCGAAATAAAGGAATTTGCGACCGGCGTTGTTGGTGAATTAAAGACCGTGTCTGGGGTTGCTAATGTGACATTGGAAAATACAAAAACAGCAGCAAATGCGTTTTCAGAATCTGTTAAAGCTATGGCGACGGGGGTTCGTGAAACACTGATTGAAATGAATACGGCGCATACTCAATTGTCGGGTCAGTCGGCAAATTTGATAAAGATGTCAAATGATACAACGGCACAGTTGCAGCCGCTGTCGGCTTTGATTGAAAAATATTATTCCGCCCTGCCCGATTTATCGCGCGGCAGTGTAGAGGCCAGTGAGACCTTGGAAAAAATTGTGACCAGCTTGAATGAAAAATTGAATCTGATGAAGTCTACGGTTGCGGAATCCACCAGTGCGATTTCTGAATCTGCAATTAAACTAGAAGATTTGGCCGGCACTTCGCGTCAACAGATGATTGATTTGATGTCTGACTATGCCAAGGCCGTCAATACTATGCAGACATTGAATAAACAGATGATGGTTGCACGTGCGTCCGCGCCAATGGACGCGATAAAGACCGCGCCAGTGGAATCTTTTGGGCGGGTTAGTTCCCAAGACTTTCTGGCGCAGAGTGAACGGATGTTTGAAAAACTACACGAACAATCGTTGGATTTGACACGGGCAGCTGGTGCTGAAATACCGGATGTTGTATGGAAAAAATATCACGCAGGTGACAAGACTATATTTTCCAAGTGGCTGGCAAAAATGCTGAATGCGGCGGACAAAAAGCGGATTCGTGAAATGATGCGCGGGGATGTTGTATTCAGAAATCAGGCGGCGCAATTTGTGCGTGGCTTTGATAAGGTTCTGGGTGGTGCGCAACAGGCCGATAATGCCGATAAATTATCCGCCACGCTAATAAAGACCGATTTGGGTCAAATATATATAGTGTTGAAAAGTTATGTATAAAAAATGCGCCGATGGCGCATTTTTTTAAGGCATAGATACATTAGTTTTTATTATGCTTTCACTGTTTATATTTTTTCTCTTTATCTTTTATTTAAATCAATATATAATTAAAGACGAATTCACAGGGATGTGGGTTCGGGGACGTAAGAAATCCTTTATCACAATTATGCGTTAAAAAAGCGCATTGACATCCGCACAAAATGCGGCGCGTATGCGTCATTTTTTGTGTTCGTAAATCCTCGCGTGTCGGGGTGCCGTCGGTTATGTAACAGGGGCATTTGCCCCAAAGACCGGCGGGGTCATTTTGTGATATGATTTTCTTAACACCCCGACCGCCAAATCTCTGGCGGTTTTTAATTAGGGGGATTTGAATGAACAAATTTTTTGTTGTTTTGTCGGGGCTGTTGCTGTGTATGCCATGCTATGGAAGTCGTAATATTGACTGGGCGGCGTCTGGTTGGTTGGGAGATGTCAATCCTTTGTATTGTGGATATCATAATTTTCCAGATGCGTGTATTGGGAACAGTGCAACTGATGGATGTCGTCCATATGGTTTGCCGGCCGGAAAAAACAGTAATACTTATGGTATATTGGTGATGATGGCGCGCAAGATTACTGCAAATGGGGCTTTGTTTTGTCCAACTCAAATAGACCCAGTGCGTGAGGGTAAAAATTTGTGGACTATTTATCGTGAACCCAATAATAACAATACATGTGTGTGGCTGTGTCGCGAAGGTTGGACGGGTAGCAAATGTTCGGTAAAAGTGACCGAAAGTTTTAGTAGTGGTTGTGATGTTATCCCATTTTTGCGCAGTAATTATGATAACGCCAGATTGCATTATGGTGGTGAAAATATTGAATTTGAGGTTCCTTTGTTTAGGGTGGATAATGTCGCATGCAGTGGACGACGGGGCGAGTACGATATTGCGTTGTTGGTAAATAAATGGTTAGACAGCGGAAATGGTGCGTTTATCAGAAAAATGATGGTTAGAACCAGACGCGAGGCTTCGGGTGACGCAAGTACAATTATGGTATATCCTGCCACAAACAGTATGGATGTGTTGGTGTGTAAAAATGGTTATCGTCCAAACGCCAGTAATACAGATTGCGAGCCAATAGACGCGACCGCTTGCAATAAGGCTATTATATCTTCAAAAATGTGTGCTAAGTGGACTTTATCAGCGTATGATGATACCCAGCATCAATATGTTGTTGATGGGACGTGTTATCGTTATTCTTGTAAAGAGGCAGGTTATGCATTTGTTAGCGAAACAGACCATACATGTGTAGAATGTGTGACGGATAAAAGAAATGGCGTACATCCAACAAAAGGTACGTGTGTAAAATGCAGCGTAGGTGAAATTTTTAGCGAAAGTAATGCAAATAACTCTTATTGCAGTGTGGCGGTCGGTTTAACAAAGACCGATTTAATGTATGGGCGGGGACAGACAAAAAATACAAATTCTGATTTGAATAAACAATGTTGGATTCAGGGTGATGCTCAACGTTATCGCGATTGCGTTATGAATGGTGGTATGTCGGAGGAAGTAAAAATAAAGACAATCAATCTGCAAATAAAAGAGTCGGATTAAAAAAATCCCCCGGATGGGGGGTTATTGTTCTTCGCCTATGTGTTCGGGTTGATGGATTTCAACATCGCGGGTCATTGCCAGGAACTTGTCCGCGCGTTGTGCCGGTAATTGGTCAGCCGGGATTTGTTGCAATTCCGTAATTTGTTTTACAACGGCGTTTGCCAATAATTCCATTGTTGTTTGCCAATCGGTATGCGCACCACCCGCAGGCTCGGGAATAATCTCGTCAATAACATTCAGGTTTGCCATATCGCGCGCAGTCAGTTTCATTGCCGCGGCGGCGGTGGCCTTGAATTTATTATCCTTCCACAAAATGCTGGCACAGGATTCGGGGGCGATTACTGAATAAATCGCATTTTCCAACATCAACACACGGTCGCCCGTGCCGATTGCGATTGCTCCGCCTGAACCGCCCTGACCCACATTTACGGCAATATATGGGGTGCGCACATTTAGTCCCGCTGCAATGGACGCGGCGACGGCCTGGGATTGACCGCGTTCTTCGCCCTCGCGTCCGGCGAATGCGCCGGCGGTATCAAACAATGAAATCAATGGCAAATTAAATTTTTCCGCCAATTTCATCATACGAATACCTTTGCGATAGCCGTCTGGATTTACCATACCAAAGCGATGTTTTTGACGGGTTTCAATGGTGCGACCTTGTTCTTGGCCAATAATAACGGCCGGGATTCCACGCCAGAATCCAATTCCAGAACCCATTGCGGGGTCTTCGGCAAATGTGCGGTCACCCGCCAGGTATGTCCAATCGTCAACAATACCGTTTATATAATCCAGGAAATGGGGACGATTTTCATGACGCGCCAACAGGACTTTATCGTACGCCTCGTTTTCGCCCATGCCACGCAATTTTTTTGAAGCGTCGTGTGTCGGCGTCGCGACATTTATTTGCTTTGGTGTGCATGATTGCTTGGTCAAAACCGCCAGTATTTTTGCCAGTGTGTCGTGTAAATCCGTACGTGCAACAACCATATCAACCATACCGTGTTCATACAGATAATCTGCGGTCTGGAAATTAGACGGTAATTTTTCGCGAATATTTTGTTCAATAACACGACGGCCCGCGAATCCAATGCGTGCACCCTTTTCTGCGATATGGATATCGCCCAACATTGCAAAAGATGCTGTGACCCCACCAAATGTTGGGTCGGTCAGTAAAACTATATATGGGATTCCGTTTGCGTGCAGTTTATTTACCGCAGCGGTTGTACGCGCCATCTGCATCATGGACAGTATATTTTCCTGCATACGTGCACCACCAGATGAAGTGACCATAACAAATGGTCGCTTTTCCGTCAGGGCGTGTTCTATTGCGGCAACTATTGCGTCGCCCGCTGCGCGGCCCATAGACCCCATCATAAAAAATCCATTTAAGACACATACGGTTGTTGGAATACCACCAATCGTGCCATCCGCGGTTGTGATTGCGTCATAACAACCTGTTTCTGCCCGCATTTCAGCCAAACGATTTGTGTATGGCACGCGGTCAACAAACTGCAATGGGTCATCCGTCACCGTTGGTGGGGTCAGGCGTTTCCAGGTATTGTCATCAAACAGCAAATCAAAACGCTGTTTGGGGGTCATAATAAATGCGCGACCGCAACTGGGGCAAATATAGTGATTGGTTTTATAATCTTTGTAATAAACCAATTTGCCACAAGCTTCGCATTTTATCCACATCAGGCGACGGACACGGTCATAACGCTCGCGATTGCGATTTTTTATTCCAGATTTTTTACCAAATAACATTTTTATTATCCATTCATCTTTTTGGTTAGTTCACGACTGGGTTTGAATAAAATAGTCGTGCTGGCCGGCAATGGCATAGGTTTGCCCGTGCATGGATTATACCCGATTTTTGTGGCGCGGGCACGTGGCTGGAATGTGCCAAAACCACGAATTTCAATACGGTGTCCATTTGCGACGGATTCCATCATATGATCGGCCACAGTATCCAGAATCGCCGCGGCGTCCGTGGCGCGCATATGTTTGAATTGAACCTGCATAGAGCGTACAATATCAGAACGTTTCATAATTATATCCTTCGTTTTTCCTTGCCCCTAATTATTTATATCTTAGCACATTTTATCAAGAATAAAGTTTTTTCTTTGGTGGAATACGTTCCTGTGCCAAAAATCCATGGCCTGTGATAGCCTGAGTATTAGTAAAAGGGAGAGAAAAATGGATGATTTGTTTGATTTATGTGATTGTGGTGGATTTGAAGACGATGCAGTGTCGGATTTGCCGGCGCAATCGTTGCCCTTGATAGGGGATTCGGCACCAGCATTCAGTGCCATGACAACCAATGGTCCGATTCATTTCCCAGGGGATTTTGCGGGGCAATGGGTGGTGTTTTTTGCCCATCCGTCGGATTTTACACCGGTTTGTACATCTGAATTTATCGCTTTTCAGGGGATTTTGGATGATTTGCATAAAATGAATACACGGTTATTGGGGTTGTCGGTGGGCAGTATTCCGTCGCACCTGGCTTGGATTCGTGCAATTAGGGAAATTAGCGATGTGCAGATAACTTTTCCTGTGATTGCAGATGTGAATATGGATATTGCGCGTAGTTATGGAATGATTTCGCCATCCGCATCGGATACCAGTGCCGTACGCGCGGTATTTGTTATT
Source organism: Alphaproteobacteria bacterium (assembly GCA_017463185.1). Lineage (GTDB taxonomy): Bacteria > Pseudomonadota > Alphaproteobacteria > Rs-D84 > Rs-D84 > Enterousia. The sequence continues at coordinate 23,585 of JAFTPS010000003.1, forward strand.
GATCCAAATGGTACAATTCGTGCGATTTTGTATTATCCCGCAGTTCTGGGGCGTAATATGGATGAAATAAAACGCGTTGTTGTTGCCCTGCAGACCGCGGATGCGTTTACGGTTGCCACACCCGCAGATTGGGTACCAGGTCGCGATGTTTTGGTTGGTGCGCCGTCAACGACCGATGCTGTGCGTCGTGCTGGCAATATGGCAGATTGGTTTTTAACATATAAAAAATTACCCGAGAGTGAAATAAATGCAAAAATTTATAAGAAAAATACTGGGCGAACAAAAAAATAGCGAATATGTTTATTACTGGTTTAAAATACCAAGGGAAAATCCCGAATGTCCAGTGGCACACCGTCGCGGTCTGGGTCCCACTGATATTGGGACATGATGACCGTTTTTTCTGGGGTGAATTTTACGCCTTCGGATTTTAGTGTGCGATATTGCTCTGTGGCAAATCCGGAACACAACGAGCCGTCTTTGAACACCACACGATGCCATGGCAAATGCCAAGACGCTTTGTTATTAGATGCATATCCAACAAATCGTGCCATTCGTGGGCGACCAATCATAGCTGCGATTTGTCCAAATGTTGCCACACGTCCCGCAGGAATACGAGCAACTATTTCATAAACTTGTTCGTTGAATCCTTTTGCCATAGTAGATGCATTATAAATAAATTATTTCGTCTTGCAAAAGATTTTTGAATATGTATAATTTGCCCTGTTCCGGAGACGTGGCAGAGCGGTTGAATGCGCGCGACTCGAAATCGTGTATACGGCAACCCCGTATCAAGGGTTCAAATCCCTTCGTCTCCGCCAGAAATTAAAATCTTAAAACACCCGCACCAGCGGGTGTTTTTGATTTTAACTGACGGGACGAAGGGATACGCCAGAGCGCAGCGCATGGCGAATACGAAAATACACAATTAGAAAAATCGCAAAAATCGCAGGAACAAGATTTTTGCAGGTTTTAATTATTGTGTATTGAGGACAGGAATTCGTCTCCGCCAGTTATTTTTAGAACACATAAAAGCCCCGAATTTTCGGGGCTTTTTATTTCGGAAGTTTTACATTGTATTGGCAAATTATGCTGCAACCGCCATTTTTGGCCGAAAGGACATTTCAAGCCCCAATTTATCAATCGCATTGTAAATTGTTTCAAATTGTGGTTTGGTTTTGCCATTCAAACTCTTGTACAAACTTTCACGATTAACACCCATGTCGGCTGCCATTTTGTTAATGCCACGCGCGCGGGCGATATCGCCAATCGCTAATATCAAGGATTGCGGGTCGTTTTCAGCCACTGCTGCTTGCAAATATGCCGCGATTGCCTCTTCGTTGTCCAAATAGTCCAATACATTCCAATCAGATACTTTTACTTTTTTTGCCATTTTACACCTCCTTGGCCAATTCTTGTGCCAATTTTATATCATCTTGTTGCGCTTTGTTTTGTCCTGTTTTTATTCCACCACACAACAGAATTACAATTTCATCACCACGTTTAGTAAAATATAAGCGATAACCTGTACCAACAAATATTCTTATTTCAGATACACCGCCACCAACAGATTTTATATCACCAAAAAAGTTTTCTTGCTCAATACGGCGAATACGACGTGCGATTGTCATTTGTGCCGATATATCTTTAATTTTACGAAACCATTTATCAAATACATCTGTTGTTCTAACGATCATCTGCTAACCTTTATGTTTGTATTGTAGCCCAGCGGCTACAAAAAGTCAAGAAAAAATATCTTTATGCTGCTATCGGCAACGCCCAGCTCCAGTTTGCAACGTTCAATTCGCGTATCTGTTGCCGGTATCGAGTTCGGAAATCGTCCATTCCCGCCCGCCAGAGTTCAAAAAAGCCCCGCTGTTGGCGGGATTTTTATGGCATAGATGGTGGCTTATACTTCAAAATTATAATTTTTGACGGATTTTACAATAGCGGCAACCAATTTATTTTGATGGCTGTCAGATTTTAGTAATTTTTCCTCGGCTGCATTGGACAGATGCCCCAATTCCAGTAATGCCCCCGGCACGGTTGAACGCAATACCGCAAATGGTGCGTGACGAACATCGGGACCGGGTTGCTGTTCAATGGATGATTTTTTGAACGATTTTGCGCAACCGGTGGCGTATTCCTCGCTCATTTCCGCGACGGCGTGTTGTTGCAGGGATGATAACGCGATACGGATGTTTTCTTCAAATTCGGTAAAGCCTTCTACCCCGATTTTATCTGCGGCATTTTCTGCCTCGGCCAGTTTTTTAGCCTCTTCGTCGGACGCTTTTTCAGACAGGGTATAGATTGAAAATCCCTTCATTTTGCGGCTGGGATTTGCGTTCGCGTGCAGGGATATAAACAGGTCCGCTTTGCGCTTTTCTGCGATTGATGCGCGTTCGGCCAATTTCAGATAACGGTCATCGCTGCGCGTCATATATGTTTTGAACCCGTTTGCATCCAATTTATTTTTTAATTTGCGGGCAACAGACAGGACCACGTCCTTTTCCCGGGTGCCGCCCTTGCCTATGCAGCCAGGGTCCTTGCCACCGTGCCCCGCGTCAATTACAATAATGTATTTGCGTGATGCGGTGACCGCTGTGGTGGTTGATGCAGATGCGGTTGTATATGAATTTTTATTTGCCGTGGTCGTCCCCGCCATAAAATCCAGTACCAAGCGATAATCATTATCGCCATTTGGTTCCAGAATCATAATTTGAGACTTTTGAATTTCGGCAATTGGCTTAGTCAAATTGGCAATTATTTGCAGATTGCTGCCAGATTGAGCCTGGGTAATGGATTTTACCAATCCCCCCACCGCCAGGTTTGCGGTAATCCCCGTATTTGCCGATGTGTTCGGCAAAGTAATAACCAATTGATTTGTTGGATAGGATAAACTGTATGTTGGGCGATTTGCGGTTTCTATTACCAAGCGGGTCTTATTGCCGGGTTGAATTCCCGTGCGCAGCGAACGCAGGGTATTGCGCGCAGCGAACGCCACGCGTGGCAATGAAGCAATTGCCAATGTCCCAAATCCGATAACCCGTAATAAAGTGCGTCTGGAAACTTTCATTTGCGATAAATTATATCAGAAATGCACCCCACGTTCAAGCCTATTTAAGGTTTATAATCTTGTGATTGCGTTTACGGTTTTATTTGTTTAAGATAACCGTGTCAGTTAGTAGTTGGGCGTCGATAACCCAGATAACTAACACAAATGTGTTTTGACTAGCCGTCCCGACCATAAAAAGTCGGGAAGTTGTGGTCATACAACAGGTCGCGGTTTTCCCGCGACTAAAAACCACAGGGTCAAAGTTATCTGACTTATCGAACTTCCCGACTCCTATACTGTGAAAAAGAATAGGAGTTTTTTATGGTCGCGACAAAAACTATGCCGTTGATTTCCGTAATATTGCCGGTCTATAACGCCGAAAAGTTTTTACATATTTGCCTGGAATATTTAACTCACCAAACTTACCAAAACCTGGAATTTATTATCGTTGACGATGGCAGTACAGACAATACACCAAACATTTACAATAAATACGCGGGACGCGACACGCGATTCAAAATCATACGCCAGGAAAATTCTGGGCCCGCCAATGCGCGTAATCGCGGCTTAGGTATGGCGCGTGGCGAATATGTACATTTTCACGATTGTGATGATTTTGTGGAACTGGATTATTATGAAAAAATGGTTGTGGCAATAAATCAAAGTGAGGCCGATATTATCTGTGGCGAGGTCAATGAACCAGGATATATGTTCCCAGATTTTAATCGTGTGCAAATCCTGGCGACATTAGAGGATAAAATCATAGTCCCCAAGGCACATTTGTTTCATGTTGTTTGGCGGTATGTGTATCGTCGTGAATTTTTAAGTGAACATAAATTACAATATCCCACCAATATGTTTATTGGCGAGGATACTATGTTTATGATGCGTACAACATACTATGCCAGGACAATTGCCACCGCCCCTGGTGCGGTTTATCACTGTGTCAGCGTGCCGACATCGCTGGGTAAAAATGCCGGCAAAATTATGCGCGGACGCGCCAATGGTGATGCGCGTGAACACAGTGAATATGCCAAATTTATGGAACAAAGTGGTATGGCCCAGATTTTGAATCAAATAAACCGCGGCAAAATTGTGGGGCGTACACGATATGAATTTCTGAAAATTCCATTTTTTATGAAAAAGTACTATTCCAATGGCGATATAAAATATTATGTACTGAATATTCCGCTGTTTATGCGGCGTCAGACGCACAATCGTATCCAGATTTTTATCTGTGGCATTTATGTGTTCCGAAAGTACACCCGCGGCGTATAAGAATCCTGCGTATGCAGGATTCTTATACATTATTCATAATAGCAATCGCCGTCGCTTATATCAAAATATCCAGTTTGGTCCTTGGCCGATGTCCCGTCGGGCAGATAGCAATCGGCACTGGTTGTTTTGCTATATCCATTTGTTGTGGCAACGGCTGACGTAATCTCGCCCAGAGCTGAACAAGAAGTGCAATCCAGTAATGCGTAGTATGTTGATTCTGTTTGCACCAGGCCAGCGGCACTGTAAAAACCTGTGTTGCAGGTTGCCAAAGTTGTACCGTGATAATCGCAGATGCCGTCGGTGTTGCAACTTTTGTTGCGCCCTCCAAACAAAATTCCGGAATTATTTTGGTCTGCGGTCCAGCCTTCGCTGCCCGAACAAGTGGAACAACATTCAATCTGTTCAAAATTTGTGATATTAAATGTTGTGCCTGATGCCTGGTACGGGTCAAAGTCTGTTGATATGTTCATATTACATAGTGTTGAATCCGCAAAAATTATTTCCTGACACGGCGTCGTGCTGGTGAAACACAGTATTACACCATATTGAGGCTCGGACATATAATCATAAATGTCAAAAGCCCCACAAATTGGATAATCGGTATATGGTGATGTAAAAGCAAGCAAGTCTGAACGGCAAACCGAGTATTCATTACAGCCTATTTTACCCCGATAACCGGAACTGCACATAGTTGTTTCGGCGCTGGACAATTCAGTGCTGGCACATGTTTTATAAAACATAACCGTTTGGTCCGCGCCCGCCACAAATGGCATGCCCAGGAACCCCGCGATTAGTAAATATTTTTTCATTCTTAAACCTCCTTTTCATTTTTTTGAATGAAAAAACCGTCGCAGAATTTAGACGGTTGGAGGTTCAGAACAATGATAAGATTGTATGGTGTATTCAGTATATTCCACCATCCTCCAACCATTTGTGGCTGGAAGTTATTTTTATTGCGAAGTGTTTATCGCAATACTTATCAGAGGTTCTGACACCCCGAAATAGCAATACGCCATTTCAAATAAAATGGTAGCATTATGGGGTATTAAAGTAAAGGCAAAAAAAACGCCGGGATTCAGATTGACAGCGGAATACAACCCTAGTATAATATGCCTAATCCAAACCACCAATTGGATTAGGCATAAAAACACATTTGAAAACCTCAGGTTTCTGGGAGAAAACGACAAAATAAAAACCGCCGAATGCAAACGGTGGTTTAACTGACAAAAGGGGACGGCTATGAAAAAGGTTGCGATATTGTATATAGCGCTGGGGCGTTATATTGTTTTTTGGAAAGATTTTTTTGAATCGTGCCAGGCGAATTTATCCCCTTGTGAAAAGCATTATTTTATATGGACGGATAATACGGATTTTGATTACAGCGACATCCCCAATGTCACGGTTATCCCCGCCCAGAAACGCGGCTGGCCGTATGATACACTGTTGCGGTTTGAAATGTTTTTGGGAATGGAAAAAGAATTAAAAAAATTTGATTACATATATTTCTTTAATGCGAATTTTCAATTTGTTGCACCGGTGGATTTGGCGGAAATTACCCCGCGCGAATGGCATGACGGCCTGGTCGCGGGCAGTCATCCGGGACGCCGCGGCGATGTGCTGGCCGGTAATCCGGATTTGTTTGGCTATGAACGCCGTCCAGAATCAACCGCGTATGTCCCATTTGGCAAAGGCAAAGATTATGTTTGTGGCGCATTTAATGGCGGAACAAGTGCAGCTTTCCTGACTATGTGTCAGGTGTTGGCGAAAAATGTCCAGATTGATTTGAAAAACGGCATTGTTGCGCGTGTGGACGATGAAAGTCATCTGAACGCGTATTTGATTGATAAAAAGTATTTATTGTGTGGGCGTGCCTATGGTTTCCCAGAAGGCAAGTTAAAGCACGTGAATCGTGTTGAAATGCCAATGATAAAGATTATTTCCCGGCACAAGGAAAGTCCAAAATATGGCGGTGTAAAATGGCTGCGTGGTCAGACAGATAAAAAGATGCCCAACAATGCGTTTACGCGAAATATTATGCGACCGTTGTGCCACGGGGTCGCGCTGTTTATACCGATAAAAAAATATCGGTCACGGGTGCGCGGGTATTTTGGGTAAAGACCTTGACTTTTAATGGTTTTGTACATACCATATAGGTATGACAAATAATAAAATGAATACTTTTTATCAGGATGCGATTAGAAGTCGCCGTGGCGATGCGACTAATATTCGCGAACCACGAATCCGTGGCTCTCAGCGCAATGTTTTGTTTGCAGATACGCCCGACGGTGCGCGTGTGTTTAAGTTCAGTTCGCCCGAATTAGTGGTCAAGGACGAAAAAATCAGTAATCAGTATAAAATGGCGGGGATTCCTGTGCCGAATATAACATCGCATCAGTATCGTGGTCTGTCGTTTGAGGAATATCCGATAATCCCCGGTCGCACTTTGTACGAGGCTATTGGTGACGGCATCGGCGCCGATGATATTCGTCGCATTTATCGTCAGATTTTAGATAATTTTGCTAAAATGGCGCGGGTGCGGGCTGGGAGCCTGCCCCATGAAAATATCAATTTGGCGCACTATGTGGCGCGTGAGAATGTATCAACGGCGAATAATCGCACGTTGGGCAATGTGATATGGATGCTGGTTTATCTGATGAACCTAGGTGCGGACAAGAATATAGGCCTGTTCCATTTTGATATCACACCCAAAAATGTGATTATATCGGACGACGGGCATTTGGCGGGCTTTATTGACATAGAAACGGTTGGCATTTGCAATAAAAACTTTGCGTTTGGGATGATGGCGGCCAAGTATCAGCAACTGGGGTTTGATATAAATGAATTGGTTGATTACTATGAAAATATCACAGGCGACAAACTGAACCGCACACGGATTGCCACGATAAGCAATCTGAGCAATGCGGGCAAGGCATTTCTGTGGAAAAACGCACAGCGAAAGAGATAAAATGTGGGGAATTTTTGTAAAAAAGTCCTTTGCCACCGATGGGGCAGGAAAAATCCCGCATTGCGGGATTGGTTGTTTTTGCTTAAATGCCATAAGGTCACTTGCTTTTTGTTGGCAAATAATTATAATAGTGTGCATTGCACCCGTGGCTTAACTGGATAGAGCATCGCCCTCCGAAGGCGGGGATTGCGCGTTCGAATCGCGCCGGGTGCGCCATACTTCGCCAAGGCTTCGTATGGCGCGGCCACAATCAGACCTTGATTTTTAGGGTGATTTATGGTATAATATTGACCGTGGATGCAGACAGACTGCGTCCGTTTTTTTATTTAAACAACTGGTGACATAATGAAAAGGATTTTTTATATGTCACGACAAATTCAAATACGACGCGGAACAACCAGTGAACATGAAACATTTACCGGTGCAATTGGTGAAATCACAATGGATACGGATGCCAAGACCCTGCGGGTGCACGACGGGGAAACGGTGGGTGGCGTGCCGTTGGCGCGCGCCGACAGTGTGCCGGATATGAGTGGTGCGGACTATGTTGTTGCCTGGCAATCGCCAAGTGCAGAAAATAACTATACCTGGTATCGTAAATATAAATCCGGCTGGGTTGAACAAGGGGGATATACAAACAGCAGTACGGTCACCCTGCCCCTGGCTATGGCGGATACGCAATACAATATCCAGATTACCGGTGATGCAAAGTCAACCAATAACAATGTGTACATTTTTGGGTGTCAAAGTCGTACGACAACCGGCTTTTCTATGCTGGGGAATGTTGTAAACGGCAGCAGCCAATCGTCAACCGCCAATGGCGCACAACGCTATTGGTTTGTGTGTGGGTTTTCCGCATAAAACTGGGCTTTCTTAGCCCAGTTTTATCGTGTCGCGAATCCATTTTCGTCGCGCGGTGGAATTTTGAATAGTTGTCCCAGTTTGTGTTGTGTGGCATTATCGTCGGGCGCATAGACTAAATTTCCAGCCGTGGGAGAAAAAGTTAATTCACCAAATACTAATTTACCGTCTTTTGTTTCATAAAAATCAACACGAACAAAATCAAACGGTTCTGCCAGTTTTTCTGTAATTTCTATTAATTCGTTTAGAAAATCTGGACGTTCTATATCTGTTGAAATAATTCCCGCTATTCCATAATCAGACTGATTAAAGTCTAAATCAGACCAGTCGCGCGATTTTGTTTTTATCCGAATGTTATTGTGGCCATCCTGATAACAGTTTAGGACTATAAATTCAACGCGCCCACCAAAACACCACATTTTATATTCAATATCTGTGCGAATGTCCACCATTTCACGGGCAATTACACGGGGTGGAATATATCTGTATTGCATTTCACAAAATAGTTCAGAATGATTATATAATAACCATTCTTTAACGGTTTGTTTTAGTTCCTGGGGAGAGAATTTTGTTTTATCAAAAACAAGTAAGTTTTGTCCGCTGCCCGCATTATAAGTAAGGACAAAAGATTGTGGTAATTTATCCAGTATAAACTCATCGCTGTTTTTATAGGTCGCATATAATTTTGGCAAATATTTATCACCAATTTTATCACAAACATATTTACGAACGGCCAGTTTGTCCGCACATTGTATTTTTAATGGTGTAACATCAAACATACTGGCCCATATAACTTTGTCGCGAAATGTAGTTAGTTCCTCGGTCGGTAATTTGCCGGTGCGTTCATAAAAACGGTCGCGCAACAATATTGGCAACCGGTCCGCGCCGCAATAACGAACAATTTGTTGTCGGGACAGTGTATCAGAATAAACGATTGTTTGTTTCGTTGTCTGACGTCTTTTATAACTTAGTATTTTTATACCGCAAAAGTATATATGGCGGCGACCATTTGGACAACGTTCTTTGTAAAATATTTTCATTGGAACCTTCCTGTGTTTGGTAATTTTATCTTGATTATGTGTTGCGATATATTGTAATTCAAAATCGCCGTTTGTTCTGTGTTCGCCCGGTGTTGGATACAGTGGGATTGTTTGCACCCCATATTTCCATGCGGCATAGTTATATGATAATTGGTCGCGCTTTGAATAGTTTTTTACCATATGCCACCATAAATTTAATGTTGATATGATTTCATTATGACGACGGAACATTATATTTGTTTCACTCAGACCGTTGTTTTCAGGATATCCGTCGCGATGTAATTTTTTCATTTCGCGATTTACTATGTTTTTATGGTCTATGTGCAGGCGTTTTATTGTTTCTGCCTCGGCATAAATACAGTTGCGTTCAGGATGCATAGGAATTGCAATTTTAGTATTGTTTGCAATTAGTTTATTCGCTATATCAAATATATGATTGTTCAGGATTGATACATTTCCGTCCATCCATAAACTAATATCATATTCGGGAAACAGTATATGAGCATTGATTTTGTGCCAACGTGCGTTTTTAACATTGCCATATTTATGACGCGCCAATTGGCGCACGACATATGGTCCAACATGTCCACACCGTATTAATTCGTGATTATCGGTGAACAGCACATAATCCCACGATGGGTCAATGTATTTGTGTGTTGGCACGCTATCGTATCCGCCGGTAATACAAGTGTAGCATACTTTTTTGGTCATTATATATTTTCTGCCTTTCGGAAAGATATTTTCAAAACAGGTATTTTATCAAAGATATAGGCTTTATAATTTTGAACAGAACGCAGGTTTTGATGATATATAGTACACAATGGAATTGATAAAAATGTAAAGCGAAAACATTTCTTATAATCAAAGCGTCGTGGGCTGTTATCCAGTGTAATATTATAACGATTGGCATTTGCAAAAACGGCATTTAGAAAATCTGTATTTTGTGCATATGGAATTAGGTATTGGGTACCCTTTATGCGGCCTAAAGATGCTTTTTTAATGAAAGGAATTCCCTTTTTTAATGTTTCTAGTGGGTTGGCATAAATGATAAATCCAGCATCATTGCAACGGCTGTCTGAGTATGCGTATGATTTATAGCCGCGCTGTATTATAATACGCGATAGACGTATTTCGTATTTAAGAACAATGTTATCCTTGTCGTCTTGACGTTTTATATCGTTCATAAAATCATCAAAGAAATTTGATTGAAATATTTTTTGTGAGATTCCAACAAACCAAGACTGAATATGTAATGGGATTATTTCGTCCGAATTACTGACCATACCAGTAAAATCCACGCCGCGGGATTCCAGGTCTTTTAATATTGGGCTTATGTCATACAGTGGCCCCAGGACGGAATCATTTACCAAATACACCCAATCATAGTTTTCCAATATTTTGTTATCGCGGGCGTATTGATATGCGCGCTTGTATGAACCAAAGTCATATTCCCCGTGGCGCGTCGCGGCGGCGTACAGCACATTTGGAATGCTTTTTATCTTGGCCAACTCGTTATCCGTTGTGTCGTTGTCCATTACAACAACTAAATCGCCCAGTCTTGATAATTCGCCCAGATAATATGTTAGCGTATCATCAACTGTGCCGTCGCGATCGTATGCAGCAAACAAAAACAGACGTTTCATAATCCATTGCCCTTTTTGTACTAAATCGGGTGGGGTTCAAACAACTGGTGACGTTTTTACATCTGTGTGCGGTTGCACCGCCCCACCCGCGTGAAATTTAAAACCCCAGGGAATAAAATAAAACGCCACCTGATGTATATCCAAGGTGGCCGGGAAGTTAAGACTATCATACAAGCGAAATGACACCACCGACCTTTGGAACGGAGTGTTCCTGTGGTATAATCGGTGGCTTCCCGGCAAATAAAAAGCCGAGTTATAAAGAAATCGCTTGTAAGAGAGCCGTCTTACTGGCCCCGAACCCTATCCCTAAGGCTCGGCACAGATATTACAGGATAAATTTCATATTTTCAAGACATAAAAATAGTCGCCAATTAAAAAGGCGACCGGGAAGTTAAGAAAATCACACGCTGAAATGACCCCACGGGCTTTCGGAGTGGGCCCTGTTGTATGGCCCGTGGCTTCCCGGTGAATCCCGAGAACACTGACGCGCAAGGTGGTGCGCGTCACAACGTGTGGACTTTCTTACGGTCCAAACCCACATTTTACAATGCGGTTCAATCTGATGTTACACAATTGATTGGCTAATCGCAAGTCATAAATTGAACTTGCGGGATGTAATCTGTTCGGATACACTGAGTCCATAAAAGGAGATAAGAGCCCATGCATAAGATTATGACTTTTTCCATGGTGTTGGGGTTATGTGCCTGTAACAGTGTTTATATGAAACCAAATTCGTTGGATGCTGGACACGTGGTTTATGCGGACCGTGGCGGGTATTCTATGCGCCGCAGTATCAAGGAAACAATGGAAAATCGTGGCTATCGCGTTGTTGTTGGGCGTGCCACTGTAAACGAGAATGCAACGGACGAGAGTATTAGCGTTGATATAGATAAAAATATTATACCTGTTGATGTAAAATATGTAATCAAGGTCAATGAACGCAATGAGAAGTTCCGGCCGATTTGGTGTGTGTTTAATGGTTTCTGGTGGTGGAATTTTAATGTTTCAATCGCAAATCAGGAAACTGGTGACGAAATTGTGTCTTGGCGTGGACGCGGATGCGCGAACAGTTCTGTGCGTTTGTTGAACAGGATACTGGATAAAGTCGAAAAATAAAAATCCCCCAAACGGGGATTTTTTAACGACGACGATATCCGTTATACTGGGCGGTGTTGCTGGAACGCTTAGATAAATAGCGCGCTGCAATCAATAACAACCATTCCAATGATAAACCCGCCAACCCCAATAATGTCTGGGGAACAGTTTCCATCCAAAACAGAACATATACCAATTGAGCAATGAAAGAGATGTACAAAATACCAAATACGCCTGTAAAGAATACTTTTTTCACTTTTCCGAACATTTTGCCTTTCCTTTGTATTATAAAAAATTAAATGCCGGGTTTTCTGGTGCCAGGTCCCCGGCCGACCCCGCAATCGCTAAAGCGAATGTGGTCAACAATTGCCAACCATATTCAAAGCCATATTAGGCAGCCATTGCAAGGCGAACATTGTCGTTCGCAGCGATTCTATCGCCATTCAGTTTTTAGTTAGTGTTTTACGACAACCATGTCGGATTCAATCTTTTGCCTTTATTTCGCCTGTCGAATCTATGTCAGCCCCATTTGCAAATATGACATCAATCATATCAGTAAATGGTGGAGCTGTGGGGTACCGCCCCCCAGTCCAAAACGATTATTCCACAAAGACTTCAGAATCATCACCGTTTACACGGCCGTATTATTATAGGCTTTTGGACTGGAAATTGCAAGTTTTTAAGTTATAATGGTAAAAAAGGTTAAAAAAATGAAATTCTTGGACCGAGCAAAAATTCATATCAAGGCGGGCGATGGCGGTAACGGCAGTGCCAGTTTTAGACGCGAAAAATACATTGAATTTGGTGGACCAAACGGTGGCGATGGTGGTCGTGGCGGCGATGTCGTGTTTGTTGCTGTGCCTAATGTAAATACTTTGATTGATTACCGGTATAAAATGCATTTTGCCGCACAACGCGGTGAAAATGGAATGGGAAAAATGCGTACCGGTGCATCGGGTGAAACATTGCGGCTGCCCGTGCCAACGGGAACGGTTATTTTATCCGAGAATGAAGAAATTGAATATGCCGACCTGAACAAAGATGGTATGGAATATCGCGCAGCACGTGGCGGTAATGGTGGATGGGGAAATCTGCATTTTAAAAGTCCAACTAATCGCGCCCCGCGTCAGGCAAATGATGGCTTGCCGGGCGAGGAAAGAACCATCGTGTTGCGATTAAAACTGATTGCGGATATTGGCTTGGTCGGTTTTCCAAATGCGGGAAAATCCACACTGTTGAGTGCGCTGACGGCGGCACGACCAAAAATTGCGAATTATCCGTTTACAACGCTGAATCCACAACTGGGGGTTATGTATGCGCACGACCGTGAATTTGTGCTGGTGGATTTGCCGGGCTTGATTGAGGGTGCGCATACCGGTGTGGGGTTGGGCGACCAATTCTTGGGGCATGCAGAACGCACCAAAATGATTTTACATGTTATTGATGGGACCGAGCCTGACTGGGCGGCACGATATGCGGCCATTCGTCATGAAATGGATTCATATGGTGGCGATTTAACGGACAAGCCGGAAATGGTGGTCATAAATAAAGTTGATGCGATTGATGAAGATGCTTTGTCCGAAAAAATGCAAGCTTTCACAAAGTCGTTCAGTCGTAAAAAGAAACCTGAGATTTTAACCATTAGTGCAGCTGGGAGAGTAGGAATAACGGGGTTAGTTGCCGCAATTGAAAAGAAGTTCCTGGGGATTGCACAAAATGAAGAACAGAAATAATTACGCAAAACATACTAATTTATTGGATAAAAATCGTGATTTTAATCGCGACCGTGCCGCAGGTGCGGTGGCGTATAAATCCGATGGGACGACGGTGTCTCTGCGGGATGTAAAGCTGTCTCAGGTTGAATTTATTGCGGGGCTGTGGCGGTTCCAGAATGATTTTCAGCATAGTATCCAGCGTGTGCGCGATATGGATGTGGTTCTGGGCCAGAAATTGATGCACAAGGAAAAGAATTTATTTGAATTTTTCCAGGCCTATCGCGTTGCGTCCAATTGTTATGGGTATTTTATTTCCAGCAAACCAGATTGTATTGTTGCAAAATATACAACAGACCATGGAACATATTGGTCGTATGGGGCAACGATTGAACAGGCGCGAGCCTTTCTGGGGATAAAATTATATGACGAATATATGGATTTGATTCACAGTGTGGCTTGTAAAAATATGAACGGCAAAATAAAAAAATAATTTTTTGCTTTTTTGCCAATTGTCTGCTAAGATTTTTCCAGAAACAAAAATCATAAAGGAGAACTATACAATGGTATCATTAAAAGGTACACAGACAGAAAAAAATCTGTTGATTGCATTTGCTGGTGAATCCCAGGCGCGTAACCGCTATTGCTTTTATGCGTCTCAGGCAAAAAAGGAAGGGTATCAGGCGATTTCTAAAATCTTTTTGGAAACAGCAGAACAGGAAAAAGAACACGCATCCCGTTTGTTTAAATTTCTGGAAGGTGGCGATTTGGAAATTACAGCATCTTTTCCAGCGGGCAAAATTGGTAATACTTTGGAAAATCTGAATGCCGCCGCATATGGCGAACACGAAGAAAATACCGATATGTATCCAAAATTTGCACAAATTGCCGCCCAGGAAGGTTTTCCGGCAATTGCAGAAATTCTGAAAAACATCGGCTATGCGGAACGCTATCACGAATCTCGTTTCCGTGCATTGATTGAAGCAATTGAAAATGGTACTTTGTTCAAACAGGACAAAATCGTTATGTGGCGTTGCACAAACTGTGGTATGTGGCATATTGGGACCGAGGCCCCGAAAGTATGCCCGGCGTGCCTGCACGAACAAGGGTATTTCATCAGCGAAGGCACTACATCCCGTTGCGACACGAACGAAGGTTTCTGTGAATATAGTGTGATTGATGAATAAAAAAACACAAACGCCCAATTGGGCGTTTATTTCTTTACTGTTTTTTAGGTTTTCATAAACCTTGAATATTTTATAAAACGTATTATATTTATTTGGCAATGAAACAATATATTTTACCTCTTCGTGATTTGGTGGTGCATCCGGGGCTGACTGTGCCGGTGTACATTGATAATCCTGTGTCTGTATCGTGCCTGAAAGGGGCCGCGGCGGCGGACCGCCGTATTGTCTTGGTGCCACAGCACAGTTGGACCTATCCGACCACGCCCGACGACATTTACAATGTTGGCACGGTTGGCGACATTATCCAAGTTTTGCACATGCCCGATGGGGCGGTACATGCAATTGTTTGCACAACCGCGGCGGTCACGCTGGGGAATATAGAAGTGACAGATGGCCTGTTTACGGCGGACGCCACACCAATTGAAATTGCGACCGATGAAACCGCGCCGGAAACAATTGCGTTGCGTGATATGATTGCGGAAAATGTCCAGGCCATGTCGTCGGTGCGTAAATTCAAAATGGATAAATTGCGCAGTGTGGTAAATAACTATCCCCTGCCCGCGTTTGTGGATTCTGTGGTTCAAATGATGGACATTGATACCGATAATGCATTAAAGATTTTATGCGCGCCGTCATGGCGGGACAAATTGATTCTGTTGTTGGAACAGATTAAATTGATGGGTGAAACCGCTAAAATAGAAGATTCTATAAATCGTCGTATTCACCAGCAAATGGAAAACGGCCGACGCGAAGCTATTTTACAGGAAAAAATGCGTGCCCTGCAAAAGGAAATGGGTGAAGACAGCGAGGAAATGGATTCCGAAAATATTCGCAAGCGGATTGTAAAATCGTCTATGCCGACCGAGGCCAAAGAAAAAGCAATGAGCGAATGGAAGCGTATGCGGTCGTTGTCGCCTATGTCAAATGAGGGCGGATTATTAAAAACATATTTAGACGAATTGTTGGCTATGCCATGGGGTAAAATGGACACAATTCCAATTGATTTGAATGTGGCGCGAAATGTTTTAGATTCCGAGCATTCCGGAATGACTGGCGTTAAAGAACGAATTTTGGAACACATTGCCGTTATGAAAAAAACTGGCGGCAACCAGGGCAGTATTTTATGTTTTGTTGGCGCACCGGGTGTGGGTAAGACTTCGCTGGGTAAATCAATTGCTGCGGCGTTGGGACGCAAGTATCAGCGAATTTCCCTGGGCGGTATTTCTGACGAGGCGCATTTCCGTGGTCATCGCAAGACCTATATTGGCGCACAGACTGGGCGTATTATGGATGCGTTAAAGCGTTGCAAAACAAACAATCCCGTGATTGTTCTGGATGAAATTGATAAAATGGGCCGCGATTGGCGTGGCGACCCGGAAAGTGCCCTGTTGGAAATTCTGGACCCAGAACAGAACAAGACTTTCCGCGACCATTATTTAGAGGTGGATTTTGACCTGTCCAATGTGTTGTTTATTGCGACTGCAAACAGTCTGAATTTATCCAATGCATTAAAGGACCGTATGGAAATTATTGAAATTCCGGGCTATTCAATTGATGATAAGGTTAAAATTGCACGTGAACATCTGATTGCGCGGGCAGCCCGTGATACTGGGTGGAATCCGGATGATATTGTAATCTTTGACGATGCAATTCGTCATATAATTCAAAACTATACATCCGAACAGGGGGTGCGTGAATTGCAACGTGAACTGACCGCGATTTTGCGTCGTGCATTGCTGGAAAACGATTGTGCGGATGTACGGACTGAATTTACCCCGGCCAAGATTGATGAATTGTTGTCGGTGCGTAAATCGGCCGGATTTTCCAAGAAAATTGGCTTTGGGGTACGGTTATGATTTTGCTGATAAATACATCTGGGGGAAATTTAGAATTTGTATTGGGCAATAAATACAAATCGGTTACTGTGGAAAAACAGTCAATCGCCCTGCCCGCTGAGTGCGAAAAATTCATTGATGAGTGTGGCGTAAAGTGGTCCGATTTACGGGCAATCGGTGTGGTTGTTGGTCCGGGCAGTTTTACAGGGATACGTTTGGGCATCGCGTATGCTAAGGGTTTGGCAATGGGATTGAATATTCCCATTGTGGGGATTAGTGCATTTGATTTGTATCTGGCCGAGACACCAGATGCGTTTGTAGCAATAGAATCGGGACGCGGTGACTTCTTTGTTGGGGCGGCGGATTTTGCGCCGTGTACTATGGGAATTGATGAATTGGAAACTAAACAGATGGAATGGCCCCGCACCGTCGGTCATCGGCCATTTGATTTGAAATTAGGCGTGCAAATAGTGGAACAAAAAATTGCCGCTGGTGATATAGCACCCGCGGTGCCAATGTATCTGCGCCCCAGTTATGCAGAAGAAAATAAAGGTAAATAATATGACAAATATGTTTAAGAAATTCTTTTTGCCAGAATATCAACTGCAAGTTTTGGATACAATAAAAAAGTATACAATATATTGTACAGGGAATAATGAATTTACAATCAGTGACAAAGGGGTATATATTTCCGTTGTGCGTATGGAAACCACAAATTCGCGTCATCCAATTCTTATCAGATTGTATATGAACGATTTTAATAATGGTTCAGCGATTCCAATTGATACATACGAACATAATACAGAATTTGCCAATATGGTATATAATAAAATGTTAAATACATACAAAAAGAATAATCGCCGTGCTAGATAATCTGGCAAATCTTCATAAACTTTGTTTCCCGGACAAGCCCTGGGCGGCGGAAGAGTTCGCGGATTTAAAAAAATCTGGATGTGAAATTATCGCCAGTCAGAATGGCTTTATTGTTTATCGCGCTGTTGCTGATGAAGCAGAAATAATTACCATAGGGGTTCATCCAGAGGCTCGGCGGGGCGGAATTGCGGTCGCAATGCTTGGGATTATGGAAGCGGACTTGAAAAAACAGGGTGTGAAACATATATTTCTTGAGGTGGCGGCGGACAATTCGCCGGCCCGTGCGCTGTACGAACAGAATGGGTTTGTAAAAATTGGCGTGCGCCCAAAATATTATGACGGCATAGATGCCGTTATGATGAGGAAAGATATATGAACATAAAATATATTCCCAGCTCAGCCGGCGTTATCAAGGCTGTGGCACGTACAGATGAAAATATTTATGGCACGCAAGAGGTGGATAAAATCGTCCCGGGTGTTCCGGCGATTGTTGTACTGGGTGGGGAATTGACCTATGTCCCGAGATTTGCTAATCATTATATAAAACAGATAAAACGTGTGTTGGCGGAAAATAATGTTAGCGGAACAGATATATACTCGGTCTTTTATGAATTCGGGTCACGTGATGCGGCGTTGGAACGCATTCAAATGTTTCAAGCGGCACGACACAAAGTACAAAATTCAAATCGTCCAGCAGATGTTGTTGCCTGCAAGATGCAACATATGCAGTCTACCGAGCCAACCGCAAATTATATAAAGCAATTGTATAAAGCTTTAATTCATCCAATACTAGTATTGGACACCGCAGGTGTCCAACCGAATGTGGTGGCAACATTACAAAATGCATCAAAGTTGCGATTTTATTGCCATTCGCACGGCGCAGCTGTGGCACGAATGCTGGGCAATCTGATGCGAGACGAAATGTTAAATATGGGGTTCAAAGCATCTGATATAAAACAAATACAGCAAAGTATTGTGGTTATTCAGCACGGTCCAATTGTACCACTAGAATATCCGTATTTTACAACATTATCATTTATGTCGGCTTCGGATACCCGAATGAACTTTCATAACGCTTTTTCAAAATATGCATCAGAAAACAGCGAAAATATATACCCCAGTTATTTTCCCCAAGCGGGGGCGCATTTGTTTGTTGCGGGACAAATAAGCCGGAATTTTGGGAACGAACACGATAATATCGGATTGGCAAAAGAAGAATTTCAAACCCTGACCGATGATGGCCGCATTATATTTGCCGCAGAAAGAAATGCGATTACAAACGCTGTAAAAACGGCTATTGCGGGTGTAAAAGTGCCATCTGTACGTGAATTAGTCAGTGGCCCAGGGGTTGATTTTAATGAACTGGTTTGTAATGGCGAATGGTTTTATAAATTGATGATGACGGAACTTAAACAGTTGCGTCAACAAAATCTAAAACACGTGAATCAAAAATAACATCGCGTGGGCGCAGTGGTGCGGCTATGTGCATATCCGATGCACGACGGGTACGCGACAGGGCCACGTATGTTTGACCGTGGGCGAACGCCCCACGTGAAATATCCACCACAACCGCATCCAGGGTTTTGCCCTGGGCCTTGTGTATGGTCATTGCATAACCTAAACTTAGCGGGAATTGTTTGTATGAACCGACCTCTGATTCCACCAGGCGGTCGTTTTCATCGCGCGAGTATTCTATCTTTTCCCATTTATCGGGCTTTACGGAAACCAATTCACGCGAATCCGACAATAATTGTACCACAATTTCACGCGCCCCCAGGCTTTTTATTATTCCCATTGAGCCATTATGCCATTTATCGCCATTTTTTACAAAAACAACCAATGCGCCAACTTTTAATGTCAGGCTTAGTGGTGCGGGGACATCGCGTTCAGAAAAATTACCCGACAAGACACCATTGTATATAACCTCGGGCTCTGGAATCTGGGCCAGTCGCGATGCATTTATACGTTCGGCCACGGCACGAAACGGCGTGATAAGAACCGCGTTCGCGCGACGGGCCGCGTCATCTATGCGGCACGTATTGAAAAAATCCAGTGCGCCCGCATCATTTCCCCGCAATCGCACCAAATTTTCCAACAGTGGCCCATCATTCTGGCGATAAACCAAATCAAAATTGTATTTTATAAAATCCGCGCGTTTGTACGCATTGCTGTCAAAAAAATATGCGTTTGGATGTCCGTATTCAGATGTATAGTACTGGGTTGCTTCGCGTGTGATAACGGGTGGCAATTGGAACAAATCACCAATTGCAACAATTTGGATTCCGCCAAACGGTTCATTGTTGCGTCGCGCCTGACGGGCCAGTATATCAATCGCATCCAGCAAATCAGGCGCAACCATTGATATTTCATCAATAATTAAAACATCGGTTGCATTCAGGATATTGCGGGTTTTAGCCTTTAATTTCAAAAATTCGGGCAGGATAAAATCACGCGGTTGAATCTGGAACAACGAATGAATCGTCTGTCCCCCTACATTCAGGGCCGAAACCGCCGTCGGGCAAGCACAAACTATGCGTTTTTTTGATGCTGCTTTCAGGTAATTTACAAATGTAGACTTTCCCGTTCCCGCCGGCCCCAGAATCAACAGATTTGAATTTGTGCGTTCCACGGCGTTAAACGCCGCCATTTGTGTTTCGCTTAAAATTTGGACCAATTCGCTCATAAAATCTATGATTACATAAAAAGTTGATAAAGATAATAAAAAATTATCTTGCACGAAAATATAAAAGTATATATAATGTGCGCCGTGGGTTAGTAGCTCAGTGGTTAGAGCGGAGCGCTCATAACGCTTTGGTCGTGGGTTCAAGTCCTACCTAACCCACCAAGATTAAAAATCCGTCCCCTGGGCGGTTTTTTATTTATAAATCCCGTATAGCCACTTATTTTTCTGTGTATGTTCATAAAAATACATGATTGATAAATATTCATATTATTTTTCCCTTGCGTAGGGTGCGGTAAATTTTCTACCATTATTTACAAAAGAGAGGAAGTCATGGAAAAAAAGCGCAGTTTCCTGGGATTTTTGGCAAGTTTATTTTTGGTATTTTTTACCGCCAATGCGTTCGCGGCGGGCTATTCGTGTCCTACATATAAGTTGTACACATCGTGTAGCGAGAATTATTTCTTGGCTGATACCGATGTGTCTGACAGTGCTACTTCGGCGGGAAATGCATGTTCGGCCTGTCCTGGAAATTCTACAAACACTGTTTCAACTGCGACATCCTGTACCTGTAAAACGGGGTATAGTGTTGGCGGTGCAACCACAACGACTGGTACGGCGTGTTCGGCCAATACATACACCGTTACTTATAACAGTAACAAGCCAAGTGGTGCTTCTGGCACAATTAGTGGCAGCACAGCGAACAGCACTCATACATATGGCACGGCCAAGGCATTGACAACAAACGGGTACAGTTTGACCGGGTGGACGTTTGCAGGCTGGAATACCAAGGCGGACGGTACAGGTACATCTTATGCAAATGGCGCAAGTGTAACGAACCTGACCAGTACTTATAATGGAACGGTCACGCTGTATGCGAAATGGACTGTGAATACATTGACCATAAACTATAACACCAGCAGTGCAACCAGTGGTACGCCATCTGTGTCACAACAGACATGTTCTTATGACGGAGCATGTACAGCGGCAACCCAGGGTACTATGGTTAAAACCAAGATGGTGTTCCTTGGTTGGACCAAGACATCTGGTGGAACAACCGTTGATTATGCGGCGGATGCATCTATCAAGAACATAATCAGCAGTGGTTCAATAACACTGTATGCAGTGTGGAAAACGCCGACATGTTCTGCGACCAAGGGTACTGCGACGTTAAAGAGTGTAACCAACAACACGCCAGTGTGTACTATTACCTGTTCTACTGGGTACACTCAGGGCGGTGGCACGAATGCAACTGGGACGTTTGAAGTAAACGGTTCTGCCGGTGCAACCAGTGCAAGTGGCACATGTAAAGCGATTACATTTACAGTTGCATACACCAAAGACCCAAGTTCTGCAACGGGTACGGTTCCAAGTAATCAGACATGTACGTATGATGGCACATGTACTGCGGCGACGAATCCATTCTCTCATACGGGCTATATGTTTAACAAGTGGTCTTGTACCGCCAGCAGTGGCAGTTGCGCCGCCAGCACATATGCATCGGGTGATAGTCTGAAAAATGCAACATCTGTTGCAGGTGCGACGATTACTCTGAAATCTACTTGGGATGCGAACACCATTACCCTGAACTGGGCAAATGGCGGACATGGTACAGCGCCGACCAGTCCCGCATCGTGTAAGTATGACAGCACATTCACCATGCCGGCCGCGATGACCGCAACGGGTTATACATTTAATAAGTGGTCTGTGAATGGCAAAACGTTCAATGCGGGTACAACCGGTGTTGCGTGTACCAGTGCCAATCTGGGGGTAAGCAGTGGAGCCGTCACAATTACAGGTACCTGGACCGCAAACAACTATTCCATTAGCCTGGACAATGCAAGCGCGACAAATAATGGGACAGCGACCATTTACACCACATATAAAACAAATGTGTATTTGGACGACGCGCGCAGCAAGGCTATGACAGC
This sequence comes from Alphaproteobacteria bacterium, assembly GCA_017463185.1. GTDB lineage: Bacteria > Pseudomonadota > Alphaproteobacteria > Rs-D84 > Rs-D84 > Enterousia. Next base: position 45,737 of record JAFTPS010000003.1, read on the forward strand.
ATCCGCGAATGCTATCACAGAACCGACGCGCGCGTACACGGTCACATATGATGGCAATGGTGGTTCGGTGTCCGCAACCAGTGCGACGGCAACATATACATTCAATGGTTATTACAATACGTCCAGCAATGGCACACAATACATTAACTCAAACGGGAATATCACATCCGATGGTTTGAACGCAGCTAAGGATGTGGATGATAATACAACAACCTGGTACGCACAATGGACCAGTAAATCTGTGACATTGCCAACACCGACCAGAACGGGCTATACATTTAAAGGCTGGGCAGAATCCTCAACCGCGACCGGTGGAGATACGGGTTCATATACCCCGACCAAGAATGTCACATTATATGCAATCTGGTCGCAGAATACCTATGCTGTCGCCTATTCCTGTGGTGATGGAGCTGGGACCGCCCCCAGTTCCACGACCGCGACATATGACAACTCATTTACACCGGCGGCTAACACATGCACACGCAGTGGATATAACTTTGCCGGATGGACGGTAAGTGGCACAAGTGATACCAAGACCGCAGGTTCGGCATTTACTTGGACATATACTGAGGGCAAAACATTTACCGCCAAATGGACAGCCGAGGGCGAGGCGGAAATCAACTATGTCACAAATGGTGGCACAATCAATGGTTCGTACATGGCGGCGTGTAATGTTGAAACAGCAACATTTAGTTTGCCGACAGATGTCACAAAACCGGGTTATACATTTAATGGATGGTACACCGCATCCACTGGTGGGACCAAGGTGACAAGTGTTGTAAAGGGCACATGCACATCCGCGCTGACATACTATGCACAATGGACCGCATGCGACAGCACAACCGCGGGTGCTTGTAATTGTACCAGCAGTCAATATCCAGACAATGGGACATGTACAAATTGTTCGCACAGCTGTGCCAGCGTCACTGGATATACACTGGGTACATATAATGTATGTGAGGCGGAAACGGATTTATGGTGTTATCGCAATTGTACAACCACTGATATTCCAAATTCTACCGGTGTGTCTGGGATTGTTACTAAGGGCGGAAAAATTTTATGTGCAGCAACGACGTGTGCAGATGATTTCTATATATCAGGCAGTGGCTGTCAGTCATGTCCAGAAAATGCGACATGCGGGGGCGAAGCCGAATGGTCATGTGATGAGGGATATAAAAAGACCGCCAATGGCCTGGGGTGTGAACCAAATACATACACCGTCACATTGAATGCGAATGGTGGTACGGGTGGGACTGCGTCCGTCACGGCAACTTATAACAGCCTGTTGCAAACGGCGACTATGCCAGAGCGCGACAACTATAACTTCCTGGGGTACTATGATACGGATGCAACCACGGGTGGCAATCAGTATTATGACGAGAGTGGTAAGCCGGTAAAGGCATGGACCACGGCGGCAAATGGCACATTGTATGCGCGTTGGGAATTGGGTGTATTTCCATGCACCGCGGGCAAAGCAGCCGACGGAACAACATGTACGCCGGGATATTACTGTCCGGGTGGAGATGTGACCGCGGGCAATGAATCCAGCGAAACCGCAGGATGTGAAATCAAATGTCCAAGTGCATCGGGCAAAACGATTAGTTCTGTTTCCGGCGCGACACTGAAAACCCAGTGTACAGCCGCGGGGGATGTAGATATTACAAATGAATCCACGACAGTTGTGTCGGGGCGTGGTACCGAAACATGTAGTTGGAACGAAAGTACGGACTCATATTCACTCTCTTGCAATATCGTGCCGACATACTGCCAGGGTGGATATTACAGACCGGCTGCGAACTCGCCATTCTGTAATGAGGTTGGCTATGGCTATTATCGTGGCGATAGCGAAGCCGTGACAACACGCAATGCGTGTTCGGCCCTGTCGGGTGCGTCGGGCGCGACAACATCAACCACGACATCCAGTGCGGCAACAGCATGTTTTAATATGTGTTTGCAGACGGTGACCACAGATGGCAACGGGGTATTAAATCCGGTCAATGAAAACGAATTTTATAATGCAACGACCAAGACTATTGCGGCCTGCTCTTATACACTAAGTTGTAATACTGGGTATCGGGCGGCAAGTGATACAACATGCGAACCAGATGTTTTTGCGATTACACTGGACCACAATGGTGGCACGGGCAGCGTGAATACAATATATCTGAAATATAACACCGGATGGTATTCGGACAGCAATGCCACCAGCAAAATTACCAAGGTCACTTTGCCGACCCTGGCGGGCCAGACATGTTCGGGATATTTAAGTGGCAGCACCGTTGTGATTGGTTCTACGGGTAATTTGACAACGAATTACACATTATTCTCGGACGACGCCACAATTAAAGCATCGTATGCCGATAATCCGTCAATCTCATGTGCGGCGGGAACATATTATGCCGGTACGGGGACATCATGTACCAACTGTCCGGCGGGCAGTTATTGCGCGGGTGTTGAGGCAATTCAAGACACCGGTACGGCCAGTGGTATTGCGACCTGTGAGGCGTTGAATGGCACATATACGGCCGCTGTGGATAAAAATGGTAATAAATTGACGGTGATGATTAGTTCGGCGACAAAATCCGATGCGGCGGCGGACTGTTATGCGACAAATGTTGCCTATGCACCCGACCAATACACAGCGGGCAGTCAGACTTGTCAGTATGACGCAGGTACTAAATCATATACCGCAAATTGCAGTGCGAAAACCGTTATTACCTGTGCGGGTGGTTATGCCCTGGCCAGCGGAACCGCCACAGTTTGCACGATTGTTGATTTGGGATATTACAGCCCGGATAAAGAAACCTCTGCAACACGGTGTCCAGAAAATTCGGATACGGGTACACGCGGCACAACCCAGGAAAAGGGGCGCACCAGTGCCGAGGCCTGTATAATGGATGACCTGTGGTATGAAAATGATACCAGCGGTCAAAGACGGCAGTGTTTTTATTCGGCCGAGTCGGGCAAATATGACCGAAACTGTCCACAATCAACGATTGTGACCTGTATCGCGGGGTATTATTACGATGGTGTACAAACTGACAATTGCGTGCCGGTTGGGAATGGGTATTGGAGTCCGGCTCAATCCGAATGCTCGGGCGAATCCGCGCAGCCAACCGTTGCAGGTTGCTCAACCGAACGCAATTATTGTGGCACAGGTATAGATACCAAGGATGCCGACGGTAATATCACAAATACCGCGTCCAGCATCACATATTGCGTGGGCCTGTGCGAGGCGGGATATTACTGCGTCCCCGGCGAAGATGCACAAAAATGCCCCGCCGACTATCCAGACTCTCAGCCCGGCGCAACCAGTATTGATGAGTGTTATGTGGAAGCATCATGTTCGTGTATAGAAGATTCTTCTGTGTGTCCAGATAATGCTAATAGATGCACATATCGGACTTCTACTGTGACGGGGGTTTATTATTATGCAGACCCAGCCACTTGTGTCGCTAATCCAGAAGACCCAGAAAGCTCATATTGTCAGATTAACTCTTCATACTGCGCCGATGATTTTTATAGTAGATATTATACTATAACGGGTGAAGAGGTGTCTCGCAGTGAAACGAGTCGTTTTAGTTCAACCTGTGATAGTTGTTCAACGGTTTCTGCAGATTATCCATATGCATATTCTTATGAAAGCTATAAAGGTGTTAATGGGTGTTGGGCTTACTGCGACTTTTACTGTGACGACCCAATTTGTCCACTAGACTCTGAAGGATATTGCGAATATGATAAATATATCATTTCCAAAGAAGGTAAGCTGTATTATCCGGGCGATGGTGAATGTACCGCGGCTTCCTCTTTGCAAGCAACTTGTTCCGTTACGAAAATTGGCTGTAATACAGGATATGAGTTTAATCCGAATGCCGCTGATTCAGATAGTATGTGCGAGTTGATTGTTGCTAAGGTCACGTTGAAAGTAAATGGTGGGGATGGGACAGATTCTGTGGTGTACCAGAAGTATGCAACAGGATGGTATTCAGATGAAGACGCGACAAGTTCTGTTTCCAGGCTTACAACACCAACGCGCACAAACTATTCGTTCTTGGGTTATTCCGCGGACGAAGAAGGAACAAATATTGTCCTGGCGGCGGATGGCATTTTGCCAGAGCCAGAATTGTTCACAGCCGATACGACATTGTATGCACAGTGGTCGCAGAATCTGGTAACCTGTGAAGCGGGCAAGTACTATGATAGTGGCGTGCTGACCGAGTGTGTTGCACCATATTACTGCCCAGGTGAAGGAAATGTGGTTGTTGGTGGTACAGGCTGCCGTGAAACATGTCCAAATGGCGGGACCATTGATGAAGATGGCGCATCCAGCATCAACAGATGCCACAAGATTATCACGGATTCGTCAAAGAATTTCCCGAATGGTACGGCGCAATGGGATTGCTATTACACCAGCGGGACCGGCGATAATGCCCTGTACAGTACAAGTTGCACGGTTGTACCAAGAACCTGTAATCCTGGGTACTATCACGAGGGTAATAATGCTGTCGGATGTACAGTTGTGGAAGATAAATATTACAGTCCCGCCAATAAGTTGGACAAATATCTGTGTGAAGGTGGTGACGGGTCGGTACTGCCACGTGATAGCCAGGAAAATTGCTATGTATCCTGTGATTTGACCGCGGCGGATGTGCCACACAGCAAAACCGTGACACCCGACAGCGAACAGGCCATGTATTCTGGTAGTGCATATGAAACATGTACATATACATTGACCTGTGACCCAGGATATACTGCGGTACCGGGTGCAAATCCACAATGTAAGGCAAATGAATATACAATTACATTGGATAAAAACAAGGGCACGGGCAATATTGCGGACAGTGTACAATGCACATTTGACAGTGGGGCATGCGCCCTGCCCGCGACAAGTTCGCTGGTACGACCGGGATACAATGTAATTGCCAAGTGGTGTAAAAAGGACGACGGCACCGGTGATTGCTATGGCGCGGGGAACACGATTACGGACAACATATCGGCAACGGGTACGGATGTGACGCTGTATGCGGTATGGCAACCGGCAGTATTCAAAATCATACTGAGTGCATCGGATGCAACGGCAAATGGCGCACAGGGACCAGTGTATCTGAAATATGCAACGGGTTGGTATTCCGATGAATCGGCAAACACCCCGATAACCAGTTTGGGTACAAACCTGCCCCAAAAGACGGGATATGAATTTGCGGGCTATAAACTGGGCGACATTAGTATCATTGACGCAAATGGCGCATTGCAGACGAATGAAAATGCATTGAGCGCAACAACAGTGGATGCAACCGCAACGGCGGTGTGGTCGGCGGGCTTTACATCCTGTGCGGCGGGGACATACTATTCCGGAAATGGCAGTGTATGTTTGACCTGTACGGAAAATAACTGGTGCCCAGGTGGCGACAAATTCGCAACCGATTCCGGCACGCCGGATGGACTGAATGCGTGTCCGAATGGCGGTTTGTCGGCGGGTGGCGAAAGCGCAACCAATGTTGGCGTGTGTTATAAGGAACAGTTGCCTTATACATCGGCCAGCACACACGCGACGGGAACCCAGACATGCTATTATGGTACAGATGATTATAATGCAAACTGTAAAGACATTGTGGTCACGGCATGTGGGGCGGGATACTATTATGTGTCAGGAACCGATTGCTCAGAGGTTGACGTAGACCATTATAGTGGCGCGGACGATATGAAACGCTATGCGTGTCCAAACGGTGGTGGCACGGGCAGTCTGACAACGGCCAGCGTGATAACTGAATGCTTTAAGACGGTTGACTTTACATCCGCGTCGGGCAATGGTACTGGAACCCAGGTATGTACATATACCAGTGGCGAAGGTGCGGATGCCAGATACGCAACCGAATGTCGCGAACAGTATGTCAGTCATTGTAAGGGCGGTTATTACAAGACAACCGATGATGCGATTGACTGCGACAAGGTGGGCAAGAATAATTACAGCCCAGAGGGATCTGTAGCACGTGAGAAATGTCCAGATGGCGGGTTGACCGAATCCGAAACAGCGAATGCACCGACATTCTGTTATAAAACGGATACGCCGTATTCCAGCGAACACGGTCGGGGTATTCAGTTGTGTTATTACAACGCGGAAACAACCGTGTATGATACCGGGTGCAGCACAATCATAATGCATGAATGCGACGCAGGGTATTATTGGAAAAATGGCGACAAAGACTGTGAACCAGTTGACTATGGATTCTATGGACCAGTTGCAGATGTAAATAACAGCAACCGTCCAACCACACGCGATATGTGTCCGGATAACGGACTGACCAAAACAGACACCAGTGCGGATATATCAGAATGCTATCGCACGGATGTGGAATGCACGGTCAACAATGGTGTGGGTGAAGCGACCTGTAATTATGACGCGGATGCGGGCGCATATTCTGCGGAATGCGGCACATGTGCGGTGACGGGTTGTGGTGAAGGCTATTATTCAACCGACGGCACAAACTGTGTTGAATGCCCAGCGGGCAGTATCTGCGACGGTAGCGATGACGATGGCGATGGAATCCCAGATGCCAAGACTTGTGCAAGCCTGACCGGTGGTACGCATACCAAGTCTGACAGCGGTATAAGCGATGTAAACTATTGCTATACAGACTGTCCGATTGTTGAGAATGCAAACAGTGTGACGGGACGCGATTACTATGGCGCGACGGACACTTGCAAGATCAATTCCTGCCGGCCGGGGTATAAGTTGCAGAATTTCCAGTGTGTGGCGTGTGCCGAGGGCGAAATTTGCGATGGCTCGGTCAAAGACGAAGACGGCGACGGGAACCAGGACGAAGAACCTAAGACCTGTGCCGAATTGACCGGCGGCACGCACACAATGTCAGACGCAAAATCGGATAGCATAAACGACTGTTATCATATGTGCGAGGCATATGAACTGGATGGTGGCGAGGCCGTGCCAGTCAGTGAACGCGCCCAGTATCCAGATGACTGCGAATTTGAAGGCATATCCGATACCGGAAATCCGTGCGATATTGTTGATGGACGCTGCGTTGAAACATCGTGCAATTCAAATTTTGAATTGATAAACGGGTCGTGCAAGCCATGTAATCGTGAACACGCAATTACATATAAGCCAACGGGGAACTGTGTTGTGGAATCTTGCGCGACGGGGTATCATCCGAATGGCCAGGCCTGTGAAGATGATGTTGTGTCGTGCAGTGCACCGAATGCAATATCCGCGACGCGGGTATGGAATACCAAAAAGAACGCGTTTGGCGAATGTATTATCACCGAATGCGACGACGGTTATCATTTGGCGGCAAATGCATGCCAGGCCGACGAACAACCGTGCGAGGTTGAACATGGTACCGGTATGCGCGAATGGAACCATAAAACAAATACCTGGGGGGCGTGCATTGCCACCAGTTGCGAACCGGGATATACCAGCGACCGTTCTTTGACCAATGAACTGTCCAAACAGTGCGGACGCTGCAACAATATGTACAGCGCGTTGGGAGAACTGGCCGCCAGCAGTTATGTAAGCGAATGTGAAATCGCATCGTGTATGTATCAGGGTGAAAAGTACACATTGGAAAACAATGAATGTATTCTGATATGTGATACGCGCAGCGATGAAACTGGCAGCCAAAAATGGAACGCATCGCGTGGCAAGTGTGAACGAACCTGTGCGGATGGGTATATTGAGTGGTAAAAAAATCCCGCCAATGGCGGGATTTTTATCGTCATTCGTCACTCGTCATTCGTATCTTTGTCATTGCGAGCGAATGCGCCTGCCACACGAAGCTTTAGCGTAGTGTGGTGGCAATCCAGTAAATAGAATCATTATTATTTATAATTTTTCGTCAGAAAAATTGTCATTCCTGCGTAGGCGGTAATGACAAAAACGCAATGCGTTTTTGTAAAAAAAACACCCCCTCCCGGGGGCGGGTAAAATCCGCATGGATGAGTTTAATTGCTATAATAGCAATTACTGGTGAATGTGTATGTGCCGGTAGTGTCGGACATAGATGAATTTGCCGGTATATAGCACGATGTGATGGCGGTACTGCCCGCGGCACTGGTGCCATAAACGCCACCAGATGATGGGCAACGGGTACAGGTTGTGCCGTCACCATAATATCCCGCGCGACACTGATATTCACAGGCCGGAATTATCAGTTCATCGTTGCAACGTATTTGTTGCGTGTTTCCATAATCGGTCCAGGTGTTTTCTGGGCACAGATCTGGACAGGTTGGTGTTATTGGTTCTATTGGCGACAATGTTCTTGTACAGGTGCCGATTGTATAACTTTCGGTGCTGGATATAGTAATGGTTTCCGTGCTGCGGGTATAACCACTGGCACAGGTGTTGCAGTCCGTGTATGTGGCGGTGCCACAGTTGATAACGCGGTTAACATCACTGCATTCAGTTGTAGAGCCGCCGGTTGATTCAATAAAACACATGATTATGGTATCTAGGGCCCATGCATTATGCGACAGACCAATCGCCCCCAAGACGATTGGGATAAAGATTTTTTGATTCATTGTTTTCTATCTCCTGTTTTTTTATTTTTCAAATGAAAAACCGCTGAAAAAAATTTTCAGGCGGTCAGGAGGTTAGTAACAATCTAACGAATTGCGTGCTTATTCAATATATTCGCAACCCTCCTGACCAGGGGTCAGGAGATATTTCGTCGTAATAATAAAAAACAGCGCGTAAAGCGCGCCATAAGCATATATTCCGACGCGTTAGCAGAGGTTACTACGCCTCATCAACGGAATCCCCGTTGACGATATTAGTATATATAAAATCATAACGAGAAACAATAGATTTTTTGTATGCAAATGTGTAATATATAAAATATGAAAAATTATGATGTGATTATTATTGGGGCGGGTGCAGCCGGGCTGAGTGCCGCGGGCACGGCGGTGGCACGTGGACGGCGGGTTGCGGTGCTGGAAATGGGTAATCAAATCGCACGCAAAGTTATGGTATCCGGTGGTGGGCGGTGCAATTTTACCAATATGGGTGCCACATACGATCGGTACTTTGGTAAAAATCGCGAATTTGTGCGGGGCGCACTAAGCCGCGTGTCACCACGCGATATTTTGAACTGGGTGGATGCACACGGCATAGAATCAACCGAAAAGTCCCCGGGACAATATTTTACCGCGGATGGTGCAAAAGGAATTGTTGAAGCTTTGCTGATGGATGCACGTGGCGCAGATATTATTACAAATTGTGTCGTACAAAGCGTGGAAAAATCCGATGATTTTTTTATAATTCGTACCACGCGTGGTGATTTTTGTTCGCAATCTGTTATTATCGCAACCGGCGGCACATCGTTCCCCAGCCTGGGGGTATCAGATGCAGGAATGCGATTTGCCAAACAATTTGGACATAAAATTGTCCCAGTTCGCCCCGCTTTGTGTTCATTGGTGGTGTCGGGCTTGCCAGCGACACTGGCGGGTGTGTCATTAAACGCAGAAATAAAAATTGGCAAAAGTATTGTATCGGATTCGCTTTTGTTCACACATTTTGGGATTGGCGGTCCGGCGGCATATCGTGCATCGCTGTACGATTTATCGGGTGGAATTTATATCAATCTGATGCCAGGGGTGGATGTAGCGCAATGGTTGTGCGAACAAAAGCCCATCAATGGCCGTCGTACGGTGGCGAATATCCTGGGTGGTGCGTTACCCCAAAGTGTAGCTAAATGGATTGTGGGGATGGATTCGCGTCGCATTGCAGATATAAAGAATAATGAACTAAGTCAAATTGCGGGGCGGGTATCAGATATCTTTATCCCGGGTGATAAAATAAAATTACACGGTCTGGCCGCCGCAGAGGTGGTGCGTGGAGGCGTATCAACGCGCGATGTATCATCCAAAACTATGGAATCAAAACTGTGTCCGGGTCTGTTCTTGGCGGGCGAGGTTCTGGACATAGTGGGTGACCTGGGCGGGTTTAATTTACATTGGGCGTGGGCCAGCGGACGTGTTGCAGGTGCAAACGCGTAAAAAAATCATCCCAGTGGGATGATTTTAAAGAACAAATAGCAAAGGCAGAGAGCAGAAATTCGGCTTATTTATTGGGGTTTTATACCTATGTATTTATAAAAATTCCTTAGGTATCATTGTGGACGATACAAAAAGGGATTTACATATGAAACAAGAGATTTTTATTGCGCGTGATGGTCGTCGCCTGGGGTGCAGTTTATGGGATGATGTTGCACATCCGCGCGGCGTAGTGCAAATTATTCACGGGATGGACGAATATGTAAATCGCTATGACAGATTTGCAAAATTTCTGAATAAAAATGGATATATCGTTTTTGGCGATGACCATCGTGGACATGGGCGGACCGCAGGTAATGCCACCAAAGTTGGCAAGCCTGATGGCGACACTGATATTTTTTCAGCAACAGTTGATGATGAAATAGAAATTCTAAAATTTTTGAAACAAAAATATAAATTACCGGTTCTGTTATTCGGTCATGGATATGGCAGTTTTATAACCCAGCGAATTATGGAAAATACAAAACTGTGTACGGCGGGGGTGTGTCTGTCGGGTGGTGGACGGTATTCGTTGGGTATGCTGTGGATGGGGATAATTGTTGCCTGGGTTGGGATGAAATTATGGGGTGCGAACGCATGTGCACGATTTATTGAATTTTGGTCGCCGGTACGCGGTAAATTAAAGGCTGCACATAAATTGACGCGCGACCCAGTCCAGGCAAACGTACGTGACACATCTGTTTGGCGTGGGGAATGTTTTGCGTATGGATTTTATTATTCTTTGTTCAAAAATCTGATAAAATTAAATCAAGATGCCTGTCCGGAAACGCCGCTGTTGATAATTAGTGGTGGACGCGACATAGTCAATCTGAACGGACGGTTGGCGGCATCGCTTTATCGGGCATACGGGGCGCGCGATATGAAAAATCTGACATTTTTAATTTATCCAGAGGCTAAACATGACCTGTTGTTGGATTTAGATTACCAAGATGTTCAAAATGATATTGTAGAATTTTTTAATCGCGCAATACGGAAATAAAAATCCCGCCGGAGGCGGGGAATTATTCCTCTACTAAAATCATGGTGTTGCCGTCTTCTACTATCATATCGGGGTCATCGGCCGTTGTTTTGCCACCCGTCCAGACATAGTACGAATATTTTGTTTCCGGTTGGGCCGCAATCTGAATCACGTGGCGGTCCGTTTCCAAGACCAAATCATTTCCGTTTGGTGTATCATACTTTATCACCGCACAATTTTCACCAATACATTCATTGCCAGCATCCGCATAGGATGTGGATTCATCAGATGCCGTCCGACAACCCGCCAGAGCCAGCATAACAACCAATAAAGGTAATATAATCTTTTTCATACCATGTATTATATCACAAAATTCATATGAATAAAAATATATTTTATAGACAGATTTTTATAAGAAAATGTGTCTATTGCCACTTGAAATGCTTTTCTGTTTAACTATATGGTGGGTAAGCAAAAAATTTTAAGGAGTAAAAAATGGGAAAAGTATTAGGTATTGACCTGGGGACAACCAATTCAGCCATGGCGTTTATGGATGGGGCAGACCCCAAAATTATTGAAAATGCCGAGGGTCAGCGTACCACACCGTCGGTCGTTGCACTGACATCGGGTGGCGAACAGTTGGTTGGTATTACCGCCAAAAACCAGGCGGTGACTAATCCGGAAAATACAATTTATGAAATCAAGCGTTTGATGGGCTTGCGCTTTGACAGCCCCGCCGTTAAAGAAATCGCAGCGCGCGTACCATATAAAATCGTGGCGGGCGACAATGGCGACGCATGGGTAGAAATGGATGGCAAGAAATATGCACCGTCCCAGATTTCCGCTATGATTTTGGCGAAATTAAAAAAGGACGCGGAAAGCTATTTGGGTGAAACGGTGACGGACGCAGTTATTACCGTGCCGGCGTACTTTAATGATTCCCAGCGTCAGGCAACCAAAGACGCTGGACGCATTGCGGGCCTGAATGTATTGCGTATTGTGAATGAACCAACGGCCGCTGCGTTGGCGTATGGTTTGGATAAAAACAAAGACGGCGTTATCGCGGTTTATGACCTGGGGGGTGGGACGTTTGACGTTTCTATTCTGGAAATCATTGATGGCGTGTTTGAGGTAAAATCCACAAATGGTGATACCGCATTGGGTGGTTCGGACTTTGATGCACGTATTTTGGATTATCTGATTGCGGAATTCAAATCCCAGACAGGCATTGATTTATCTGGTGACAAATTAGCCTTGCAACGCTTAAAAGAGGCCGCAGAAAAAGCCAAAATTGAATTGTCGTCTAAGACATCAACTGATATCAACCTGCCCTTCTTGACTGCGGATGCAACGGGTCCAAAACACTTTAATACAACATTATCACGCGCAAAGTTGGAATCCCTGGTTGGTGATTTGATTGAACGCACAATTGAACCGTGTAAAAAGGCTTTGAAAGATGCAGGTCTGGACAAATCACAAATCAACGAAGTTATCCTGGTTGGTGGTCAGACACGTATGCCAAAGGTTGCAGAAATAGTTAAAGAATTCTTTGGTCGCGAACCGCACAAAGGTGTGAACCCAGATGAAGTTGTTGGTATGGGTGCCGCAATTCAAGGTGGTGTATTAAAGGGCGATGTAAAAGACGTTCTGTTGTTGGATGTAACCCCACTGTCGCTGGGGATTGAAACTTTGGGTGGCGTGTTCACACGTCTGATTGATCGCAATACTACAATCCCAACCAAGAAATCACAGGTGTTCAGTACCGCCGAAGATAATCAATCAGCCGTGACAATTCGTGTATTCCAGGGTGAACGCGATATGGCGGCGGACAACAAACTGTTGGGTCAGTTTAACCTGGAAGGAATTGCCCCTGCCCCACGTGGAATGCCACAGATTGAAGTTTCGTTTGATATTGACGCAAACGGTATTGTTCACGTATCTGCAAAAGACAAAGGCACAGGTAAAGAACAGGCTATTTCAATTAAATCCGACGGCGGTTTGAGTGAAGATGAAATCAAACGTATGGTTGATGAAGCCGCAGCAAATGCCGAAGCGGATAAAAAGAAACGCGCCCTGGCCGAAGCGAAAAACACAGCTGAAACCGCTATATTCAGCATTGAAAAATCACTGAAAGAACATGGCGATAAAATCAGCGAAGATGAAAAGAAAGCCATAGAAGAAGCCAAGCAAGAATTGGCGGACGAATTGGCAAAAGCAGACGCAACGGCAGAAAGCCTGAAAGAAAAAACAGACGCATTGTCTGAAAAGGCGATGAAGTTGGGCGAAGCGGTTTATAAAGCCGCCCAGGCCGAACAAGCCACCGCACAGGGCGAGTCAGAAAAGAAAAATGACGACGGCAGCGTTGATGCAGACTTTTCTGAAAAGAAATAAAAAATCCCCGAAAGGGGATTTTTTAATAGTAGCTGTGCAAAGTTCAATTATGGCAGCCACTAATAAACAATAACTAATTCCCCATACTGATTGTGGCGAACAAGGCGGTGCGAAATGTGGCGTTGTCCGCAAATTTTGTTGCGCAATTGGTGACACAATTTGTATCACAATTTGTGGAAGTTGCAAATGTTGTGGCATATGCCCACTGGGATACGGCTGGCGACATTATTCGGCACCAACAATATAAATTTTCGGTGGCGGTATCACTTAGTTCAACCGCGAATATACTGTCGCCGACACTGCCGGTGCTGATACCACAATGCGATATACCATTGACCGTGGTGTTGCCCGTTTGTCCAGACCAATTTATTGTGTTTATAGATGGGGTAATTTTTGTTGTTGTGGCGTCCGGGTCAAGCACACCACACAATTTTAATTCGCTTGTGTGATATGTTGTATTATTGTGTTTTATATGAATTGTATCCGTTGCCGTTCCCGCCACCAGATTTGCAAAACATTCTGTATCACCCAGTTTTATGTGTATTGATGGCGTTGTGTATTGTTCCCGATAAAGTGATGTTGCGGTGTCTTGGCTTGTGCGTATTACCGTTGCACCAGCGGAACATGCCAAATCCGGCGAGTTTTCCGACGATACAACCCCCAGCGTTTGATGTGTACATATTGGCGACAGTTCAACCGCAGCATTTCGCGTGATTGCAATTGTCCCAGTTGGACAGATGGCGGCACGCACACCGTCACAACAACACAGAACTATTAAAAAACTTAGCGTGCGATACATTATTCCAACAGGTTATTTAACATTGTTTTGCGAAAAGTTTGGTCCATATCGTTATCAAATATCATTCCGTTGCGACAACCGCGGGCGCAATTTTTTACACACATATTTGCGGACGTGTATGTATAGCGTGCAACCCATTTTGATATTGCTGGCACGGTCATTTTACACCAGCAATACAGATTTTTACTGGTTGTACCACTGGTGCTGATATTAGTTGTACTGTCCGTATCGGCGGTGCCGGATGTTGATGCGCATCGGCCAACTATGTTGACGGTTGTGCCGTCGCAGTCAACGGTACAATCGGATGTACTATAACAATCATCGCTGGTAGTGCATACCGTGGACGCGGCCAATTTTATACACTGGGTCAGGGCATGAACATTTGTGCAAAAAAATAAAATTACTGTGAATAAAAAAATTCTCATATCCCTTATGCCCCTGCCCCCGATTTTGTGCAGCAAAAGACCGCCGAAAAATTCAGACGGTCAGGAGGTTGGAAACAATTGTTGGAATTGTGTCGCTTATTCAGTATATTCGCAACCCTCCTGACCCCGGGTTCAGGAGATTTTTACGTCGCAATAATAAAAAATACGCACGGCGTGCGTAATAAGTATATATTCCGACGCCAACAAAGGGTTTCCACACCCCAATACGACAATACGTCATATCAAAGTGTATTCTAGCGTATTTTATATTTGTTGGCAAGAGAAAACGCCCATTTGGGCGTTTATATTATTTAGTTTCACCAATATATATACCCAAATGTGGCGCAACATCCAACAGGGGGTCATCAGGCGACACATAAGCATTAGAGGTCAACAAATCTGGGATTTTTGGGTCACGAACCGTTTCGCCCGCCGCAACAAAATCCGACAATGCGACGGTTTTACACCCATTGCAATCCAGTGCCGTCATAACATATGTTTCACCATTATCAATTGCATGCAACGCACAATCCGCCAGGCGCGACGCCAGGATTCGGTCTGCGGCGGTTGTGTCACCAGCACGCTGGGTATGTTCTGGGAACGCGGTGCGATTGACTATACCAGCGGCGGTCAGTTTGCGTGAAATCATATCCGCAGGTTTCCCCGAGTGGCCTCGCAGGGATATACCCTCTGACACGATAATAACGCCATAGTCTGTTGGTGCATGCTTTATATGGCGAACCAATGTGTCTATATCAAATTTAATTTCCGGGATTAAAATTGCCGTGGCCCCGACCGCAACACCGGCATTCAGGGCCAATTGCCCACAATCGCGCCCCATAGCCTGGACCACGAACCAGCGATGATGACTGCGTGCGGTCAGCATCAGTTGGTCGCAAAATCCGGTCAGTTGTTGCACCGCGGTATCAAATCCGATTGTGCGGTCGGTCATAGGCATATCCATATCTATGGTTTTTGGGATACAGACCAATTGCAAATCACGATATGTTTCACGATTGGCCCATGCCAATGACAGACTGCCATTCCCACCAATCAAAATCAAAGCATCTAAATCCAATGCACGCAATCCACGATATAATTTTTTATTAAATGCCGCAATTCTTCCATTTTCGGCTGCGGTTTCAAAATTTAATGCACCAGCGTGACCATTGTGCAGAAAACTGCCCGCAAGGCGCGCGTTTTCAATCGGCAATGTATGTTCGTCAAATTCCAGTATCCGTGGCGGATTTTCACATAATCCATCCGTCCCGTCCAGGATACCAACAACCGTCCAACCACGCAGTATTGCACCACGCACCACGCGATGAATAACCGTGTTCAGGCCACTGCAATCGCCACCAGTTGTCATAATTCCTATCTTTTTCATATTCCCCCCGTTTTTTCGTGTAGAATTATATCACAAATAAGTTGACAAAGAAATATATTTTGGAATAATTTGTCCAAGAAATATTTAATCTTATCCACCGGGGGTTTTAATATGGTAAAAAAGAATAACTCAAACACAAATATGGGAAGAACCAAGCGTTCAACCGATGATTTAATCAACGATGCAATTGCGCAACAAAATGATTGGCAGGAAAATCGCCGTGAATACACACGAGGATTTTTGAAGTCTTTGAATATGTTTGCGCGCAAATCCCCTGAAAATGAATCTGTGGACAAGGCCGAAATTGAAAAGGCGCGCAATCGTCGCACGGGTTTGGTGGCGTATTGGTTTCCTATTGCATGTGCAATAATTGTTATATTTATTGCAATTTGGGTTGCATTTATTCGCACAAATGCCCAGCCTCGCGTGGTGGTAGTGCCCGCAATCCCAGCCCCCGTCGTCCAAGAAATCAAACGCGATACAGTTCCGACATTTGATATTGTGCGTATTGAAAAAGACGGAAATATCGTTATTGCAGGTCGTTGGTTGCCACACCAGAATATATCAATTATGGTAAACAACAAAATTATTGCAACTGAACGCACAGATTACAGTGGCGAATTTGTCTATGCCCCGACCACACCGTTTGCACCAGGCAACTATACAATAGCCCTGTTGGGAACAGACCCGGAAATCAAATCAGACGATAAAGTTTTTATTTTTGTTTCCGACAAAGGACATGAAAATTCTATTTCCCTGTTGATGACCAAGGACGGCAGTACATTATTACAGGCCCCAACGATGCTGCACGATGGTGATTTGGTGGTATCAAAAATTGACTATCTGGACACAGGGCGCATTGTGGTGACTGGCGATGCATTTCCGCGTCTGCGTGTGTCCATGGCATTGGATGGTAAATATATGGGTTTTGCGCGTGTTTCCGACCATCGCCATTTTGGTTTGGGTGCGGATGTGGGCGAACTGGAATCGGGACGCGAATATGAATTGGCGGTACGTCTGCACGACGGGGATGGCCACGCGGTTGCAACCGTAAAACATAATTTCGTTATGCCGGAAATGACGGGCGATGACGATACATTCTATACCGTGCGTCGCGGCGATTGCCTGTGGATTATTGCGCGCAATTTCCTGCGCCGTGGGGTATTATTCAGCATTATTGCCGAACGCAATAATATTGAAAATCCTGATCTGATTTACCCGAAACAATTATTGCAAATTCCAACAAAAAAATAATGAATACGGATAAAATTAGTTTTGCTTTAAAAATTACCAATTGGTGCAATATGAATTGTACCCATTGCAGCGAATACAGCAATGCGCAAATTGCACCAAATATTATGCCCTTGGACAAAGTTGAAAAATACATCGGGGAATTTAATGCAATACCAATGGACAAATGGGAATATATGGTCTTTACTGGGGGCGAGGCCATGGCCCCCTATTACCACAAACAGACAGAATATATTCCAAAGTGTTTAGATTTCGCCGGACAATTAAAAATGGCACCATTTATCAAGACAAATGGTGCGTGGGGCATCAATGATACGATGCGAACAAAAATTCTGCGTGATTGTGCGGGCGCGGCATACAGGAACGACATTTTATCATCATTGGATATATCGGTTGATGAATTTCATAACAACACCAAAGCGGTTGTAAAAATTATCAATGATGTTGTACGCAGTGATTATCTGGCCCCAGCGGTACGGATATCATTGGTTGGACTAAACACTCGTAAATCACGAGTTGATTTTGCTAATCTAATAGAAACATTGCGTCAAACCGGATTAAAGGTTGAATGGCGTCAAGACGGTTTGTTGGTCGTCACTGTACCTGGGGTTAGAGGTGTACGATTGTACTATGACTTGTGGACGAATGTCGCCAATGTAGGACGAGCAAAAGACAATGCACTGGGGACATATACCCCAAATGGTCAACCAGATTTTCAAACGGGACATTGTTTCCAGATTGATAATAACGACATTGCAACATTGAATTATTATCATCGCACCCCGGTCAATAACCGCCCGGTATTTGATGTTGTAAAAGAATTAGTCACAAAGACCAAATAGTTTTTATTATGGACACAGAAAATCAAATTGATAAAGGCACAACACTGCAACAGCGTAACGCTGAATATTATGCACACAACAAGCAAACTATTATTCAACGTTCTAAAAATTACTATCAGAAAAACAAACAACTATTGCGCCCCAAACGCAGAACATACGAGAAAAATTATCGCGAAAAACACAAAGATTATATCAAACAAAGAAAACATATCTGGGATACAGAAAACGCACAAGCCTGCAAGGAATATGCCGCAAAACGGTATCGCATAGTAAAGGAAATGACGCAACGGGCCGCGTTCGTATGTCCCAGTTTTGTATTCCTGAGTCAAGTACGCAAAACAAGTATAGAAACATATAAATTGGCCTATGGGCAAAACGAACGTGTGATTCCTAAAATCGCAAAACTATGCCCTGCTTTGGAAAAAATGAGTCCTGGCATATGCCCGTTGGTTCGGCGCGACTTTGAAACAGTGGAACAAATGACAGAAGTTTGCCCAATGAAACGAGCGTTTTTAATTCCGCGGGCTGCGGATGCTATCACACAATGTGCCAGAACTTTGCGTGAACAAATGCGTTAAAAATCCCACCATTTGGTGGGATTTTTTCTAATACCAGCCACGTAATTTCATTGCGGTGGCTACGCGTTTTATAGAGTGCATATAGGCAGCTTCACGCATAGAAACATTGTATTCACATTTGATTTTATAAATGGCATCAAACGCGTCACGCATTGCACGGTCTTCTTTGGTGGCTACCTCGGCCTCGTCCCAGTAATAGCCATAACGATTCTGGACCCATTCAAAATACGAAACCGTGACCCCGCCCGCATTTGCCAAAATATCTGGCACAATGGTGACGCCACGTTCGCTTAGTATTTTTTCACCGTCCAGTGTTGTTGGACCGTTTGCCCCCTCTACCACCAGATTGGTTTTAATCAATGGCGCAGTATCTTTGTTGATTGTGTTTTCCATAGCGCACGGACACAATACATCTACATCCAATCCCCAGAACTGGTCCGTGGTAATTTCTGTTGCGGATGGATATCCTTTGATACTGCCACCGTTTTCTGATTTAAATTTCATCAACGCGTCAATATCCAGGCCATTTTCATTATAAATTGTCGTATTCCATTCGGCAATGGCGACTATTTTTGCGCCCATATCGGCGGAACATTTTGCGGTGAATGAACCGACATTTCCAAATCCCTGGATTGCGATTTTTGCACCACGCATTTCTTTGCCCATCGTTTTCAGGGATTCGCCGATAATAATTGAAATCCCCAGCCCGGTTGCCGGTGTGCGCCCCTGGGACCCCATAAGTTCAACGGGTTTGCCGGTAAAGGTTCCAAATGACTGTTCGCCAGACAATTTGATGTATTCATCAATAAACCATGCCATAATTTGACCGTTGGTATTTACGTCTGGGGCGGGAACATCCATCTTTTCGCCCAGGATTGGATAAATCGCATCAACATAACCACGGCACAGGCGTTCTAATTCGCCAGCAGACAAGGTCTTGGGGTCAACGATAATGCCGCCTTTGCCCCCGCCATATGGGATGCCGGTGACGGCGCATTTGAATGTCATCCAAATAGATAGGGCTGCAACCTCGTCCCGCGATACCATTGGATGGAAACGCACACCACCCTTAGATGGACCAATCGCGGTGTTATGCTGGGCGCGAAAGCCCGTAAACACACGGACCGAGCCATCATCCATTTTTACAGGGATGGAAACTTCCAGCATTCTTTGCGGATTTTTCAAAATTTCATACACATCGTTTGGCAGCCCCAATCGCTCGCATGCAACCTTTACGCGACTTTGCGCACCAATCAATGGATTTAAGTTTTCATTTGTCATAATGTTTTCTTCCTTTTGATATTGGACACTGTTCAATGTACGACCATACGATATAAAAAGCAAGGGGTGGGAAAATAAAAAAGTTTTGTTCTGGACAAGTGTGTCAAATTATTATAAAATCACGCCCATATAAGTTCCGCGGGCGTGGTATAATGGCAGAACGAAAGCTTCCCAAGCTTTAGACGAGGGTTCGATTCCCTTCGCCCGCACCACACTTCGCGTCTGCGACGCTTCGTATGGCGCAGCCACAGGGAAAGCTGAGCAGAAACGAGAAGTAGTGCCCTGCGAAGCCTTTGGCGAAGGGGGGCATAAATGTATTATGTATATTTGATTCAAAGTAAAAACTTTCCAAATCAACGTTATATAGGTTATACAGAAGATTTGAAACAACGACTAAAAGAACATAATGCAGGAATGTCAACACATACTAAAAAATATGCTCCATGGGACCTGATAACATATGTCGCTTTTTCAAACAAATATGCAGCATTAGATTTTGAAACTTATTTGAATAAAGGTTCAGGACACGCGTTTGCCAACAAACGTTTATGGACGAAATGATGCACTCGCGTCTGCGACGCAGCGCAAATACGAAACGCCCAAACGGGCGTTTTTGTTATATTGTATGCTCGGATTTGGTCTTTGCCATTTGTACGGTTGGCGAAACATCCGATGGCGCGGCCATTTGTGCAACCTTAGACTGGGCCATTTCCCATTTGCGACGTGGCTCGCCAATAATTTTGTCATAAAATGCATCAACGATAAAATCAAATGCCGGGATGTCTGTTGGTAATTTTATCGGGGCGATATTGCGCGGGTCGCTGCCACGAATAGCTTTGTCAAACTGACCCTCGGTCAATTGCGCACCATATTCAAAAATCTCACATAATGGGCCGGCAACATCTGGTCCAACTTCCATACTTTCAAATCCCATTATATTATAGATACGGGCACCCGCCCCTTTTCCATTGTTATAGAAAACTATTTTAGATAATCCAGACTGTACACGGTAATATGCGCCCTCAGGTTCGTCTGCAACGCGCCGGTCATTTTTATCAATTCGCTCGCCAATTTTTACGATTGCGCGTTTTGATGTTTCCTGTTTGCGCAACAGCTTCTGTAATTCGTATATTTTATCTATATTTGCCATAGCATATTTCCCTTTTTATACATAATAAAACCGCCATACGGAATCTGGCGGTCGGGGAGTTGCTAAATCAGTGTATTAGTGATTCTGTCGCTTTCGGGTTGTCCCTGTTGTATAGCAAACAGCTCCCCGACTTATACAAGTCAGGGATAAATCACGATACAAAACCATCGGAATGACATCAGATAACGATGCCATTAACAATTTTGCACCGAATACACTGGGCCTAGCACAGCCCCGAACCCATATCCCTATGGATTCAATTCATAGTTTATCACTAAATTTCAGAAATGTAAATTGAATATATTGTTTGATGTTTTACTCAAACACGCTTTTGACATCTGTCATTATATCACCGGCGCGTTTGTCGGATATGCCGACACGATGTGCGACCGCCAACATATCGGCACCTGTGATGTCTATGCCTTTGCCATTTACAGATGTTGTGTGTTCCCAAATTCCAGGTGTTCGGGTTAAGTCAAAGACAGGGGAAACATGCCAATCACCGTCATCATATAAAAATGCAAAATTTTTGGTGTGGTCATCGGTATTGTTTATCCAAATGTTAAACACCATAAGGCGGAACATTTTTTCAACTTCAACCATATTACGGGTTAATTTCGCAGTCAAAGACAATAAATCAGAATAATCAACCACAGGTTGTGTATGGTCTGCGTCCAACAGACCTGCTGCAGAAATCATAAAGACTTTATCGCCATTTGGTTTGCGGTCAAAACGCCGAACCCCAAAGTATTTTCCATTAAACAATCTATGTTCTGGTGTATCTAGGCCCGCTTTGATTGCAGATTCCATAATATTAAATTCTTGGGCACCAATATCTATTGGGTCTGTTCGGGCAGGAAATTTGATAATCCAATCCATACCATCAACTTTGCGGAATATTTTTGGACGTGTTCCACCGGACGAGCCACCAATACGAAACAATTCTTCGGTGATTTTATCTTCTGTGGTTATTGCATTGTCTTCAATGATTTTTCTGACCTGAATTGCAATGTCGTCCAGTTCGGAATCTTTGTATTCTGCAATCATTTCAGCAGCAGGTTCAAATTCCAATGCCCCAGGCCCATTTTTACCAACGATTGCCAATCTGTCCAATACAGAAATGCTGTTCGGTGCAATTCCACGCCGCTGTAATTCACGATTTACCAATAATTGTCCCCAACTGTCTGGCAAAGAATCATTAAAAACACCAAACACACCGTCAAATGGATTGCGATTTGCAATAAATACGCGCTTTTCCAATGGTAATTTAAATGGTGATATACTAAAACCATTTTCCAGCCAACCTGCGTCATATTCAAATGCCATAAGGTTATCAGGGGTCAATGCCAAACGCCCAACCACCATGTCATGATATTTAACCGTCAGAATTTTATTTTGCATGTTCGCCACCGTCCCGTACAACATCAAATATAGACTGATAATTTTTACGCACAAACAGGTTGTCAAAATCGCCTTCGTATCCCAGCGCCTGCGATAACTTAATCAGTGCAGTTAATGATATTTCCCCGGTTCGTTCAAATCGCTTGATTGAGCCCAAAGATACCCCAGAACGCTGGACCAATGTCATTTGCGACATCTTGGCGGTGCGTCGAACGGTACGGAACCTGTCTTTTATTCT
Organism: Alphaproteobacteria bacterium; assembly: GCA_017463185.1. Taxonomy (GTDB): domain Bacteria; phylum Pseudomonadota; class Alphaproteobacteria; order Rs-D84; family Rs-D84; genus Enterousia. The sequence goes on from JAFTPS010000003.1 coordinate 68,506, forward strand.
GGTTTTGATAGATAATATATTATCTATATTCATTGTTTGTGCCTGTGTTTAGATATTATATTGTCTATAATTATAATGCAGCGTTGTAGATTTTGCAATAAAAAATCATACAAAATCGTTTACAAACGACGGAAAACACGATAAATTATAAAAGCGCCAAGCAAAGTGTCAGGCAAACTGATAAAAACTGCTGAAAATCGGGTTGAAATGGGCAGAAAAATGCCAAAAATGGCGTAAACACAGTCCCCTTCGCCCGCACCAAAAATAGAGCCGACCATTGTGGTCGGATTTATTTTTGGGTTGCCTCAACAAAAATATCCCCGAACGAGTCGCGCCAGCAGCGGGACGGTTTGGATTTTTAAAACTTTTGACGCATAGTAAATTCTGCGCTGAATTTATCAAATTCACGTTGCCAAATGTTTGAATCGCGATGCGTGTATCCCAATACTATCGTTGGAACAAATCCCCAAATATCAAATTTGTTATTAGACAAAGATACAGAATAGCGCTGGGTAAAATCGTGTTCTGTTATTTGTGAAAAACGACCATTATGCACAACCCATTTGTCGTCATCGTATGCTGTCCAATAAAAGTATGGTTCGGCATATATGTGAAAACCAAAGGGTAATTCCACCCCCAGTCCAACACCAAATCCAGGTTGCCAATATGAATATTCGGGGGCATTTGCAGATTCGCGTAATACACCAACGCGCGCCGCGGCATACAATCGCGCATTAAATGAATAAGAAAATCTCAATTGCGATGAATATGTATTACCAGTCAGGAAATCATCATATAAATCGTATGAATTATTCAAGTATTGCAAGTATAGACCACCAGATAATTTTCGGGTAAAGTCATAGTTCAAATCCAGTTTTGCACCGACCGACCAATTATATCGTTCCCAACCATACCAACGACGATTCCAGACACCGGCCAACCAAATATCCCCACGTTTCCATATATATCGCGGGCCCGAACCAACCGACAGGTATAAATCGTCATAATCAGAAATATCATAAATATTGCTGTATATAAACGCGTCTGATTTCCATCGCCAATGGTCGGACAGTTTGAATTCATAATTTCCACCCAATGAAAAATTATAACCAATTGCAGATTCTGGGGCGCTTAAATCACGACACATTGGTCCAAACATTGTGTTTACACACTCGGTCCCACCAACCGCATTATTTATATTATTATCTGGTGCAGCACCAAAATTAAACCAAACATTCCAATTTTTATTTTGGCGCACAATCCACCGGTAATAGTTCATTACTTTACGCACATTATCCGGTAAATCCGCCCCCGCCATAGCCAGTCGCAAATGATAATCCGCCCGATACCATTGTTTTGTGTGCATATAACAAATTGCCAATTCAAAACGGATACGCGCCAAATCAGGCTGCTCGTCCAATATTTTATGAAATATTTTTATCGCGGTATTATAATCACCACGACGCGCCGCAATTTGCCCAAGTAAAAACCATCGTTCAATTTCCAATGCAGGATTACCTGTTTGCGGAACGGTTATCAATATTTGTTCTGCTTTGTCGTAGTTACCAGCGTCTACAAAATTACCCGCCAACTGTATAACCTGAATTGTATCCAATTGTATGGTTTTTGTATTGTCCGTTTCTGCCCAGACAAAGCCAGGCAGAAACAACAGGCAAAGAATGATAGCCAGACGTTTCATTGATTATCTGGTTCCACCAAAGCCCAATTCAACATTTATATTACCGTCACCGCCATTGTCATTAGGACGCCAATTTCCATTATCGTTGACCCATTCCCAGTCAGAAGAATTATCCAGGCTATAACGCATTGTTGCGGTGGCTTCAGTTGGGGTGTTATTATCCCCATAATATCCAGCAGTAAATGCCATAGTTTCAGAATCCTTGCTGATTAGGTTGCCTTGGTTATCAAATTCAGGTACAACATTATTGTCGCTGGTCAACCCAGATGCTGATGTCACAAGTGTAAAATCATATGTTCGCAAGCTGCCATCGCCATCAACATCAAATGTTTTTGTTACACGGTCATTATCGTTTGTTTTACCATCACCATTTCTGTCACCAAAAACAACCAATTTATTTGTACCATCTGCGGATTGCACAGCTTGAATTTTATACCAATTGTCTGAAAAATCTGCGGTTAGTGTTTGGGTGCCTGTATTATCAAATACCAATGTAGCATTGGTATCGGTCATCATATCGTCTGTCAACGGCACATCAATACCATTTCCATTATATGCCAAACCATCGCGATATCTGACATCTGCAAATGCGGTTCCTGTAAATGTTATACTGCCATCATTTGCCAATGTTTTCATATCTTCATTTGATATTTTCTTGGACGCATATCCACCAGCAAAAGGAGTAATCATAACACCCCAAGCATCCAAAAATTCTCGCACTTCCTGTTTACCTGCATCGTTCAATCCTGTTGTGGCAAACGTTGCGTTTTTAAAATCATTTTTCATGATACCAAAATCGGCATATTTCAGTCCCAGTTGTTTGCCATAACTGATATATTCGTCATACAATTCAAGATTGATGCTGCCACTAGCGTCGGTTATATTTTCTGTGGATACAATATTTGCATCTGGATCTTCGTCGTTCATTTGACTCAAAGGAATCATACTTGCTTGGACAAAGATATTTGTATTATCCCGACGCACAATCACACCATCTGTATCATCATCAACTGGATATTCAGGCGAACCATCGTCATCATATCTCGTAAAACTGACAGAACCATCATCGTTATGAACCAGATAATCTGGATATTCATACGATACAATTTTACCATTTTTATCAACATTAAACTTGATTCTTTGCATTTGTGATGTGTATAAGTCCACACCATCCAATGTCATAATTTCTGTTCTTTGTTGCAGGTCTGCCAACGTTTTTTCAAAATTACTTTCCTTGATACGGCGTGCGGTCTCGGTTGCGTCACCACCGACAAAGCAATACATATCATCCATCAGCTTCAATGCAGATTTAATTTTGTTTTTATCCAATTTTGATTTGTTGAACATTTCAACAATATCGCTTTCAGATGTTGTGTCTTCAACCAGCCAAGCCGCCAAATCAATCAATTCACGCGCTGTGTCATATTCTGTATCCCCTGTTGGGGTTTTAGGCACAAACGCCCCGCGGGTTGTCGCAACACGTGATAAATTTACATCAGCCGCATAATCACCCAATTTATGCGCAACATAACGTGCAACCTGATATTCACTGTTTGAAACCATACCTGTAATTTCTGAATTACTGGTCGCAACCGTATCAACAAATGAAGAGTTTGGAACAACTGGTTTTTCAAGCATCGCTGGGGCAGAACCACCACCTGAACCGCCACAAGCCGCCAATGCCAAAACAGAGGTTAAAAATGCAATTTTTTTCATTTAATATCCTTTCTGGAATATGTTGTGAATGTTTTCACAAAGCAATAATTAAATCAACCGCTTTTGCGCATCTTACCAATGCACCAGGTCCATAGAGAAAGAAAAAAACAAAAAACTTTACAAACAGGAAATCCAAACTGCAACACCAACATAAAAATAAAACGCCCGCATGGGGCGTTTGATTTTTGTGGCGGAGTATGATTTTATTACGAACCCTCGCATACAAATTCCAATTTTACAGGGAATTTACAGGGATTTGTCCACTATAAAACTCTTGTATTTTTCATATAAAATCCTATATGCAATAATAAAGGATAAATAGACATGAATATTGATGACATTATAAACGCATTTTATAAACTGCATGATTATAAGGGAAAATTCAGATTTAATACCCCAGAATATATCAGTTTCCATAGGAATCTCACGGATTTTATCTATGAAAACCACCTGGAAGATACTATGTATTGGAAGAAAATATCCGACAATTTATTGTATACAGCAACGGAATATATGACACTGCGAGAAGCTGGCATTATATCAAAAAATCTAGAACTTTTACGACGCCATATTTTACAGACTCGAGACGAACCTTTCTGGAAGTATATCCATCCTTTGTTATCGCCAATAACACAACCAAAATTCCAAGCACAACAATATGCCGATTGTGTAGAATCTGCATTCAAGGAAATTAACTCTAGGTTAAAAGAGTTATATCTTAAATTGCGAAATACGGAACTAGACGGCAGCACCCTAATGAATCATGTATTTTCGCCTAATAACCCGGTGTTAACTTTTGAGAACATAGAAACACAGACTGGCAAAGATGTCCAAATTGGATATATGAACATATTTGCTGGCGCAATGACAGGCATAAGAAACCCCAAGGCACACGGAAATCAGATTATATCGAAGGACATGGCTATAAAGCGATTGATTTTTGCTAGTTTATTAATGGACAAAATAGATGAAGCCATATCGTATTCCAACATAGAAGAATGATTATATCGCAATAAAGCCGATGTGCTATCTGGGAAAAATATTGACTTTCTGGGAATTATCTGGTAACATCTGGGAAAAATTATAAAAAGAGTATAAAGATGCCAAATAACCGCGATATTATGATTACACCAGAAATACTGAACGGTATTGCCGAGATTGATGCGTTTAATGGTGCGTGGACCGGTGGGGCGGTAAAACTGTCCGCGGATGAACTGCGTGTTATGCGCAGGGTCGCAACGATTGAATCTGTTGGCTCATCCAATCGCATAGAAGGCAACCGTATGACAGATGCAGAGATTGAAGTGCTATTCGCTAATATCAATCGTCAGTCATTTGCCACACGTGATGAGCAGGAAGTTGCAGGCTATTCAGATGTAATCAATACCATATTTGAAAACTATGCGTCTATACCGCTTAGCGAGAATTATATTAAGCAGTTGCATAAAATATTATTGAATTACTCTGACAAGGACACCCGCCATCGTGGGGAATATAAAAAAGACAGTAATCGTGTTGCCGCTTTTGATGCAAACGGTAATGAAATCGGTTCTATATTCGAAACCGCTATACCATTTGATACTCCACGTCTGATGAGCGAAACAGTAAAATGGGTCAATGACGCATTGGCAGACAAGTTCTTTCACCCTATTATTGCTATTGGGGTATTTGTGATACACTTTCTGTCCATCCACCCATTTACCGATGGAAACGGGCGTCTGTCACGCGCATTGACTGTTATGCTGATGCTGAAAAGTGGATACACATATATGCCATATGCATCTATGGAATCTATTATAGAAGCAACCAAGGACGCATACTATCGTGCATTACGCGGCACACAAAAAAACATCTGGGGCGACAAAATCAATTATGAACCTTGGCTGACTTTCTTTGTTCGTGCCTTGGTTGCACAAAAGCGCCAATTGGAAGATAAAATTGCGAAGGCACGTGGCACAAGTGCCGCAAAATTATCATCTACTCAGAATGAGATTCTGAAACTGTTTTATAAAGCACCAGAATTGACCATGTCACAGATTATATCTGCGATGGATAAAAATCCAGAAACCATTCGCAAGGCGGTACAGGCACTGGTAAAACGAGGACACATATCAAAGCAAGGCACGACCCGTGGCGTGTTTTACACTTTGCATAAATAACCCATAGCCCGCTGCAAAAACAGCGGGGATAATTTCTATATTCTTTGCGGCCTACGCGGAATGGATTAATCATCTATGAAGAACGTATACCATAGCTCGCATTTCAAATCGTCTTTGATATAATTATGGCGTCAACGATTCGCCACAATCGCGCGTTATAGGTTGCTTCTCAAATCGTCTTTGATATAATTACAGTTGTTGAATATATGCCCGGCAAGACGTTATAGGTTGCTTCTCAAATCGTCTTTGATATAATACATGTGTTTATACATGGTTGCCTCTGCGCGTTATAGGTTGCTTCTCAAATCGTCTTTGATATAATGCAGATAATTAAAAATAGCAGTTGCAATCAGTTATAGGTTGCTTCTCAAATCGTCTTTGATATAATAAACGTTGACAATGATTTAGGAGTTGGTGCGTTATAGGTTGCTTCTCAAATCGTCTTTGATATAATTGTCTTGCGACCCAATGCATACGCACCAGCGTTATAGGTTGCTTCTCAAATCGTCTTTGATATAATACAACTTGAATTGCCGTTACACAGTACATAGTTATAGGTTGCTTCTCAAATCGTCTTTGATATAATAAACGTTGAAAATGATTTAGGAGTTGGGGCGTTATAGGTTGCTTCTCAAATCGTCTTTGATATAATGCCCGGTTCTTGTCAACCCTAACGCATTCGGTTATAGGTTGCTTCTCAAATCGTCTTTGATATAATGACCATATATCTTTGATGCCGAATTGGAAAGTTATAGGTTGCTTCTCAAATCGTCTTTGATATAATAAGGGGCGTGAAGACTATGGAAGATTTGTTGTTATAGGTTGCTTCTCAAATCGTCTTTGATATAATCGTGATGTATGTAAATCGCAACGCGGGTGCGTTATAGGTTGCTTCTCAAATCGTCTTTGATATAATAGACACACAAAAAAACCGCTGATATTCTGCGGTTTTTTGTGTCTATACCGTCAAAAAAATACGTCTGTTTTTGATAAATTCTATTGATTCGTTTTATTTTTTTCTTAAAACATCAACATCTGTTGCGTGCCGATTTTTTCGGCAACTGGTGGTGAACCAACCAAGAAAAACATATCTGCAAATTGCTTTTCTGTGACAGTTAACACACGAACCGACCCTGATGGTGGTGCCAAGTGACGCAAACGCTGAACATGCTTGTCAACTGCAGCAGCCCCTTTGACCATGCGAGAATATATAGAGAACTGCATCATATAATACCCGTCGTTTAACAAATCGTTTCTGAACCGTGTGGCTGCATGGCGTTCACGCCGTGTACCAACCGGCAAATCAAAAAATACTAGTATTCGCATAAACTTTTCCCCTGATTGATACATATTAGTTATCCGTATTTACAATTTTAGGCGCAGATGTAATACAAGGTAATTTTAAGGCTTGTAAATCCTTGGCCTTGAAAGATGACGCAATTGATTCTGAATACAACGGTATCGCATTCATAATAGAATGCCGCATACCATTAAACGTGCAACTGTGCAACAAGACAGATACTAATTGTCGCTTGATATCCGGCGTCAATTTGTCTGCGTCGCCAAAATCCATATTAAACACAATATAATCCAGAAAAGGACGCCACGGTTCAATCAAATCATCAGCCAGACAAAAATTATCCAGCTTATTGCAATGATGTATACCATAAAACGGCAACATACCCGCGCCAACAATACTGCGCGCGACACATCCACGCAAAATCGCATAACCATAATCCAGCGCATGATTGCGAATATCATTGTCATTACTGCGATTGAAATTTTCCCATAATGCCGACCAATAAATACGCGCAGCAACCCCTTCTAGGTTTTGAGCGTCGCCTGATTTAACATTATCTGCCAAAATATCTAGCTTTTTATACACAGCATTGTCGCACAGTCGTAATACCGCAGATTGATTGCGAATTTTTTGCACAACGATATTTTGCCACATACGTTTGCGCAGTGGCTGCGACGTTTCTATCTGAGCCCAGGCAGTTTCTGTGTAGCGTGAATTTTTATGAAACGGAAAGAACGCGCCATTCGGCATATGCGATGCATCACAGGAAAATACAACAGCGCCGTTTTCCGCCAACGACGACAATAATGTGGACGTTATCTGAATTTGCGGTGACTCTAAAATGACGACAGAAATATCTTCTAGTGGGACGTTTTGTGTTTCACCACTGTCTGCCGTCCAGTTTAATTGTTTATTCCTGACACAAATCCGCGACGGTTTGGACAGGGTAAGAATGCGCCAAGACATTTGAATGCCCCGTATTTGTATCCTTTCCCCCAGTCCAAATGTTATATAGTGCGTTATTTTTTATTTACAACTGGCATACGCTTTTCCGGCAATTTTACATCGCGTATCGCCCCCAACACAGTGACAAAGCACTTTTTTATTTCGGTGCACATTCCGACTGATTTTTTAACAACTTGGATATTTTTATTATCTTGGCGATATAATATAAAATTTGTTCCATGGTCCATTTGGGTTATGTATCCTTCATACTCTTCGTCTGTACGGGTTTTGATTTTTATATAATCATCTTTGTGCAGGGTGCAGACGAATTCTGCATCGGGGACAATGAATTTTGTATCATCCCCAGACACAGTATCTGATACAAATATCGGCACACAGGTGTATTTGCCTGTGTTCGTCCGCCAAATATCAAAACGAAACATATCGCCACGAACAGCGTTGCCAAAACGTATTTTTATACTGCCCTTGGCCCCCATTGTATTTTTCCCTTTCTTGGTGCGATACGATCTGGGATTTATATAAATCGTTTCGTTATGCGCAGATCCTGTGGCGTTGCAACGTGGTGGACGCGAAACTGTAATCATATCCAACGCAGCCAGCACATCATTACGGAAAGTAGGCCATGGCGACTGTATGGCAGTTTTTAATTTTTTATACCATGCTTCGCCATTTTCGCCTATTAACCTGCCCTTGTTCTCAAACTTGCCAGACAAGGTTGACAGATAACGAACCATTTCTTGGGTAGCGCAAGCAATTACTATGGCATCTTGGGCATGATGTTTATCAGACTCTTCGCGGTTCTTGCTTAGCCCCCATTGATGACGAAGATAGTCCGTCAACGCCCCCGTACGAACCAGCACACGCATTTTGCCGTCATTTGTTGTTGACCATTTTATGCCTTGGGTCAAGTACTGGGCTGCAAAACGTGCAATCGTTGCATTGTCGTTCGCATTGCGGGCAATAAAGTCATTTTGTTCATCGCTGCTTTGTGGCAAATCTGTGTTTGTCAGTTTTCTGAACTTGGCCATATTATGATAACCGCGTGCACGCAGAGTCATTTCATAAAACTGATTAGCATCCAAATATTCAGACGGGGTTTTGCTGCCTTTGGCCTGATTACAGGCGCGACAGACCAATACTTTGTTAGATTGCGAATTGTCCAATGAACGTGAGTACGGCAAGATATGATCAATTTCATACGCATCCCAATTATTCGCATCAATAGATGCGCCACAATATGGACATTGACAATGCTGCTCCATATACAGTTTGTATTTTTTGGCATTTTTACCATGTTCTTGAAGCGCCGCTTCGTTCGCGGCACGATTTCGTTCATTTTCTTTTTGTAATAGTGCCAATTCTTTGGGGGACTTTTTTAATTCACGCCCTATCTCCAAATGAATTCTGTCAGGTGTGCCATAGCGATACACCATCGCATTATAAACACGACGTAATTGTGACAATGTACGACGTGCCACAGGCGATGTTAAGCGTTTGCCCAGAACCGACCAATCTATCTGGCGCAACATGCCGTCTGCAACATCATCAGACATATCAATAAAACTATCGCCTGTGCTGCGATGGTCCCAATCATTTATTTTGCACGCATCGGCATACGTTTTGCCCGCACGCATTTCTGGGATAAGTTTGTTTAATGCAGACAACGATAAATTCAAAAATTCAGACGTACTTAGTTGTGAAATCGCATCTGCGTGTTCAGGCAAGAATTCAGACACTCCTTTTTTTATGCGTCCTGGCGTTTTCTCGGTCGCCAAAACTTCATATATTTTATCCATCAAAGCGATGTTATTGGTATACGGCAACAAGGTATGATAGCCACTAAACTTGCTAAACACGACTTTTTCAACATCTGCAATTTTTGGTTCAACCCAAATTTTTTGTTCTTTGTCGTATTTACGTGAATAATTCAGTGCCTTGAACCGATACTCGTCATCAAATTGTAATAATTTACGGACATCCGAATATTTTAAACCTGTTTTCTTTTTGTATAATTCTGCCAAAACTAATTCTATTTGGTCAGGCGTCAAACCGTTTTGATTGCACGTTGATAACGCCACAAACAACTGGGCAGATGGCGCCCCCTTGGGCGCAACAGGTTCACCGGTAAATTTGCACGCCCCACGCATAGATGCAACAGAACGATATAATGGCGAATCTGATTCATTGAACTTGCGCTGACGCGAGGCAATCGGATACCACGCATCAAATACCGCAGTAAAATCATTGCCAAACGTTTTTTGTGCCGCCAATATCATTCGTGCTTCACGGAAAATTTCAGAACGAGGAATGGAATTTGTATAGGTGGATTCTTCACTTGTTTTTGCCTCGCCCTTTGCGCTGATTTTTGTGATGGTCTTTTTTTGGTTGCGCATTTGAGCCGGATTTTTTGCATACAAAACCTGACATAATGTTTTGTTGTCGCCCGATTGGCGCAACAAAGCCAGATTATCCGCAATACAACCAATCGCCTTTAACTCTTCTTTGGCATCTGGGCTGTCTGTATCCGCTGTTTTAGCCACATCAACAGGATATGTAATATCGTCATACCCACGATGCTTGGCCAAATGGTATAAAACACGACCTGTTTCACGTGGTGTTAATTTCCGCTGAAACGCATCAACCGCACGCAAACGCCAGATGTTTATATCTGTGTCACGGTTTAGATAAAAATTATTGTGACCGTTTTTCTTGGGCTCTGGAATGTCTATTAAATTTGCAGATCGCAACAATGCACGAATTTGACGCATACGCAACGCACGATGACGTAGGCGACGCCGCATACCACGGGCAACACGTCTGTCAGCGGCATTTGTCGCAGCAGTAAAGCAGCGTACGCCACACCCCAAGATTTTACTGCCCACAAAACCTTGATTTTCGTCTACTGTGTCTGACATTTCTATTGTAGCCCACCCAATACTGGCGACCCCTAAATCAAAACCGAATATTCTAGCCATTTATGCCCCCTTGGGTTATGTTATACATTATATAGTGCAAATGTGAATAAATGCAAATTTTATCCGAGACTTGATTTTTATGATTAGTTGGTTATAATACGGGTATAGAAATCTTTATTCAACGGACGATTTGAGAAGCAACCGTTTATATAATAAAGAATATTTTCTGTGGAGTAACAATTTAAGTATCTCCGGGGGCTTCGGCCCCGTTTTTATTAAAAAGGCATAAAAATATGGCGAAGCTATTTCTGATATGTGGATTTTTGGGTGCGGGCAAAACGACTGTTTCAAAACAACTGGCGAAACAATATAACGCAGAATATATGAACGTTGATAGCCATGTGACGCAACTGTTTGCGCGGGACGAATATGAACACAATTGGGAAAAATGTTTTAGCATAGCAGAAGATGATTTGTGGCAAAAAATTAAACTGTGTGCCCAGTCAGACACTGATGTTGTTTTCGATGTCGGATTTTGGACACGTAAATCGCGCGACATGGCTAGCGCACGAGCCAGACAAATCGGGATGACGCCAATTGTATATTATGTTTATGCCCCAGACGAAATATTAAAGAAACGTATCGCGCAACGTTCTGGCCGAATTGCAGAAAATAACATCAAAAACTTTGACACAATCAAACAAATGTTTGAAAACCCCCAAGTAGATGAAGATTTTGTGCAAGTTGATAATTTTTAATACCACACGACGCTTGACCGTTTTTTTGCGGAAATTATTGGCAAGAATCTCTGCGGGATAACTTATCTATTTCTTGAAACAAAACTTTTTGCGGGCTTACTGTCCATTGTTTTATCTAAGTCAAATTTTGACGGGTACAATGATATTTTATGATTGCATTTAGAAAATTCCATATCAGAATAATAAAAAAGGACGAATTATGAGAAAGACACCCCTGCTTGATGACATAACAAATGTTTATTTAGAAAAATTGAAAAAGCTTTATAATGCACCCCCGTTGCTTTTTATACGTTTATTGAAACACTAATACAAAAACCACTTGTTGGGCTGACCTTTTCAAACAAGACATAATGTGTAAAATTACCAGAAAGAAAAAATATATCCCGCAATAATTTGGCATCCGTACTACGAGGTCTTTATCCTGAGCAATCAGGAAACATTGCTAAATCAAGAAACCTTAAAAAAATACATTGATTTAATTACAGATGAGGTCATTTTCCACAAATCATCCTTGTTGCCGCAAACAAATATAATATGAAAACCATCTTATCCCAATTGACTGATATTTTGCCGGCAAAAACAGACAGCATGAACTATAATCTATCTGTTATTACGGATGCGGAATTTAATCAAGCGTACGCCGCCGCAAAAGGCGCCGCCATTAAAGAGGCATTAACAAAAATCAGCCGTCTAAAAAAACAAGTTTAATCTTTGTACTTGGGTGGGATTTCAAGATACAGACACTGAAATTTCTCACCAGACACATTAGAAACCATCAAAAAGTCTCGCCATTCAAAGTCATATGTGTTTTTGATATCTAAGTCAGGACGAGTTTTTTGTATTTCTGCAATTCTTTGTTCGGAGCAGCGATTTGTCGACTTCCATTTTTTCTCGCCTCGCTCATGCGTACCGCCCTCTATAGAAAAATTTGAGTAAATTGTGTTTTCATGTGCTTTCTTATAATTCGGTGCATTTGTTAAAAAAATACATACGCCCGCTTCGCACTCGTTCTTCTCTATCAAACATTCGGTTCTATTAATATCTGCCCAAAAGTCATACGCCCCAAAATCGTAAGCACTATGATCTTTTAATAGCGCACAAGCAAGCTTGCTATCATCATCAATACTTGGCGCATGTTTTATTGATTGCGTTTTGTATTTTAATTCAATTATATATTTTTTACCGTTATCTTTTATTAAAATATCCGCATAAATATGATCACCTTTGGTCGTCTTAACTGTATCAGGTTTTTTGATCGGATATTCCAATCTAACATTACCAGGGAACTTTTCTTCCAGCACCATTGCAAATGAATGTTGAAAATCTGCCTCGGACACAAAAACACGTTTTTCTAAATCGTTAAATGCTTCTTTTATCTTTTTTAATACATCACTCATACCACACCCTTATTTCAACAAATCAGCACATTCATGCAGTTTTATCGCATGCTTATAACTGATTTCAAACTTACGCTGAACATCTGTTATGTTTGGTTCTTTTTCAAGAATATAGCTTATTGCATTTTTTTGCAAGTCTATGTAATCGGCATACTTGGTTGCCAGTCCATCTACTAATTTGGTCACACCGTCTTCTGAAATATATGCTGGATGAATACGTTCTGGCTGTTGCGATCGTATACTATATACCGCATCACCGTACGACCACAAAGTTAAAGCATTGGCATCCGCCCCAAGAATTTTTTTTCAACTCATTTTTTGGCATATCAAATACAAATCGTGTATCAAAGCATGATGCGTGCAGACGGTTTTCGTGAGATGTCCTGGTATCTGTTCCAGTGGACCGGCAAAATACGCCCAATTGCACCGAAGGAATTGGTCAGTACCTATAACAGCATTTTGAAAGACATCATCCTGAACAGCCAGTCTGGCAAGTAAGTCATTTTTGGTCTGGGTCGATTTTTCTAATTTAATTTTGCTGAAATACCTGTTAAAGTTGCTTTGTAAGCAAAGCCCCCAATTCAGAACGAGAAAAGGGAGGTCTGTTTTCGTAGCACCTAGGGTTGAGTAAAACTCCCTTTTGCATCTTTGCTTGCGTTCCTGCGAGAGGGCGAATTCTAATAATACCAGTCATCGCAGACGGTCACCAAATCTGCTGTCACGAAAGTTATATAACGACAAAGGCATACGTTTTGTTAACCAACACGCATGCTCCAAAGATAAGGTCGGCCCATATTACTATGCGACACGGGGGGCTATCTGCCAGCTGCACAGGTGGACGAAATAACCATGTCTATTGTAGCCGAATTTCTGGGCAGCGATATGAGCGCCCTGCGCCATATTTATAAACACCTGTCGCTGGCATATCTGAACCCAGAAGTCGTAAATCATATATTGAGTAATCAATGTCATATATCTGTTCGCGATATGTTGGACAAGGCATCACGCAGCAATGACTTTGCTGAACGGAAAAGGTTATTTACCGCCTATTTATAATTGCATTTTATTACCTCGCTTTTTATAATCATATAAAGTGAGGTTGATATGAAAATAGCATTTTTGATTTTTCCTTTATTTCTTGTTGCCTGTGCGGAACAATCTTTTATACAGAAGATAAGTGCACCATCAGAAACAATCCACAATGAAAAGTGTGCAGAGATTCAAAAATATAGAATTTTTCAAGTTATTGATAATGGTTCATTGGCCATGGCTTGCGAAAACACATATGGCATTGAATCGTGTATGGGCTTAACTGTGTTTATTCCAAAAGAAAAAGGTAAAATATATTATGACGACATGATTGTCGGACCATCAACTGATAAGTGCATAACCTATGCTGATGTTTATCGCTATACAACAAATCGTGGTGATACTAAAACAGTTCCAAAAATCAAATTTGAAAACAAAGACATTCCAAACCCCGCTTTTGTAGAATGGGAAAAAACACAATCTAATCAATAAAATTGCCACGGTGGTTTTGGCCATTGTATGTAAGTGGTGGGGATATTCGGTTATTTGATAACTTCGTTGTACATACTGGTAACCTTGCGGGGGAAAAGTGGCGGAAGTGTGGCTAAAAACAAAGCCCCGACAGATATTGTCGGGTTTTTGATTATTTCTGGCGGAGACGAAGTATTCCCTCGCCCCGCGGATGGCGGGGCTGCGGGGCATTCCTGACGGTTTGACGATGTTTCACTTGTCAAACCTACTCATTGTCGAACCCGGCAATCATAGATTGCGAACGTTTCGTCCACACTGCAACATCAACACAAAAATAAAACGCCCGCATGGGGCGTTTGATTTTTGTGGCGGAGACGAAGGGATTCGAACCCTTGATACCCTTGCGAGTATACTACATTTCCAATGTAGCGCACTAGACCAACTATGCGACGTCTCCGGGTCTGTTGCTTTATGTTTATTCGGTGGCAGTCTCTGCCGCCTCAGCCGCGGTGATTGTTCCTGGTTCTTCGGTGGACAGGGTGGCTTCCAACTCCGCATCAATTTCACGTAGTAATGGGTCTTCGCTGCCAATTTCCAGGGATTCTTCGCCCGCGTCGGACACTGGTGCCTCTTTATACGACTGGACAAATTCGTGGCGGATGGCATTCACATCCAATTTACCGCTGGCGATTTCACGCAGGGCAACAACAGTCAATTTGTCATCGTCTTTATCAACCACAGGTTCGGCACCGCCATTCAAATCACGAACACGCTGAGATGCCAGCATTCCCAGTTCATAACGGCTTTCTACGTATGGTAATGTATCAGAATTTGTTGTACGTGCCATCATTAAATCCTTTGTTGAAATCATTTTTAGTCAGGTTATAATGCCTTATGGACGGTAAAAATGCAAGCAGAAAATAACAAAAATAATATAAAAACATTATCTTTTGGATGCAGGTTGAACGCGTTAGAGTCTGAAAAGATTAAAAATATGCTATTCTCGGTAATTGATACGGCTGTTGTTGTCAACACCTGTGCCGTCACGGCCGAGGCGGAACGCCAATCGGGCCAACAGGTACGAAAAATCGCACGCGAAAATCCAAACGTGCCAATATTTGTGACAGGTTGCGCCGCAACGCGCAATCGGGAACTGTTTTGTGATATTCCGAATACCATAGTGGTGGCAAATTCAGACAAAATGAAACTAAGCGCGTATATTGATGGGCTAAATGCCCGCCCCTGCGGAATTGAAAACCCGGAAATCGTGCGTTTTCATCAGGCGGATGAAAAACTGTCCAAAAAATTTATTCAGATTCAAAATGGCTGCAATCACGACTGTACATATTGTATTACGCGCCTGTTGCGGGGGCGGTCTGAATCATTTGAATACGCAAATATTCTTGGTGATGTGCAACAGGCGGTAAAAAACGGATTTTATGAAATTGTTTTAACAGGGGTTGATTTGGCATCGTATGTAAAGCAAATTGATGGCAAACCGTTTTTAATATCGGACCTGTGTCGGAAATTGTTGGCGGATGTGCCGGGGATACGGCGGTTGCGTCTGTCGTCGGTGGACCCAGCGGTACCAGACATTGACCGTGTAATTGATTTAATCCTGGCCGAGTCGCGTATGATGCCACATTTACATTTTTCTATGCAGTCCGGTTCGGACGCCATACTGAAATCAATGCGGCGGCGACATACGGCACAGCGCGTGTGTGATTTGGTGGCGCGTGGTGCGGGTCGGATTACATTCAGTTGGGATATAATCTGTGGATTTCCAGGGGAAACGGATGAATTGTTTAATGAAACACTGCAATTAGTACAAGAAACAAAACCGATAAAAATTCATGCGTTTCCGTTTTCGCCCCGGCCTGGAACCGTGGCAGCAGATATGCCTAATCAGGTCAATCGCGCGATTTCCAAGGAACGCGTACGAATTATCAGTGATATGGCAAATAAAAATCGTGCCGAATTTATGCAGGCGCAAATTGGAAAAGTCGTTCAAGTGTTAGTAGAAGAAAACAACACCGCCCGCGACCCGCATGACATTGCCGTACGAATTGAGGGGCAACCAATTGCCGCCCGTACAGTTTGCGATGTAAAACTGATTGACATAAAAGACGATTATTTTATTGGCAATAACTGTTGACATTTCTTTTTTTTGTATTATATTTAGAGGTGTAAAACATTATAAAAGGAGATTAAAATGTTATCATCTAGTAATAAAACAGCAAATAAAAATCTTTTACACGGTTGGGAATTTCATATGTTCGGTAGCCCAGCTGACTTTGAGAAAGAACAAAACGAAGTAATTAAAAAAATGGAAAAAGCGGCTTCGGCAGAAGAACAAGCACAAATTTGGAATGCTTGGGAAATGCGTGTTAATGGATTTAAGAAAAAAATGCGCACTCTTTTTATAGGTGCTCCAGCAGCCGTAGTTATATTTGCTGCAGTTTTGGGTTTAGGTGTGACAAATGCAGAACCGATTGCAACAGAACGTGCTAAAATAGTAAAAAAGGTATCTAATAGTTTTAATACTATTATGAATAAGGCTAAAACAATGCAATTTACAAGATAAAAGTAAAAAAATGCGCCACTGGCGCATTTTTTAATGTTCAGTGTTCAGTGTTCAGTTGTAATAGACATAAAAAGTTATTAGTCATTGGTCATTAGGTATTAGTAAAATTAGTTCTCCTACTGTGGAGGAGTACGGCGAAGCCGGTAGGTGGTCTTTTTTATTTACATATAAATTCTGTGATTATTATCAAAGCCCCCGTCGCTATGCGCCCCCCTCCACAGGAGGGAAACTTGTACTTGAGCTAAAAAACTTATCATCGTTGGCGGGTGAACACAATATATTCCGGCAGGACTTTGTTTTTTATAAAAAAGTCTGTGTTGGGCATGCCCCACCATCGCTTGGTACTGTTGAGCATTTCCGGTGCAAATATAAATTCAGCATCCGCCAAAGTTTGCTGATTTACAACCGCGCGCGCAGTAATGGGGACCGGTGTGGTTGGATTTTTGTCATGAGATTCCGGAATTACCGTATTTGGCGACATATACAAATACCCAGATTTTGTTATTGGCGCGCGATACCAAGCCGGCGACACACAAAAACCGTTATAGATAACCAAACGATGTTTTTTAGCACAGAAAATATAGAAGGCCTTGCCCTGCATCTGGTCGCATTGTTCGCGATGCATTCGCACCAGGCAAAACCGCAACGCTGTACATAAATCGCCCATATGCACAACATTGCCACCAAAATATGATGTGCGTGGTTCCAACATATCCACCCCCGGTTCCAGTTTTACGGGAGAGCCGTGAAATACCCATTTGTCTTCAAGGCTGTAATTCACCATATCGGCCAAGGAAACTTCACCAAACACTGGGGCATTGGCTGTGGGTATCGGGGCACAATCAGATATCAGTGTGTTTTTTGTAAAAATCCGACGCAGAAAGTCAAACATAGCAAACACAATAGCAAAAATTCCCGCCCCGTCAATGGATAATTAGTGGTTAGTGTAAGTGGTTAGTGGTGGAAGGCATTAGTTATTGGTCATTAGTCATTAGTGTATTCTTCTTTATACAAGGTTTATTATAGCCACCCCTCGGCTCGCGGTACGCTCGCCACTCCCCGCCAAGGGCGGTGAGAATTAAAGGCATAGATTAGTGGTGAGCCGTAAGTGGTTAGTGGCGGCGGGCATTAGTTATTGGTCATTAGTTATTAGTTGTTAGTGTGTTTTCTTATTGTCATCCCGTGGCTTGACCACGGGACCCAGGTTATAGAATCTTTTTTATAGTAATATATATTCCTTATATTATAAATTTTAGGGTCTAAGAAATTTTATAGACCCTATTACCGCGATGGCTGGTAATGACAAAAATGCAATGCATTTTTGTAAAAAAGTCAAGGGGCGGTGAGAATTATATGTTATTTATCGCAGACCTTTGGCACGGCAACAGGCCGAGGCCGCAGATTTCCAATCGGAATATTCCCGGGACGGGTTGCGCAGGTCACGCCAGCCCTGCCAACCGGAACATTTTTTTGCGGTGCCTTGCCCCGAACATTTTGCATAACGGCGCAGGGAACAAGTCTGATTTGAAACCTTGCCAGTATCGGTGGTGCATTTTACAACAACATTCTGGTTGCGAGCGTCGTTTTTACCCAGTTCCTTAGACGATAGAACCTGGTATGCGTTGGCGGACGCAATTGTCGTGATTATCATCAGTGCAGCCAGAAATATTTTCTTCATAATGCCCCCTTTGCGATTTCATTATAATTATAGGGAAAGAGACCATAAAAAACAATGGGATTTTTATCGTGATAGCGGCTCGGTCGTTGGCGTATGGCAACCATTGTCGCGTATTAGGCGGATTCGGTTCATCCAACCTTTTAAGAAAACCTTGTTATTGCCACGGTGCGAGACATCTATCATATATTGCTGTTGGTCGTCCATATAATCCCGATGCAGGTCGCCGGGATAGTTTTCAACCGCACGAACGATTTCATCGTCTATTTTATTACGCTCAGGCAAGTCCAAAACACGACACAGATGGCGAATACCGGTGACGGGGCCCGCCGCCCAGCCGAACATAAATACATCGCCACGAATCTGGTCCGGCAGACGGTCCAGACCATATGCGGAATAATATTTACGGAAAGCAATATTTTCAGCATCGGCACGGGTGATATTGCGGACGTCTATCTCTGGGTTATTATTCTGGGAAATGCCATAACAGGTGTATCCACCACTGTCGCTGGGGTGATTGCCACAACCGCCCTCGGTCCGGAAAGTGGTAATCATAGCCTTTTCAAATGCGGGGTCGCGGGATTCATATTGACCACTGGTTAAAATCTGGTTCACAAAATGCTTACTGCGCTGGGGCGGTGTACATGGCCCGTCGTGAATACGTACACTGGCCACAACGGGCACCCCAAGCATACTGTATCCCACAACATTAGCCGCCACAGCCGGGGCCGATGGTGCAGATGGGGCGGTGTGTTCGGTTGGCTGTGTCAGTTGAGCGGGCGTTGGGGTGGATGAACCATTACCAATTGCGACAAGCGACTCCGTCAAGCCCGGGGTTTGTGGGCATTTTTTATCATCCGTTGGGTATTTATCGCAATATTGCGCATCGGACATTGTAGCTAGGTCGGATTGACGCTGGGCCTCGGCCCGTGAGACAAGACGGGTTAGATAGGCTTCCTCGGATTCTATGGCCATTGTTTTATATGCAGATGTGCCGGCGTATGGGGCATAGCCATCGCGCTTGGCATCCATACGTTCAACAAATGAGGTGTCGGATTTATCCGTCGGGAACGCAACTGGTTTTAACAACGACAATGCATCCGCGTCCATAGCAATACCCGAAAGCAATAAAAATAATAACGCTTTAATTTTCATTTGTTGTCCACGGTTCATCATTCATAATTAAATAGTATAATTCTGGGTTTTCTGTGCCTGGATTACGCAAGACCGGGCGCACAACAAAAATATCTACATTACACGGAGAATTCGTATCATTTTGAGCTTCTGATAAATCCTGGTGAAATTTAGCGGCAAAATCCATTGCCTGTAAATAGGCAGCATCATCGTCGTTTACACTGACCGAATCGCCGGCCCACATCAGCCACATTCCGTGATTTACCACATTTTCTTGGCCCTGTAAATCATCGGCAGACAATAACAACAATGGTGCAAAATCAACACCGCTGGTAAATTCACCGGTACTGGTTTCTGTCCAATCATACATACCACCAATAAAGTTTAATGCACCATAGATTGCACCACCAGTGGCTTCTAATTTTCCCAACATACCGATATTGTGCATAGTGGAATCAAACAACCAATCCCGTACCCGTGCAGACATTTGTGAACTGCGTGCCACTTTCGCACCAGCACGAATTTTTTTGTTTCCTGTTATTGCGGCACGACCAGCCCGCGCCAAGCGCGCAACAATATTTCCACGCTGGGCAGGACGCGCGATACGCATTCCCCGTAACGCACGCCGATATTGATTTAACTCAGAAAAACTTTTAGTTGCATCACGATATTTTTTGACATCTGAATTGGCTTCTAGGGTGCGAATGGTATCACGTGTACGTTCCAGTTCACGGGTTTTGTCCGCAATTTTGGTGGCATCTGCAACCTTGTCCAAAGCTTTGATTTCATCAGCCAGACGGGATGCCGTAGATGTGGCTTTGATATAATCGCGGACAGCATCTATTTTGGACAAATCGCGAATAGTCGTGGTCAGATTTTTTAACACACGTGCCGCACGAGCTGATTTTGTAGCCCCAGAAATTACCAGTCCACCACCCATTGTTGCCACAGTAATAACCACATCAAGAGCAATTTCCAAATATGAAATCCACTGTAAGTTGACATCACCAGCAACATAATAATCATTGCTGTCATCATCAATATTTACGGTCCGTTTTACCGTATCGTTTATTGTGGTATTGCGGGATACAGCACTGCGATCCGTACAATTACCACCAGAACCGGACGGGAACAATGAATCAATATTATCGCGTATATAATTTAATGAAATTGTGTTGTTTTTTTGTGGTCCAACAAATTCGTCCAGTGCACCTGATTCTGTTACCATAATCGCGTACCAAGCAGGTTCAGTATTAGTCCAAATTGCATCGTCGCCCGCGGCACCAATTCGTGGATTATCCCCACCCGACGGCAGTGTTCGCTTGCCCGCCAGTGTTAAACGCTGTTTCAAAATCTTGGGCTGGGTTTCATAATTCACAATAATTTCACGCCCCGTAGAAAAGGTATATTTTATCGGCATAAATTTAATTGTGTCCGTATCAACAGCACCCGCAATTTCGGGACAAGCCAACACCGCCCGCAATGTATCAGGGGACGCAAATGTATTATAAATCCAGGATTGTATTTTTGTTTCGTGATCATCAGCACTGACCGCCTGTGCTGTATTTGCCAAAGCATTGGCAAACGCAGCCGTTGCACACTCAGTGCCATTGGGCAAAATATCCGCCCACCCCACCCCCGGCATCAATAACGCAAATAAGATTAGTATTTTTTTAATCATCAATACGCAATCCGTCAATCAATAATCCCGTTGCGCCATTTCCTGTTGGCATCAGGGTGGACGGGTCATACAACGGTGCACCGATATACATATCTATATCGTCTTCGTTCCAATCACAATTACCCTTATTCTTTACATCGGATTCTATTTTTGCCTTGGCGGCGGCCCATTTATCATTTGTTGTTATAAAGACATCACCCGCCATTGGCAACCCTGTACTGGGGATTTCACGCAGGACATAATTATTTTCTTCGTCTATGCACAGGTTCTTGCCGAATATGGGTTTGAAAACCTTGGTATTCAAATCATCGGTGGGACTGCCCAGGGAATCTTTGGTACAGGATAAATAACAACCCTCGCCCTGGTCTGTGTCGGTGCAATTCATTATCTGTGGATTAAAACCAGATTCCAGAAAACTGTACACACTTCCCACAGCACCCGCAACAGCAATAGGTGTAGAAATGGCAAATTTTGTTAAAGCGGTTGCTAATGCTTTGCTGGCGGCGGCCTGTTCAGCGGTCAAAGCAGCAACGGCGGCATTTAATTCCGCAGTGGCAGCACCCGCGGCCCCAGCAGCCTCGGCGGCGGCGGCTTTTTTGGCCGCGGTACGGGCCGCGGCTTTGGCCGCTTTGTCATCAATTAAATCCAGGGCTGCTTTACCAGCATCTGACGCAACAGAACCACTGGTTATCCGGGCCTGAATTTCAGTTTTTAACATTTTGTCCGTGACGCGTTTTGCCCCCGCGCGTTTCAAATCCGCTTTTACTGTCGCGACGGTGGCATTTTTTGCAACAGCCTGGGATGCGGCTTTGAGCGCAGCCTCAGACGCGGCAACTTTGGCTGCGGCTTCTGTGACGGCTTGTTTTGCTGCTGCCTCGGCTGCAATTTTAGCAGATGTTTTACCGGCAATATCAACCCCCAGTTTTTTTGCGGTGGCCTCTATTACAGTGGCCTTGATTCCCTTCTTCACACCAATCTTGGTTAAATTTTTCGCCCCTTGAACAACGGCTGTTTTTCCAGCCTGGACCGCGACGCCACCAGAGCCATATGAAAATACAGCCGCAACAATTGTGGCAACCCATAGGGCGGCATCAATAGCAGCCTGATAGGAACGATTGTTTTCACAAACAAACAGCAAACGAGTGTCGCCCGCGGTGGTCAGGGCTGCTGAAACCTCTTCTATCAAATAATCCCAACGGACATCAATGTATAAATCGGGGTCAGTCAATAAAACATCTTCATCTGGGCTGACACGTGCCAATAAATAATCACGACAAACATCTATGTTTTTGGTAAAAAATTCAACCAACCCATCAGACGCAATTATGACTATATCTTTATCCTGGTCAATATGCTGTTCAATTGTGCCACTTAAATCACGGGACAAAGCCTGTAAACAGGGGTCAAGGTTAGCCATTGCGCCCCCCCCCGTTATAAAAACGACCGATAAAATAAATAAAAATTTACACAATATATTTCTTATCATTTTGGAAATGCCGCTATAATTCTGTTTATCAAAGATTCTTTTTCACTGTCAGACAAGCCAGTTTTAGTTTCTGTTTCTTTACCAGATTTTGTGTCTTTACATTTTTCAGCATCGGGATATTTTTTGCAAAACTCTTCCTGCGACAAAGCGGCTTCGTCGCGCAATCTTTGTAAATTTTTCTGACGGGTCAAATATTGTTCTTCGGTTTCTATTTTCATTGTTTTGTATGCAGAAGTACCCGCGTATGGTTCATAGCCAGCACTCGCGTTTTCCATACGCTCGGAAAAAGACAGGTCCGCATATGTCGCCGGAAATGCAGTATGTGCCAGCGATACATCGCCGGCACCATTTTGAGATTGCAGGTCTTTTAACTCTTGCTCTCGCGCTTTCATTTCAAGCATCCAATCTGGCGCATTTGGCTGGTATGGATTTTCAATTTGCAATGTTGGTGAATTTACATTTGGATTGGCAACCGTTGCCGACGGAAACGCCACAACACCGGTTGGCGCAGAATTGGCATACTGTTTTACATAACTGTCAAATTCGGCGTCTATAAATCCAGAACAAGCGGTTGCATAATTATGCCCCGGAACTCGTGATAACTGGACCATAATGGATGGACGAACATCGGACAAAGTTGCACCAATGCAATTATTACGTGTAGCACACTCGGTCGCGACCAGACCACGAACTATGCGTTGACAGTCGGATGTTTCAACATCCACGCCCTGGACATATACAGCCTGGGGCTTTTTTTGATTATATGGTGAATTTGGTGTCCAAAACGGATTAGAAGAATAATTCTGAACATTCTGAATAACGCCATATTTGCTCATTGGGGTCGTTGCGCTTTGCGCAACGCCAATGACAAATAGCAATGAGCAAAGAGCAGAGAGCAAAGATGGTAAAAATCTATTGAAATTTATTCTCATTCCATTCCCTAAGTTTGCTTATATTATAACAAAAACACAATTCCAATCAAAGCCAAAATTCCACCCAGTAAAAAGAATGGCGCAAATGGTATGTATTGTTGTTTTTTTGTGCGCGCCCAAACCGCCCCAGTCAGGCACGCAACGACCAATGCAATGGCCAATCCAGTCGCCCCCAGCCATAGACCACCAACGCCAATCAATTTTATATCACCCATACCAATAGGGCTTAGCGCGTTTGAATCACGACGACGCAGGAAATAATCAAATACAAACCCAACCGTTGCCGACAGCGCATACCCAAATGCCCCACCAACGGCGGCGGCGGGTAATGAAATCGGGTATGGATAGAACGCCAGCAACAACAATCCCGTCAGCATAAGTGGGAACAAGTAAGCATCAGGGATAATACGACGACGAAAATCGGCGGTGGCTATTCCCACCACACAAACCAATGCGACAACCACCAAAAATATAAAAAAGATGTTATAAATCATATTTTTCCCCCTTGCCTTTCGATTCGGAACTATGCTACACTTGTACTATAATGAATAATAAGGATTTTGTAAAATGAGTAAAGGTTGGGATAACGCAACACTAAAAAAGTTAAAGGCTTTGACAGGCAAAGGTTTGTCTACATCCGAGATTGGCAAACGCCTGGGGATGAGCAAAAACGCCATTGTTGGCAAACTGAACCGTTTGGGGTGGAATGCCAAGGCAACAGGGAATGTTGCCGACGCTGCAAAGGCCGAGTTAAAGAAAACCGCGCCTAAGACTGCCGCCGCGACCAAGAAAGCAACCGCGGTCAAAGCCTCCGCTAAAAAAGTAGCCACAGGCGCAAAAAAGCCCACGACTAAGGCTGCCGCTAAGGCCCCTGCTAAAAAAGTGGCTACGCAAAAAAAGCCGGCTGCAAAAGCCACAACGGCTAAGGCCACCACAAAGAAAGAGGCAACGCCCAAGGAAAGCAAGGCGAACGCGAAAACACTGGCGATGCATCAGCGGATTATTCAACATTCATTGGAAATGGCAAATCTGAAACCGAATCAGTGCCGTTGGCCAATTGGTGACCCGGATTCAGAACACTTTCATTTCTGTGGTGAAACGGTGTTTGTTGGCAAGCCTTATTGCTATGAACACTGTAAACAGGCATATCAATTTACGCCACCCAAGAAAAAATAATCGCGCACGAGGGGAATATTATGCCGAACGAGAGAGAAATTTACATCGCGCCATTGACCGCAACCGAATATAACATTTCGGGCAATGTGTTTCGTGCGTACTATGACGCGGATGATAAATTAGTATTTATCCTGGATTCCACCGATGCGCCGCAAAAGCCCAATGTTTTACTGGTAATAAATCCCGTTGGCGACCGCAAATGGGATGATATTTTGATGAATGACTATGGCGTGGATTTGGAAACCGTCCGTCCGAAAAAGGACAATAAATATCAAAAAATGGATATTGAATATGCAGGATTGGCGGAATACGACAATCTGATTGGCGCATACAATAATGGTGCGGACTTAGCGGGCGCGTTGGCGGAACTGGAATCTTTCAAAAATGCGGCGGCAATACGCGCGGCAAATGAACGCAAAAGTGCGGCAATTGATACAATATCAAAAGCCCGTACAACTATTGAAAAAACAAATGAGACTATTTCTGAATTACAGGCGCGTCTGAAAACACTACGTACCAGACTGGGGGCACAGCGGCGCGAAATCGGCAAAGAGCCTACAAAGCAATCCGCGGCAAAAATATTGCGGACAGAATCACAGATTGATGCAACAAATGCTAAATTGGTGCGGGCAAGAAAACGATTGGAAAATGCACAGCACAGACTTGCCGCTGCCGAAGAAGAAATTGATGTGGCGGACGCTATTTTGGCAATGCTGAAAAAAGATAGCGAAAACCTGCCGGTGCGGATGGTAAGGAACGATATCGCCCCGGTTGACCCCGCCCCAGTACCAATGGCGACCGCCCCACAATTTACAGAAATTATCCCAGCACAACCAAATGAACCAAAGGCAGATGATATGGCTGACGATGAAGTAAAACCACTGTTTGACAAAGACCCAGAAATTTTGGATGAAGAAATTGCATTCAAACCGATTGAGTTTGACGCGCCTGCACCTGTTCAGCCGACACCAGTTGCGCCAATCGCAGATGTGTATTCTGAGCCTGCACCAGTACAACCATTGTCATTCTCGCCACCAACGTCAACTGCGCCTGTGTCTGATTTTGCGCCAATTGACGCGCCTGTGCTGGACACCATTACCACAGTTGATGCGCCTGTGACAGCTGAAACCTTTGTCCCGACCCCAATTGTGGACGAAGTACCAGCACCACACCCCATACCGCAAAATGCGCCCGCGCCAGTTGCCCCCGTATCAACGGTGCCAGATGTGGCACCTGCACCGATTTCGTCGGACTTTCGTCCCGTATCCCCAATCAGTGGCACGTCCGTCGCACCCGCAGCACCCGTGCAACAACGTAAACCCGCTATGATTTATTATGTGTTGCTGATTGTGTTGATTGCGCTGTCTATATTTACACTGTGGTTGTACCAAAAATCAACAAATGATACTGTGCCTGAACTGGGGGCAAAAACTCAGCCCGTGGCGACGACAGAGGCCCCCACATCAGTTGCGGACACAACAACCGCCGAAGCCCCAACACCGTTTATTGAAGCCGCGCCGGTTGCGGAAACCGTGTCTGTGGAGTCCCCCACCGCGCCAGCTGTTGAACCAGAACCTGTTGAGCCAGAAGTTGTTGTGGGGGAAATTGAATCAATCCCAGTCACCCCAGCCAATGATGATATCCAGGTGGCCCAGGCAGTTGTGGAAACAGTGCCCGTCACACCAGCGGTGGCCGAAGAAACACCTGTTGCGGTAATTCCAACCGTGCCGACCGTGTCGCCATTTCTGGACGAAGAGCCAGTTGTAATCCCAAGCGAGGAAGAAATACTGGCCAGCAAACCGACATATAATGTATCGCAACAGGAAAAAATGTTTGTTGCGGATACAGAATATGAAACCGATACCCCCACCGTTGTATCAGCCGAAGAAACAGTTATAACAGAGGAAGTTGATACCTGTGCCGACGGAAATGCGCCCGATATGGATGGATGTTGCACGGGTGAAACACTGACTGATATGGGCGATGGCACATTTGCCTGTTGTGCAGAAAGCAATGGCGAATGTTTCCCACCGATGATATAAAAATCCCCCCAATTGGGGGATTTATTTAATTTGTGTAATAACAATTACTGGTATATTCATAAGTGCCCGTGGAATCTTCCATTTGATCCCCGACGACAATATAGCACGATGTGATTGATGTACTGCCCGCGGCGGACGTTCCAGTCATTGAGTTGTCTGATGGACAAATTGTGCACCCAGATGTACCGTTTGTAGAACTGCCGTAATATCCCGCGGCACAACGATAGGACGTGGATGAATAACATGTATTGCAATCACATGTTCGGGTGACTTTCTTTTGATAACCCGTATTACCCGCAGACCAATATGCGTCCGATGTACAATCGGTGCAACCGTTGCAATCTTGTTTACAGTAATAGTATGTCATAGTAGAGCTAGAACTGCCACACCTAAAAGTGGCACTGGTCTGCGTTCTGGTATAGCCAACTTCGCAACTATTGCACGTGTACCATGTTGCATAATCTGTGCCGTTAGACCAACATTGTTTGCTGAGTCCCAATATAGTACACCCCGGCATAGTTCCATCCAGAGCATTCACGCCAGTCATTTGGGTTGATGATGTTGGGCAAAGCGTTGTGTCCGCAACCTGAGAACAATAGGCCGTTACGGCCAATCCACGTCCGGGTTCCAGTGTCAATATACCAATAGCACAATAAATAAAAATTTTTTTCATTTTGTTCAATCTCCTGATTTTGTGTTAAACAAAAACCACCCAAAAATTTTGAGCGGTCAGGAGGTTCAGAACAATCCAACGAATTGCGTGCTTATTCAATATATTCGCAACCCTCCTGACACTGGGTCAGGAGTTTTTCATCGGAATAATAAAAAATAACACACATCGTGCGTCATAAGTATGTTTTCCGATGCGTTGGCAGAGGTTCTGACGCCTCATCACGACAAAACACCGTGACATTATCATTATGCAATATTAAACAGATAAGTTCAACAAAATTTACCGTAATATGTCGGTGGTTTTGATATATTCGGGGGTGGACTTTTTTAATTTTTTCTGGGCGCGGGTGGCGTATTGTTTGGCGCGAGTCGTGTCGCCCTGGGCGGCATAAAATTCCGCCATAGCCCAATCGGCACGTCCTGGGTCCATATCGCCATAGGCACGCGACAAAACCCAATATGTAAATGGTGCGGGGGCGTGTAATAATGCACGCTTGCATAATTCAATTGCACGGTAAATATCATCGGGGCGTTTTCGTTCGGTCAGAACCAGGGCCAGGGCCGTTTGAATTTGGGGTGCTTCATCCGACAGGGATAAAGATTTTTCATATGCAGAAATACTGTCATCATAATGGCCAAACTGATATTCTATATCACCCAATAATTCATAAAAATATGGGTTCTTAGGATTACGAGCAATCAATGTTCTGATTCCAACAAGCGCACCGTCCAGATTCCCACCACGCATATTGGCAATCGCGCGCGCATACAATGCTGGGTCAGATTTATCCGAATACGGATACAGTTCACGCACACGCGACGGGGTATCCAGATAGCCCACCAATTTAGCGCGTACCAATTCATATGCGCGTGTCCAACGTTCCCCTTGCGCAGCGTCCGCCACATAATCGGGTGCAATGTTCGCAATACGGGCACGAACATTGTTTAATCGTTCGGTTGTCAATGGGTGGTTTACACGATTTGGATTTACGCGTGATTCCGCCGCACCGGTTAAATCCCGCATTTGTTCAAACACCGTGATAAATCCGTTCGGGTTCAGTCCAGCCCGCACCATTAAATCCACCCCCAGATTGTCGGCTATGCGTTCTTCGTCACGGGAAAACGCCAACATAGATTGCTGTGCAACACCAGACGAACCAGCCAATACCCCTGCCCCCAATGACGGATTTCCACCAGCGACCATAAGCCCCACCCCCAACGCCTGAATCAGCATAGTACGACGCAATTCGGCATCCATTCGTGCGGACATTTGTGCCATATGCCCCCCCAATGTGTGCCCCATTTCGTGGGCAATTACAGCCTGGAAAGCGTCGGGGGTACGAATCTGGGTCAACAGGCCGGTGTAAATATAAATATCCTCGCCCCCCATAACAAAGGCGTTAAAGTCATCATCATTTATAATATGAATTTTGAACCTATTGTCGGGAACATCGGCCGCACGTGCAATTGGCGCAACCAATTCAGTCAATAAATTTTCCGTTTCCGTATCATTTACAAATGATGCGCCATGTGCAAAATTTACACAAAGCGCGACCAGTAAAAATATCAATATTCTAGGCACCTAGATTTACCCCACGGTCAAATATAAACATTAAATCATCGGTCCAGGAATCCGGGGCGTTTTCACGAGCAGCACGCGACGCCAATTTGAACAAATCGTGATGTTCACGATAATCAACAAAATGATACTGTACCCAGCCACTTTGACGTGTGCCCAATAATTCACCAACACCGCGCATCATCAAATCTTGTTCGGCGATAACAAATCCGTCATCTGTGTCACATAAAACATCCAAACGCTTTAATCCGTCGTCGGTCGTGCTGAATCCGTACACCAACACACAATACGATTGCAAATTTCCACGCCCGACACGACCGCGCAACTGGTGCAAAGCAGCCAGACCAAATCGTTCGGCATTTTCTATGACTATGATAGTGGCACGTGGGACATCTATGCCAACCTCTATGACCGTGGTGGCAACCAAGATTTGCATATCGGAATCATTATCGGCAAACCTTGCCATAACCGCATCACGCGATTTTTTATCCATCTGGCCGTGGCACAATCCGACGGTGGGAAAGTATTGGCGCAAAAATTCATGGCGACTTTCCGCCGCGGTGGCGGGGTTGTCGGGATTATCCTCTACCAATGGGCAGACCCAAAAAACCTTGGCCCCGGTTGCGATTTGCGCAGCGATACGACCGACCAATGCATCAACACGCGCCAATGGTAATTTAGTTGTTTTAATGGGCAAACGCCCGGCTGGTTTCTCGTTTATAACAGAGACATCCATATCGCCATAAATGGTCATAGACAAAGTACGCGGAATGGGGGTCGCAGATAATGCCAACAAGTCCGGGTTTGTACCCTTGGCACGCAGGGCTTCACGTTGGGATACGCCAAAGCGGTGCTGTTCGTCCACAATCACCAACCCTAAATCACGATATTCCACATCGGTTGAAAATAATGCGTGAGTTCCCACAACTATGCGTGTCCGACCAGAACGCAGGGATATCAATTTCTCGCGCCGGAGGGTCCCCTTGTCGCGACCGGTCAGAACATCACAAACTATGCCAATTTTATCGCACAAAGGCTTTAATTTTGCAAAATGCTGTTGTGCAAGTGTATCGGTCGGCGCAAGCAACGCGGTCTGGGCACCAGATTCCGCCATTTTTATTGCCGCCGCCAGGGCAACAATTGTTTTACCACTGCCCACATCACCCTGGACCAAACGCATCATAGGTGTAGTACGCGCCATATCTGCAAAAATTTCATCACAGGTACGCTTTTGTGCCCCCGTCATTTCAAACGGCAAATTCGCCCAAAAATTATCCAACAAATTATACTTTTTAGGCCGAACCACACGACGATTTTTTTCATCTGTGCGATTTTTACGACTGATACAGATTGCTGATTGATGTGCGAATAATTCGCTGTATGCCAGTTTTACCATATAGGTCGCATTTGGTGCCAGGTCCGCATCAGATTCTGGATAGTGTATATGGGTCAGCGCATCAAAGAATTCACGAGTGCGTTCGGTCGGCTCGCCCCGTAATTTTTCGGGTAAAATTGTAAAAATCTGGTCGCGAACATTGGCAAATATTTTTTGGGTCAGTCCCTCGCCCGCGGGATAAATTGCCTGGGCTGCCGGAATTTTGGCAGCATTTTGCATTTCCTCTATAAAATCTGGATGGTTGATGGTCGGGCGTGATGCGCGTTCCAGCTTTCCAGATACCATCCGCCATTCGCCAATGGGCAATTTCTTTAACCAATATTCCAGATAGTTCGCATTAAAGAATTGAATAACAACGGTATTGTTTAGCTTGTCATTACATATAATCTGGGTCGGACGGCGACGACCACGTCCAAAACTGCCCCCCGGTTTATGGGACTTTATCAATAATGGAATTGTTATCGTATCGCCGGGCGTAACGGCAAGTACACTGTCGGTAATACCGCGTGCACGAACATATGATGGCCGATGCAGTAAAAAATCACGCACACTGCGCCCGCCCAGCACATCTTCAAATCGGGCGGCCAGAACGGGCCCCACCCCCTTGATAAATTGCAGGTCCGTATTCAGAAAATCAATCAATTCGCGTTTCATATACTATAAATTTAATGAAAAGCGGCACAATATTCAATAAAAATGATAGTGAAAAAGGCATTGGTTATCAGGCATTAGTTATTTCCACTTTCATCAACCAATAAAAAATCCCGCGATGCGGGATTTTTATTTCTCTATTACCACCATTGCGGCGCAATAGTCATCCTGGTCCGTCAGCGACAGGAATATTTTTGCATCCCCGCCCGCCAGTTCTTTTAACACAGCCTTGGCCCCGCCAGCAATAAGTATTTCTGGTTTCCCCGCATCATTATGAACAACCGATACATCCGAAAACGCAATGTCTTCACCGAACCCGGTTCCCAATGCTTTCAGACACGCTTCACGTGCAGCCCAGAAATTAGCCAAATGCTTCTCCGCATTCGCATTGTCGTTATCGGCATATTCCAATTCTTTCTTTGTAAAAATGCGTTGCTTTTTGAACGCGGACCAGTCCAAGAAACGCCCACATTCAACCAAATCAATTCCAATCCCAATAATCACGGCCAGCCCCCCTTGCGTTGGTTTAACTTGATATGCGCATACTAATAACATTTATCCGATTCGTGCAAGCACAAAATATATATTTCGCGGATAAAATTCAGACTATCATTTTTGCTTGCCAAAAATGGCGCAAAGCGGTATAATATCTGGCACAGAGCGTAAAAAACTATGCCGAATCTAATGGGACGATTGTCCTCGGCATAAATTCACAAATAAAAATCCCGGTTTTTCGCATATTTTGTCCCCCTTAGTTGTGCCGAATCTAAACGTCGGTTTGCTTTCGGCAACGGTAGCTATAAATACCGCGAACGCCGCCGATGGTTGTGCCGTAATAGACTCAAACGCGGCATGTTGCCATGCAACTGACGGCATTCAATGTACAGACTCAACAGCATATTCTACTTGCAATCAATGTGAATCTGGATACGAACTTGTCTATTATACAGAACCTATTGGTGGCAAAAAAAATTCTGACGGAGACTATTGTTATGCCGCGTACTGCCGACTTTTAGAAGATGACGGCAATGATGATGCGGATACCACCTCAACCAGATTATTGGTGATGTCAGACACGGGAATTTCAGGAACTGTTTATAGACATATAGCTTTCTATGTTGATATATCTGGCGCTGACGATGACGACAATCAAGATGGGATATATGATTCTGATAATTTACCCATATTACCAAAAGATGACAATGACAATTTCATATTCAAACCCGTATGCTATGGAGATTATTATTACCCAACGAATGGCACAGCTGTGACATGTGATTTTAATATGGATTTATATACGGACTACCACGACGAAGCAGGTACATATACCGGTGATTTTTCTGAACTTGTTAGCAATTGTTCTGGCTGTACTTTGTGCAGAAATGGCGGCTGTGCCCACTATGAAGTTGGAGTATCCGGTTATTTACAAAAAAAATGTTATCAATATCAAGATGTAATCGGCAACTATTGTCCACTTGTGCCATCAGATGTATATATATGTGCCGCTGGATATTATGGGACGCCAACATATAATAACGGTAATTATTCTGGTTGTAATGCGTGTATGTCTTTGGCAGATGCAGGCATAACCGTTGTAAGCAATCCATTAGGAGTTGAAACGCTATCTAGCCCAAGCGGTTCTACCCTGGCCACTGACTGTTATGCGAATTCGGGTGATAATGATACACGCGTGACATTAAATGACGGCAAAGGCAATTTCCATTGGGACAACGATGGGTATGGAACCTGTTATTTTAGTGAATAGTTGTCGCTTTTATAAATTCCCCTTCATTTGACGAAGGGGATTTATTATTCCGTGTAATGGCAAGAATCGGTATATATGCCAGAGCCTGTATCATCAGAAAAAGTTGTGCCAGATGGAATATAACATTCGGTTATACTGGTCGCACCAGCCGCAGCGGTTGTGCCATACACACCATCAGATGAGGGACAACGGGTACAGGTTCCTGAACAAGAACCGCTTTCCCCAATCACAAGTCCAAAACTATATGATGGGGTGCCATAGTAGCCCTGTTCGCATTTACAGGTATTTTTTGTGCTGCATACTACTGTATTGTGGAGCAACCTGCTGGTGGCACAGGTCACCGTAAGCGTATTTGTTGTTTCCAGAATAATGTGATTTTCGTCTGGGGCGGATACAGTTGTGCCTTCTGTACAACAATTTTCCGTACATTGCGATTCAGTCTGATTATAGGGACAGCTGGCGCAGCAGTTTAATGCCCCATCGGCTGGACAGGCGCACCATACGATGCAGCCTGCAATAATAAAAAGTTTTTTCATGTTGTGCAATCTCCTGATTTTTGCGTTAAACAAAAACCACCCAAAAAAATTTTGAGCGGTCAGGAGGTTGACTACAATCTTACGAATTGTGTGCTTATTCAATATATTCGCAGCCCTCCTGACCGGAGGTCAGGAGTTATTTTCATCTGAAAAATTAAAAACAGCGCGACATGCGCGCCATAGGCTTATTTTCAGACGCGTAAGCAGAGGTAGTCACACCCCATCGCCGAAAAATCCCGGCGACATGGATATTATACGCCATAAAAATATTTTTTTCAATTGCTAAGATTGACCAGCTGGGTGGTGGGGATTAGTCGGCGCGGGGGTGGGCGTGGTTATAAATTTCGGTAATTTCCGACATATTAACACGCGTGTACAATTGCGTTGTGGACAGGGACGCGTGTCCCAATAATTCCTGTAAGGTACGCAAGTCTGCCCCATCTGACAACAAAGCGGTTGCAAAAGTATGACGCAATGCGTGTGGTGTTACATAGTCTGGCAATTGTAAATAATTGCGCAGGTTTTCAACAACCTTTTCCGCCATACGCGCCGTCATAGGCAGACCACGAACACTGCGGAATAATTCATCGTCCGCGGCATTTCCAAACGGACGCACGTCAACATATCTATCAATCGCAGTCCAAACCGCAGGCAAAACCGGGACCAGGCGTTCTTTGTTGCCCTTGCCCACAATGCGCAGGATATCGGGGTGTGCGGCTATGTCGCGATTGCGCAGGGATAAAGCCTCGGATATTCGCAGACCACAGCCAAACAGCAATAAAACCAATGCCCAATCGCGCGCCGCAATCCAGGGATTTTTTCCGTCCAGTTCGCGGATGGCATCGTTCATATTTTCCACATCAATTGGTTCAATGGCCTTAGACAATTTTCGTGGGACGCGCGGCGAAGAAATTAGGCTTATGGCTTCGTTTTGTATGCCGTGGTGTTTCGCCAGGTATTTGAAAAATCCGCGCAATGATGATAATGCCCGCGCCGTTGATTTATGTGCCAGTCCCCGTCGCCCACGGTCTGCCAAAAACGCACGAAAGCAAACTGTGTCCACACAGGCCAAATCGCGCGGAAGCGCGGGCGCATTTGTATAATTTTCATAAAAAGAAATAAAATCGCGGATATCCATGTCATAGGCGGCGGCTGTGTGGGACGAATAATTTTTGGTCCCAGTCAGATATTCCAGAAAATCCGCAATGATTTCATTCATTTTATCACTATCTTATTTCAAAAACGGCAGAAACGCTGACAGATACTTCGGTATCTTTGGACACAAATCCACCACCGGTATCAATAGCAGATTCCGCAACCATCATTTTCGCACCGCGCAAAACACCCGCCGTTGGGCGTGCAACATCGTTGGTCTGGGTGTCATAGGACACAGATAGCATTTTACCCGCACGACGACCATCCCCAGCGGCCAGGGCATTGGCACGAACACGTGCATTTTCAACAGCCACACCCAAGCAATCTTCCAGAATTGGTTTCATCGTTTCGGGGCTGGTAAACATACGCAGATTTTCAGAATAGATATTTGGTATACCCGCGAATTGATTTAGTACTGTTTCAATTGTATCAATACTGCTGGCAGAAACCTCTATTGCAATTGTGGTTTCAATACCCAGCGACACAGATTTTTGTAATTCACGATTCCATTCAGTCTTTTCATATGAATTAAATTCGGTTGTTTGCATTTGCACAGGCTGTGTTTTTAGGAAATCTGTTATTTTTGTGGCTTGACCCGTTGCTATTTTCATAGACGTGGCCGCAGAAGCCTCCAAAGCCGTCACCCGCAAAGTTATTGCGGTTCGGTCCTTTGGCACGGTGGTTAAACATTCGCCATTTACCGCAATTGTACGCGGACCAGTATAGTTGCGCTCTATTGTTCCAAGTATTAGCGCAAAAAACGCCCCAAGCCCTATTACTGATGCAATCCAAACAACTGTTTTTTTCATCGCTGTCCCCCTTTTTTTATTTTAGCCCAACATTGCGCGTTTAACACGGTCCAATGTTTCCGATGCGACCACGCGGGCGCGGTTTGCGCCATCGTTTAATATTGCCTCTATTTCCGCTGGATTGGCCATCAGACGTTCATATTCCGTGCGAACGGGTGTCAATACCGAATTGATTTTTTCAAACAATATCGTCTTGGCCGTGCCATATCCCATACCGGGTGCTGCAAATGCAGCACGAAATTCCGCAATTTCGGATTCCGTCGCAAAATGTTTATATAACTGGAATATTGTGGATGTGTCTGGGTCCTTAGGTTCGTCAGGGGTTTTAGAATCCGTGATAATACGCATAATTTTCTTTTTCAATTCCTTTTCAGGGGCAAACAATGGGATTACATTATCGTATGACTTGCTCATCTTACGACCGTCTAACCCAGGTATAAGCCCCGTTTCACGCCCAATTACAGGTTCTGGTAATTTTAAGATATTACCATAAATATGATTAAAGTATCCCGCGATATCACGAGCAAATTCAACGTGCTGTTTCTGGTCTGCACCGACGGGCACAGTATCCGAGTTATACAGCAATATATCCGCCGCCATTAAAATCGGGTATGTGTACAATCCCATATTTACCCCGGCATCCGCATCCAGGCCCGCCGCAGTGTTGCGGTCAACAGCGGCCTTGTATGAATGAGCGCGGTTCATCAACCCCTTTGGGGTGACATTCATCAACATAGTATTCAATTGGTATATTTCGGCAATGTCCGATTGACGGAACAAAACCGCATTATTCAAATCCAGTCCCAAAGCAATCAAAATTGCCGCAATTTCATATGTATGCTGTTTTATCAATTTTGGGTCGTGAATAATATTCAATGCGTGCAAATCCGCAATAAACATAAATGTTTTATTGGATTGCGCCATTTCAATCAATGGTTTTAATGCTCCAACATAGTTTCCCAGGTGCGGCGTGCCGGTTGGCTTGATACCAGTCAATACAATTTTATCAGACATAATAGGCTATCCTTTCTTTGATTTTAATTTTAATGATTTTTTGTTGAAATAAAAGCCCAAAATTCGGGGCGCATAAAATACCTAGGCGACGATGCGCCAACAAAAACCAGAAAAGACATACAATTTTTTCAACATAGCAGTTTTATTATATTCAACATATAATAAAAACGCAATAAAAAACCCCGGCAACACCGGGATTTTTTGTTTCCATATGGTTTTAGCGTGAATAGAATTCAACAACCAATTCTGGGAACATTTGAACAGGATACGGAACATCCTCAAATGCGGGGACGCGTACAAATGTCGCGGTGAAGTTTGCACTGTCAACCGATACATAATCTGCAAAGTTGCGTTCAGCAGATTCCAACGCCAACACAACCAATGGCATCTGTTTTGCTTTTTCGCTGACGGTGATAACGTCGCCAGGATTTACGCGATAGGAAGCAACCTTGACACGTTTCCCATTGACATATATATGACCGTGGCTGACCAACTGACGCGCCGAGAATACGGTTGGTGCCAATTTTGCACGATATACAACCGCGTCCAGACGACGTTCCAGCAAACCAATCAAGTTTTCTGGGGTGTCACCTTTCATATTATTGGCTTCTATATAATATTTATGGAACTTCTTTTCACCGATGTTGCCATAGTAACCCTTTAAAGTCTGTTTTGCACGCATCTGTTTTGCGTAATCAGACGAATTACCACCACGGGATGTTGGACCGTGCTGACCCGGTTTATATTTACGTTTGTTAAATGGGGATTTAGCCTGACCCCACAGATTGACACCCAGTGAGCGTCCAATCTTTAGCTTGCGTGTGCTGCGCTTTGCGCCTGCTCTTGCCATAATTTTATCCTTTTATTTTGGTTTTTCGGTGCCGGATATTTTACAGAATCCTTATCGCGGGCGGGACCAAAAATGCACCGCCGTTTAATCAGTTCTGATTACCCAGCGGGGCTTAGTTTATATGTTTTTATTTGAAAAATCAAGTTTTTTATTCTGTATAATATCAGCTTTCAGTATTAGATAAATAAAATTTTATCGCAATATGGTATCCAATGTCATAAAATTATTCACACCACAATTGTGGGCGAAATCCATTGCGTTTTCAAAGTGACGGGCAACCTGGTCCACTGAATGTGCATCATCGCTGATAAAAACGGGAATATTGGCATTGGCAATCATTTTTAGTATCTGGGCAGACGGATAAAAATCTGTCGCCAAGCCAGTATTGATTTCAATCGCGGTTTTATTAGCGGAAATTGCAGAAACCGCAGACGCCCAACAACCATCCCATTGTGGTTCAGAGCCAAGTCCAACTTTTTTTGGTAAATCCAAATGCGCCATCCAATCAAACAACCCCGCCCCCGCGGCCGTGGCCACATTTTGCCAATATTGATGCAACATTTGATTTTGTGTATCAATATCTGCTTTCGCCATATCATGAACATTGCATAGCACGCCGTCATATTCTATAAAGTGACAAGAGCCGATTAAATAATCCGGTTGTAAAATTTTCAAAGCCTGTTCAAATCCCCGTCGCCAAGTGACGGATGGGAAAAAGTCAACTTCCATCCCGCGCAGGATACGGATATTTGCGGACGCGGCAATCCGTTCCAGTTCTTGATAATGTGACATAAACAGTTTTATCGCTTCATCAAAGGATGACGAATATATGTTTTTATATCCACGAGCAACAGAAAACGGATAAAATTTTGCATTGGTTATTTCAGGATGAACAATAAAATGATTTGAAATCCCGATTGCATTCATTCCCAACTGGGCGGCACGCGCAACCATTTCAGCAATTGTATTTTTGCCATCAAAACCGATTGTATGAGTATGCAGAGTAAAATTTTGCATATTAAAATTTTACCTTTGGCGCAACTTTTTCAGATTCATTTATTTCAAATGGCTTTTCGGGATTTATTCCAAACATACGCGCAACAATGTTTGATGGGAACTGTTCAATCTGGGTATTCAGTGCCATTACAACGGTATTATAAAACTGGCGCGTGGCTTGGATTTTTGTTTCCGTATCGCTCAATTCGCGTTGCAGTTCCAAAAAGTTTTGGTTTGCCTTTAAATCAGGGTACGCTTCGGCAACAGCGAACAAACTTTTTAATGTTTGTGTCAATTTATTCTGGGCGTCTGCGCCGGTTGGGCCATTTGCCGCCATTGCAGCGTTGCGCGCGTTTGTTACGGCACTTAAAGTTTCCTTTTCGTGCTTAGCCGCGCCGCGAACTGTTTCAACCAAATTGGGAATCAAATCATAACGACGCTTTAATTGAGTGTCTATGGTTGCCCACGCTTCACGTACTTGGTTGCGACGCGCCACCAATCCATTATATACAGCGATAAAATACAATAATAAAACAGCGATAATTGCAATTGCAGTCCACATAAAATCATCCCTTGGTTTTTTATTATTTTATAATTTATAACGACGAAAAAGCAATAAAAAACCGCCCATTGGGCGGATTTTTTATTTTTTCCAAAATGCAAAACCGCGGCGGGTGGATTTTTCCTCGCGCGATTTGCGGTCTTCGGCCGCACGACGACGCTCGGCACGGCGTTCGTGGAAACGACGCGCAGCTTCTTCGTCACGTTGAATCAATTTAATTGTGGTCGCGGACAGTTTGTCATTACGGACCTCTTCTTCAAATTCTACGATATCGTTTTCATTCAGAAAACGAATTCCGGCGGCCTTTAATGAGCTGGAATGAACAAATACATCATCTGTGTTGCCGTTTTCATTTGGGGTGTCGGGACTGATAAAGCCAAAACACTTTTTACCATTGTACCATTTTACTTTTCCTTGACGCATAATCGTTATCCTTTGTTATGCTTGTTATGGTTCCGTGAGACTTGTAAGAACCTGGTATAATTTTGACAGTTTTATAGAACGAATGCAAGGGGAATAAAAATCGCCCCAGTGGGGCAATTTTATGGTACACAACCACAGATTTATTACTTTTTGTAATAGCGTTGAACTTCGTTCATTACAAAATTAAATAATTTACCCGCCTGGGTGTCCGACGGCATTGCCCAGTCACGCTGCATGTATGGCATAGCAGAAACCAGGACAAATCGCGCCATAAAGTGAAAGATTTTTGATTCCTGGTCGCGGGACAATTTTGCCGGTGCATTGCTGATATGGAAAAATTCGTTTTGTATGGCATCATCCAGTTTTTCCACAATATTATCCAGCACCTTTTGCGGGTAATAGAGTTTACATTCTTTGGGGAAGCCTTCAAACATAGAAACACCATTACCCTGGCTGTATAAAATATTCCAGCCAACACGGTCAAATAAATCAACCAAGCAGTCGCAAATCATGCGATTATAAGATTTTACGCCCAACTCATAATAATCGGCTAATTTTGCTTCTATGCTGTCAGATTTGGCACTCTTCTTTTTACGCGATGTTTCATAGACAACGTGCGTTTTGTTTTCAAATTCAAAAAATGTACGAACTTGGCATATAATTTCCATCGGGATAACATGATTGGCGTTTGGACCGATATTTATTATTACCTTAGCGTCACGATAATTACGGGGATTGCGCATATTATAAAAACTGTCACGGACGGATAAAACCCGGTCTGGCATCATAGCCTGGATTCGCTCAATAAATGTCCGCGCCTGGGGTATCAGGTCAAACAGGCACTTTACACGCCAAACATCTTGCAGGCGCATACGCGGGCGTTCAACTTTATCCAATGCCCGAACCAGGTCAACCGCAATTTTTTCATGTCCAGACCCTATAATAGACAGGACTGTTTCAGACGGGGTAGAGATATAACGCTCGTTTAACTTGGCACGGATTTTGGACGCGATGGCGCGGGCGGATGCTTCGCGCTCGTGCGACGAGATAACGCGATAAACAGTGTCTGCAACCTCGTCAACATAAGAGGCATAGTATTTACCAGTCACTTTGTCCAGGGCACGATTGATTTTCTTTTGCGCGCCAACAATTACAGTAACAATGGACGAGACAGCCAAATCAATTTTATGCCCAGCAGAACTGGTAAAGAACTGATTACGCATTGGGTCTGCATCCAGACGATGTTGTACAATATATGGCGACAATGGATTGATATCAGAAATCTGGATAGGTTCATCAATTGCTGTGTCGTTCGCATAATCATAACGCATAACGGCCGCCTTGGGCGCGCCAAAACATTTGCCCAGGACATAAAAAATTTCGCGAAACCAGTGCATACTGTCCGAATATAATATTTTCAGATAGGCGGCGGCTTCATCATTTATGCGACCGCTGGCACAGGCAGCATCAATTGCCGCCAAATTTTTGCGATCGTTATCGGCAACCCGCGCTGCTGTCAGGTTGTCGGTTTCTATATATTTCATAATATCCCCCAGTTAGCCCCTATTTCATTATTGGGAACAAAATTACATCGCGCAGTGTCGGTTGGTCAGCGATGATTGAAAAGAATCTGTCAATCCCCAGGCCCAGTCCCGAAATTGGTGGCATGCCGTGTTCCATTGCACGCAGGAAATCTTCGTCCAGGTCAAAAGCCTCGTCATCGCCGGCGGCTTTGTTGGCGGCCTGCTCTTCAAATGCGGCGCGTTGAACAATTGGATCAACCAATTCAGAATAAGCCTTGATAAGCTCTGCCCCACAAACAATCAACTGGAATATATCAATACGACGATTGTCCGCATCGTTGCGACGGGCCAGCGGAATCAAATACGCCGGGTAATTATGCACAATTGCTGGTTGAACAATCTGGTCGCGGATTTTACGCTTAAACACATAGTCCACAATTGACGGTACAGATTTTAACGGTTCCAATTCATCGGCCGGGAACATACCCGCGGAAACCAGTTGCGATTTTAGCGCATCGGTATCCTTAAATTCAAGAATATCCACACCCAATAATTCATTCATGCGCGCAGTATAATCAATTTCTTCGTACTTGGAAAAATCCAATTTTGTACCCTGGTATTCAATCTGTAATGTGCCACGCAAGTCCATCAAGATTTTTTGAATCATATTCCAAGAAAATTCTATGTTTTTATGATAATCCCAATACGCCGCGTACCATTCCAGCATTGTAAATTCCTGGAGGTGCATTGCATCCATTCCTTCGTTCCGGAAATTTTTGCCCAGTTCATAAACCCGGTCAAATCCAGCGGCAATAGTCTGTTTCAAGAACAATTCCGGCGCAATTCTTAGATAAAAATCAGCATCCAAAGCATTGTGATGGGTAATAAATGGACGGGCGGCCGCACCACTGGCTACAACCTGCATAATCGGTGTTTCAACCTCTGTAAATCCATTATTATTCAAATAATCACGGATAAGGCGCAACATCTGGAAACGCATTTTCATTGTGCGACGGGTATCTTCGTTGGCAATAATATCCAAATAACGCTGACGATATCTGGTTTCCATATCGGTCAGACCGTGATACTTTTCCGGCAAAGGACGCAAAGCCTTGGACAAAATCTCATACCCAGATACCTTTACCGTCAATTCGCCGGCCGTGGTGTGGTATAACTCACCTGTGATACCAATAAAATCCCCCAGGTCAACATTTGCCTTCATAAATTTATATTGTTCTTCGCCCAGTTCTTCGCGTGACATAGAAAACTGGATTTCTCCATCAATGTCATAAATACGACCGAACATCAATTTACCCAACCAGCGCAACGCCGTGACACGACCCGCCAATTTAACCGCCACACCATCCGCCAAGCTGCGTGCGTCGGCAATGCGATGAGTACGGTCAAATTTATCTTTCCATACAACACCGTCACGGGCGCGGATGTTTTCGGCCTTTTGCAGGCGTGCGGTCAATTCATTGGTAGAGATAGTCGTATTTTCTGACATTTTTTGTTTCCTTGTTATGTTTTACATTAAAAAAACGGACGCATAAAGTGTGCGTCCGTCATTTAATCTGATGGTCGCACAGAATCAATTAAAACGTTTCAAAATGCATTTCATTGTATATGGACCTTTTATTTAACTGCCCACAGATTATATATAAGTTTTATAAAAAGTAAAGCGGAAAAAGTACACGCAACGTAATGATTTTACGAGTCTTGACAAAACATATTTATGTTTTATGCTATGACACACGATGAAAACGCATGAATTATCCGTTATTATTCCCGCTTATAACTGTGCCGATTGTATCGGGGCGTGTCTGGACAGCGTGTTTTATCAGGCAAACTCACAAAATCTGGATGTTATTGTTATAAACGATGGTTCTACGGACAGAACAGGCAGTATTGTTTCCAGATACCAAGACCAATATCCAAATATTACA
The DNA here is from genome assembly GCA_017463185.1 of Alphaproteobacteria bacterium. Lineage (GTDB taxonomy): Bacteria > Pseudomonadota > Alphaproteobacteria > Rs-D84 > Rs-D84 > Enterousia. The sequence goes on from JAFTPS010000003.1 coordinate 111,503, forward strand.
TTGATAAACCAGCGCAACGCAGGTGTATCGGCCGCGCGCAATATGGGGATTGAAGTAGCCGAGGGAAAATATATAACGTTTGTAGATGCCGATGATACGGTGGGACTGTCAGCGAAATATGTAAAAACATTCCTGGATGCGCGAATGGACTATGTACGCTGGTCCGACATTGACGGGTTGCAGTTTCGGCTGCGCAATTTTGATAAAATGCCGGAATTTAAGCCAATTTATGAACGCGCATATTTTTCCCGAATGTTGCACGCGGCGAATATGTTTAATGCCGATGTTGCCCTGGGCGGGAAAGCAACCCTGAATACCGAAGATAAATATATCAGTTCACTGGGCTATCACGACCAATTGTATAGTGGACCATATGCCAAGCAACAGATTCTGCGCCACGCGGACAAGCGCGAAAGTGCGAACTTTGCATTGTATCGGCGAGATTTTCTGAACCAGACTAATTTGCGGTTTGAGCAATCAATGCCACTGGATGAAGATATTTTATTTACTATGTTGGCAGTGTTGCGGGCCAAGTCTGTGATAACCGTACCAAAGTCAACATACCTGTATAACCGGTACCGGGGGACGGCGTCTAATTTTCACGATGTGGCCCAAGCGAACTATAAATATACAATAGCGACAATTCAGCGACTGTCGGTGTTGATGCAGGAACTGGGGTCGCGGCCGGAATGGGATGTGGAATATAACGAATGGATGCGGGAATTTGCCCGCATTGGGCGCGATGCACCAATTGAATATCAGCGACATTTTGCAAATGAAAACTGCCTGGGGTGTCCGTGCGATAAGTGTGGGGACTGTGCCCAGCGGCGCGCCACCGACCGCCGTATAACCGAAAATATTCAAATGTTTTTACAAAACACAAAATCACGGGAATAAAAAAATTAAAAATAATACTTGCAAAGTATAAAAATATATGTCAATATATACCACGCAATGCGAGCGTAGCTCAGTTGGCTAGAGCGCAACCTTGCCAAGGTTGAGGTCGAGGGTTCGAGCCCCTTTGCTCGCACCAGTATTTAAAACCGTCCAAATGGACGGTTTTGTTTATTCTTTGTTCACAGATAAAATTATCCCCCATCATTAGCGATGGGGGCATATTAGGAATTAAAACCATTTCCAGGGTTGCAGTACCTTTAATAAACTAATTGCGGTACGTTTGTCGGCATAGGTGTGGCCGCAACGCGGGCAAACATTAAATGGTTTCAGGATTGCCTTGGCTTTCTTAAAGAACAACGACCAGATATACAATCCCAACGCCCATGCCGCAATCACCAATCCCCACGCAACATATCCGAAGTATTTATCAACCGTGTTGGTGATTACCGTAATTGTTGTAATGTCCGAATTAGACAGTTCGTTATAGATTTTTGTTGCAACCGGCCAGGATGACGGACGCCACGGATATACATGGTCTATGCCATAGTTGGTCAACAATGTTGTCCCCAGGCCACCAGAATTTTTATCCAGCGCGTTTTTAATCGCCGCATCCAGGACTTTATCTATTTCGGTTTGGGCGACTTTGGTTAAATCATTTTGGATTTTATCCAGTTTTTCATTTACCAATTTGGCGGTATTATCAACGGTTGCAATGGCCTCGTTGGTTTTGGCGATACCTTTATCCACTTCTGCCACGGCCTTATCCACGCCGGTGGTTTTTACGCCAAACGCATTGGCCAGGCCAGATAACTTTTTAACCCCAGATGTGGTCTCGGATGCCTTGGCCGTTTCAGCCCGGGCCGCGGCGGTGGTGTCTGTGACCTTGTCAACGGCGGATTCGGCCATTTTCACCTGTTTAATTGCGGCGGCAATTGGCTTTTCCAGGTTGACTGATTTAGCAACACCATCCAATAAAGCCTCGTATTGCTTTACAATACCTTTTTGCAGGTCAAAAAACATTGACACAACAATGGATTTTTTAATCGGCGCCGAATAAGTATTTTTTATATGCAGCGGAAACCATGCAACCAACGCAATCCAGATAATCGTAAAAATGGTTATTATACGCTTGGTCCAGGTAATGACAGATTGTTTTTTGGCGACTGTTTTTACGCCCCCCATATCAATAACTTCCACTTGTTTCTTTGTACGCGCCATAAGAAAACTCCCTTTGTTTTTACAAAAGGAGTTTATACGATTATTACGCCAAATTGCAATATTTTTCTAGCGCGATTTATTCATCTTTTTCACCTGTATATTTTTCAATAAATTCGCGTTTGAACTGGGCAAAGCGACCCTGCTCTATGGATTCACGGATATCACGCATTAAATCCTGGTAAAACCACAGGTTATGTTGGGTCAGCAATGTCGCCCCCAGGATTTCATTGCACTTTATCAAGTGATGAATATATGCGCGACTTAGTTTGCACGCTGGGCAACCACATTTATCATCCAAGGGGCGCGGGTCATCACGGAATTTGGCATTACGCATATTCATCGTGCCAGAACGCGTAAAGGCCTGGGCCGTGCGGCCGGCACGCGTCGGCATTACGCAGTCAAACATATCTATGCCGCGTTCCACCGCCCCCAGAATATCCAGTGGTGTCCCAACGCCCATTAAATAGCGTGGCTTGTCCGCGGGCAACAATGGCGTTGTGATTGCAATCATATCAAACATAACGGACTGAGGCTCGCCCACGGCAAGACCGCCCACGGCATAGCCATCAAAGCCGATTTCGGTCAATGCACGTGCGGATTTTTCACGCAGGTCCGGGAAGTCCGCACCCTGGACAATGCCGAATATGCCGTATCCAGGTCGGTCTATAAATGCATCTTTGCCGCGACGCGCCCAGCGGGTGACCATATCAACATTTTTTTCAACACGGTCGCGCGGTGCAGGCAAGTGCAGGCACTCGTCCAAAACCATTGTAATATTAGAATCCAATTGATGCTGAATATGAACTGAGTCCTCGGGGCGCAAAAAATGTTTCTTGCCACCGTCAAAATGCGATGTGAATTGTACGCCCTCTTCGCTCATTTTGGTCAGGGTTGACAAACTCATTACCTGAAATCCGCCACTGTCGGTCAGAATTGGACCATGCCAACCGCCGAACTTATGCAGACCACCCATCTGTTCAACCAAATCGCCCCCTGGGCGCATCATCAGATGATATGTATTACCCAAAATAACCTGGGTTCCGGTGGCGGCAACCTGGTCCATAGTCAAGGCCTTGACCGTGGCAGCGGTACCAACAGCCATAAAAGCGGGGGTTTGAAATGTTCCGTGCGCGGTTTCAACCGAACCGCGACGCGCGTTGCCATCTGTGGCAATAAGATTAAATTTTAATGACATAGTACGTGGATAATATCACACTTTTATCAAAGTGCAAGGGGGATAAACAATGCGCCAAGGGCGCATTTTTAGTGGTTAGTGTAAGTGGTTAGTGGTGGAAGGCATTAGTCATCAGTCATTAGTTATTAGTGTATTTGTCATTGCGAGCGTAGCGTGGCAATCCAGTTTTATGCATTCCTATTTGATTCTATTTACTGGATTGCCACGCTTCACTTCGTTCGCTCGCAATGACAAAGGATATATATTTACCACTACCCCGTCTTGCGAACAAAGTTCGCAATCCACCCCTTCGCCAAGCGAAGGGGATTTATGTATTCTGCAATTGAACTTTGCACTTTGAACATTGAACATTGAAAAAATCCCCCATTCGGGGGATTTTTTATTCTGCCATTTTTGGGGCGGGAATCATTTTTGGTTCGGTATCTTTATTGCCACGCTTTTCCTGGCGCAACTGTTTTTTCAATGCTTTGTATTCTTCCATACTGATGCAATCGTCGCCGTTGACATCCATTGCCGGCAACAGATCGCGCATTTTCTGGCATTTTACTGTTTCCATTACCAGGCAACCATTACGAAATTCTGGCTTTGGCATATGACGCTTGCCACAGCAGCACATCTTTGCCGCCGCAAACCCCAATGCAAAGATAACCAAAACGATAAATAATTTTTTAATAAAGCGACCAAATTTGCAACCGCCGTGGCATTTGCAATCGTGACCACATTTACAGTCATGACCGCATGGACATGGGGCAACCATTGGTGCCGGCATTTCAACAACCGGGGCAACTTTTTTCGGTGCGACAGCCTTTTTCACTGGGGCTTTTTTTGCAACTGGCTTTTTTGTGGCGGCTGCTGCCTTAGAAACTGTTTTTTTTGCTGGGGCTTTTTTAGCCGCTGTTTTTTTGACTGATTTTTCTGCCATTTGTCCTTCCTTTTGTTTGACGGTTTGATTGTATTCAATATAAAAAAATATGTAAAGAAAAAATTTTAATTTCTTGCATACAAACTGAAAAATCCCGACAAAATTGCCGGGATTCATTTTCAAACATAAATCAAACAGATTTAGTTCAAAGCTTCTTTCAAAGCCTTGCCTGGTTTGAATTTCGGCTGAGTAGAAGCCGGAATCTTAATCGCAGCACCAGTCTGAGGGTTGCGGCCAGTTGTTGCTTTGCGTTTTGCAGTTGCAAATGTGCCAAAGCCAACCAAGCGAACTTCACCTTTCTTTTTCAGAACTTTGGTTACTGTGTTGATGAATGCATCCAAGCAAGCAGCAGCAGTTGCCTTGGTGACTTCTACTTCGTTTGCGATTGCTTCAATCAATTGCTGTTTGTTCATATGTTTCTCCTTTCATAAATATTAGTAAGGTGTCCAGCATTTCAGGGACTTTTCCTGTTCTGCTTGTCCGAATCGTAGAGAATTCCGCGCTTTAAGTCAAGCCAATAATTAAAAAACCGCAAAAAACTGCAATATTGACAAAATTCATATTACCGATGCACAGCATCTGCACGAACTGGACGCGCACCAGGGGTATTAGATTCGCATAAAACCCAGTCCCCACGTACACCGGTCAATTGGACCCGACGATAATAATTTGGTGTATGCACCAACAATAAAACAATTACAAAAGCCCAGAAAGTTATCTTGGTCAAAGCCCAGGGATTTTTGAAACTGTCGCGATTAAATTTATCCTTTAACAAATTCTGGTACATTGCCCAGCCCCACGAAAACAACAACATTATAACCGCAAAGAAAAATCCAATGACTATATATTTTGTGAATGGTGCAAAGCCCGATGCCAACGGGTCCCAAATACTGGACTTGGTTGGGCATACATAAAGCGCATTGGGTGCAGCCGCCGCGGATACCGCAACAGACTGGTCCGGGGACAAGTTCAAACCAAATGCAACCATCAATATAATAGATGTCAACATCACGATTGAAAAAAGCATTGTTGGTTTCATTTGCGTGCCCCTTGTTATGCATATTATATCACAAACAACTAAGACATTGCAATTTTAGAAACTTTTATTTAAAATTTATCATATGTTTGGCAAAAAACAGCATATTATTGTGGGTTTGACCACATTTAATAATGAAAACCTGGCAATTTCTGTTCCGGGGCTGGGGAAAATACGCAAAAAATTTGACCTGGTTATATATAATGACAATCCGAATACTAATATTTCCGCGCGACAAATTCGCAAACATGGGTACCGGGGGAAATTACATGTTATAAATGGCGCGACAAGGCTGGGTACTTTGGGGGCGCGGTTGGCGATATTGGATGCAATAAAGAATAAAAATATTCATGGCGACTGGATTGAGTTTGTTGATGACGATGATGTTTTATTGAATCTGGATTTACCACGCGTTGGCAATAATAATTTTGCGATTATTCAAAATATGGTGGTGATGCGGACGCGTCTGGTTGATGTATTACGCATTATGAAAAATCCCAATGATTACCAGGTGGACAATGAAAATGTATTCTTGGTGCGGCCACATATTGGAATGGCGGGAACAATAGTGCGGTTGGATATTATGCAATCGCTGGGCAATACGCTGCGTCGTATAATGCCAGACATCGTTAAAATCATGGAATGTTTATCTTTTCGTGCGCCGATTGATGCGGCAATGTGGTCCTGGACAAATATATATGCACGGCATTTGGGTGAAAATTATGCGCCCGTATATATGGATCGGGTAAATTATATCGCGACCGATATTGATACGGCTGAAAACAAGTATGGAATACGCGCAATGCCGGCCAAGGATATGGCAGCCACACTGGGGCGCGTGATTGAAATGCTGGACAAAGTTTTACGCAATGCATTGGCTGATGCCGCCCCGGCGGGGCAGGAACAAAACGCATAAAAATTTTTTCAAAAATCCAAAATATATGATTGAAACCGTGGTGCAATATTTATACAATGCCCCGTGATAAAAAAGGAAATTTATAATGACATATAATGATATTAGAAAAGCGTTTTTAGAATATTTTGAATCTAAGGGACATAAAATCGTGCCGTCTGCATCGTTGATTCCCAACGACCCAACATTATTATTCACGGTGGCTGGCATGGTCCCATGGAAGGGAATTTTACAGGGAACCGAACCCGCATTTGCGCCACGCGTTGCCGATGTGCAGAAGTGTATTCGCGCAGGTGGAAAACACAATGACCTGGAAGATGTAGGGTTTGATGGTCGCCATCATACATTCTTTGAAATGCTGGGGAACTGGTCATTTGGGGACTATTTCAAAGAAGGCGCAATTGAAATGTCCTGGGAATTATTGACCCGCGTGTTTGGTCTGGACCCAAATCGCATTGTTGTGACAACCCATTACAGTGATGACAAAGCCGCAAAAATATGGAAAAAGGTCGCGGGCAAAGATGCCATTTTACTGGGGGACAAAGACAATTGGTGGTCGGCGGGCGATACCGGTCCGTGTGGTCCATGCACAGAAATGCACTATGATATGGGGGCGGATTTGCCGGGCGGTATGCCGGGCAGCGCGGATGAAGACGGTGGTCGCTGGGTTGAAATCTGGAACGATGTGTTTATGCAGTTTGACCGCGACGCGAATGGAAATCTGAGCCCACTGCCAAAACAAAATGTTGATACAGGGGCTGGTTTGGAACGCTTTGCATCCATTTTACAGGGCAAGACCGATAACTATGACACTGATTTATTTGTAAACCTGAAACGCGCGGTGTCCGATATAACAGGCGTGACGGAAACACCGGAAAACATCGCGAGTTTTAAGGTTATCACGGACCACCTGCGTAGCGTCGGATTTGCAATTGCAGACGGGGTTATCCCATCCAATACCGACCGCGGATATGTAATTCGTCGCATCCTGCGTCGTGCGATGCGCCATGGACAAATCCTGGGGCATAAGGGGGCATTGCTGTCCAAACTGTACCCTGCCCTGATTACAGAAATGGGGACGGCATATCCAGAACTGGCACGCGAGGAAGCACGCGTTGTTGAAATTATCAAAAACGAAGAAAATTCCTTTGCTGATATGTTGCAAAACGGAATGAAGTTATTGGAAAGCGAATTGCCAAAAATAAATAACAATGTGTTGCCGGGTGATGTGGCGTTCAAATTGTTTGACACATATGGCTTTCCATTGGATTTGACGCAAATGATTCTGCGCGACCGCAAGATTGATGTGGATGTGGCGGGATTTGAAAAATCTATGGCGGAACAAAAGGAACGCAGCCGCGCCAATACCAAGGGAACGCGTATATTCTGGGAATCACAGACCGATTTAGCGGCGACAAATGACACGGCAAAATATGCGCCAACGGATATGGAATCACGTGTATTGTCCATTCTGCGCAGTGGCGAATTTGTTGAATCTGCAAATGCCGGGGACGAGGTAGAGGTTGCGTTGGACAAAACCGTATTCTATGGCACTCAGGGTGGCCAAGTTGGTGACAGTGGGGAATTAAAACGCGGGAATGATGTCGTTATGAATGTATCGGAGGCGGGACGCGTGGATAATATAGTTATTCATAAGGGTATTTTGAGCGCAGACTTATCCGTTGGTGACACAGTACAGCCAGTTATCAATAACGCAGTGCGCCAACAAACGGCACGTGCACACACGGCAACACACCTGTTGCAGGCGGCTTTACGTAGCGTTCTGAACGAAGATGTTGAACAGCGCGGGTCTAAGGTTAGTCCGGATTCTGTACGGTTTGACTTCTCGTTTGGGCGCGCAATGACGGCGGAAGAAAAACAAGCGGTAGAAGACCTGGTGAATAAATGGATTGCAGCAGATATGCCCGTCACGCACGAAGAAATGTCTATGGACGACGCAGTCCAGAAAGGCGCAATGGCATTATTTGGTGAAAAATATGGCGACAAGGTAAAGGTTATTACCGCGGGCGATGTATCGTGCGAACTGTGTGGTGGCACACACGTATATCACACCGGCGAAATATTAAAGGCCAAGATAAATAAAGAAAAATCCATAAGTAGCGGTATCAGACGCATTACTATGTCGGTCGGCACATTAGCTGAATAATAAAAATCCCGCAATGCGGGATTTTTTTAGCGGGTGTGGGCGAAGATTTCTTCGCGGGTATAACCAGATAACAGGCAACCATTACCGCGCTGGAATGGGTTAAAGACTGGTTCTTCCTTGGCCTGGGTGGCTGGGGTTGCGGCAACTTTGACCGCAGATGTCGCGTATGGGTCACGATGCAAGTTCATATTACGAATTACGCAAACACCACCATATGTACATTCACCGGCTTTTGGGCCACGATGGGCACAATTATTACAATACATTTCATATCCTTTTTTATAATTACCGCGGCAGATACTATCACACATTTTGCATTTGTCAACCTGTTTATATTCCTATATCTAATCCTTGGCCAAATCACATATTTGGATTTAGGGTTGCTTTTTTATATAAAATCATTATTCTTATATGCTTGAAAAAGGATTTTTATGTCAGCCAAGGCAAAACGCCTGTTCAAGAAAGCTATTAGTTACGCAGGTATTTTCTTTTTTATTTTAGCCGCTGGTATGCTGTGGTGGCAATTACGTGATTATAGCCTGCGGGATATTGCACACGCAATCCTGGACATTCCATTCACCAATCTGATTTTGGCGTGTGTGGCGTGTATGCTGGGGTATTTGGCGTTGTCGCTGTATGATTACCTGGCGTTGAATTATGTTGGGGGGCGCGTTTCCTGGTGGAAATGGATGTTGGCGGGAATGCTGGGGTTTGCAATCAGTAATAACGCTGGTCACGCGGTGGTCAGTGGTGGTGCTATTCGCTATCGCCTTTACACACGGTGGCGTATTCGCGGTGGTGACATTGTAAAAATGTTGACAATTTCTGGATTTACATATTTCCTGGGTGCTTCGGCGATTGTTGTGATTGGATATTTCCTGGTGCCGCGTGATATGTTCCAGAACTCTATAGGGGCCAGCATGGGTGTGAATGCATTGTTTATAATCTGCCTGGCGGCACTGTTAGCGTATTTTGCGATGACAATCTTTTTTCATAAAAAAAGTGTAAAAATCGGTCAGATACGGTTTCAAGTTCCCAGTACGAAAATGGCATTTACCCAGACTGTATTGGGCATAACGGACAGTGTTTTGGCCGGATTAGTACTGTATTTCTGTATGACACCGTTTGTAAATATTCCATTTGGCACATTTATTGGTCTGTTTGTAATTGCCCAATCTATGGGTGTTTTCAGCCAAGTTCCGGGTGGCATTGGGGTATTTGAAAGCGTCTTTATGTTAGCATTACCAGATACCGTGGACAAAGCCAGTATATTTGGGGCATTGTTGGCATATCGCATAATTTACTATGTGTTGCCATTGATTGGTGCTGGCAGTTTGTTTTTTATCTATGAACGCTGGTTGCGGGCGCGTATGAAACGCTGGTTGGCCGAGGCCAAGGAAATTCCCGCAAAAATCAAACGCCTGAAATCGGAAATTAGAAATAAAAAATAAATACCTTGCGAAGACGTATAATCACGTGTTAAAGTAAGGTTTGTGTATGATAATGGGGCTAATATAGGTGTTTGTATTATCACTGTTTTCAATAATTCGCAGTGCACTGATGTTTATCGTGGTGCAATCCCTTGGCATAGGCTTGGACGCCTCACGGGGACGGGTTATTTCCATTGCATACATTGCACAACACAAAGGATTACAAAATGTCAAAAAAAATATATGTGGACGCTGTCCACCCAGAGGAGACACGTGTAGTTGTGGTTGATACCGCAACCAATCGCGTTTCTGATTTTGACGTTGAAACAACCACAAAACCCCAGATAAAGGGAAATATTTATCTGGCCAAGGTTATTCGCGTTGAACCTTCTTTGCAGGCAGCTTTTGTTGACTATGGTTCGGGTAAGAATGGCTTTTTGCCTTTTTCCGAAATTCATCCGGACTATTACCAGGTAACGCCTGAGCAAAAGAAAAAATTGTTGGAATTGGCACACGCCAATATAGTTGACGACGATGACGACCCAAACGATGAAGAGGATGAAGTCGCCGAATACGATGACCACAGTGCCGGCGAAGATAACAAAGAATTTGCAAAACGCGCCCGGGAATTCAAAATTCAGGATGTTATTAAACCTAAACAGATTTTGTTGGTCCAGGGTGTAAAAGAGGAACGTGGCCAAAAAGGCGCGTCTATGACAACATATTTGTCATTGGCGGGTCGGTTTGCGGTTTTGATGCCAAACTCGCGCAAGCGCAACAGTTATGGTATATCTAAAAAAATCTCGGACAAAGCGGAACGTGCACGCCTGCGTGAAATTCTGCACGGATTAAAAATACCTAAGGGTATGACCGTTGTTCTGCGTACCGCTGCATTTGGTGCGGCATCCGCGGATGTGGCAGCGGACTATGATTACCTGGTGAATTTGTGGAATGAAATCCGCAAAACAACACTGGCATCGGTTGCCCCCGTCACCATTCATACCGAGGATTCATTACTGCGTCGCGTGGTGCGTGATTTCCTGTCGGACAAAGAAGATACACTGGTCATCCAGGGCGAGGACGCCTATGATGCAGCTAAACAGTATTTCCAGCAAATGTACGGGCGCGCCCCGCGCAAGCAATTGGTGCTGTACAAAGATGCCGCCGTTCCTTTGATGGTCAAGGCCGGCGTTGAAAAACAACTGGAAGGCTTGCATGGTCCATACGTTTCATTACCATCGGGCGGGTCGCTGGTTATAAATCAGACAGAAGCGATGGTGACAATTGATGTGAACAGTTCCCGCGCGATAAAGGAAAAAGACATTGAACAAACAGCCCTGAATACCAATTTGGAAGCAGCCGAGGAAATCGCTCTGCAACTGCGCCTGCGTGATTTGGCGGGGATTGTTGCGGTTGACTTTATTGATATGGAAGAGGAAAAGAATAACCGCAAACTGGAACTGAAAATGCGCGAGGTTATGAAACGTGACCGCGCACGCACCCAGGTGGCAAAAATCAATAACTTTGGCGTGTTGATGTTGTCGCGTCAGCGTTTGCGCAGTAGTTTTATGGAATCGTCCTATGTCCAGTGTCCGCACTGTATGGGCGCGGGTGTCGTGCCATCTATCCAGACCGCGGCGATTATCCTGTTCCGTCATTTACAGGAGAAATTACTGGCCAAGGCAGCCCAGAAAATTATTATGACCGTTCCAACCGATGTGGCGATTTATCTGCTAAACCACAAGCGTGCAGAACTGGCCGGGATGGAAGCCAAGTTTGAAACAGAAATCGTAATTGTTGGCGATGACAGCCTGATGAATATTGACCAATATTCAATCCAGCGCGTTGCGCCAGAAACAAATAAAACCGAAGAAGTTTTAAACGCATACGCCCCATCAACGGATATAAAAAAGAAAAATGCCCAGCATATGGAAGCAAAACGCACAACCGTATCTGCGCAGCGTCGCAAACGCAAAAAACAACCACAAAAGAAAAACTTTTGGCAAAAATTGGTTGGATAAAAAATCGCCCCAGTTGGGGCGTTTTTTTATTTTAAAGAGCAATTTATTAGTGAATATTAGTGGAATTCATAAATTGAACTTTGAGCATTAAAGAAATCCCCTTTCGGGGATTGTTTATTTATCACAGGTCTTTTTGTCGCATTCTGGTTTCTTGTCGCAGGGCACAGCGGCAACATTTGAACAGTTTTTACATTTACAAGGCTTATTTTCATTTTTTGACATATTTTATTCCTTTTGGTTGAAAAATGTTATTTGTCCGGACATTTTTATAATACACGCGGGCCAGCCCATCGGCAATACGCGTGTTTTCCCAAAAAAAGTGATTGTTTTTTCACAGACTATGATATAAGATGGTTTTCGGTTGTCGGGGTGTAGCTCAGCCTGGTAGAGTACTTGCATGGGGTGCAAGGGGTCGCAAGTTCGAATCTTGTCACCCCGACCATAAAAATTTAAACCGGTCTTGTACCGGTTTTAATTTTTATCCGTGGGTTGGACAGTTCGGTATTTCGCATTGCCAGCAATGCCAAGTCCGACAACGAGTAAGCGAAAACAAGTGAAACGCAGTTTGAGTGCTAACGAGTGCCCCGCAGGTCGCTTTGCGACCGAGGGAATCTTGTCACCCCGACCAGAATTTGTAATTGATATTTTTTGTGATTTATGGTACAATACGTTTGATGAATTTGACGGCGTGCCGTCTTTTTTTATTTTAACCGCCCCCCAGAATTTCTGGGGGCTTTTTTACAATGGATATAAATATGAAAGTAAGTAATCAAGGCATAGAATTCCTGAAAAGGGTTGAAGGATGTGTAATAATAAACAACCAACACGTTATTTACGACGATGCGACCGGGCAACCCGTACCGACGGGGGCGGAGTTGCCAATCGGCGCGACGATTGGATATGGGCATTTAATACGCCGGGGCGAGGATTTTAATCAAGGCCTGAGCGAGATGGCGGCTGATACCCTGTTACGGGCAGATGTGGCAATTGCGGCGCATGCGGTTGACAATTATATTTACATGCCCCTGGCCCAGCATCAATATGATGCTTTGGTATCATTGGCATTTAATATTGGTGTGGTAAATTTCAAGGAATCCACACTGGTAAAATATATAAATGACCCAAAATTCTATAACAGTATGTATCCGAATCCTGAACGTGCGTGGAAAGCCTGGAACACAAGTCGTGGACGGGTATCGCGGGGCTTGGTCAATCGGCGGCGGGCCGAATGGGATATGTTTGCGCGGGGTATATATTAAAGGTTCAGATTTGACAAATGCGTAAATTGTGATATTTTATTAGCGTTATGATTAAAAATGGCGATATTTTTACACACCATGAATTGACTCAATCCGTGGACCAGATAACCAGTGCGGATATTCGTCCGCATTTATTGTACGACAAATCCAATATTATGTATATGGATGGGGATACGTTTATAAACCTGATGGATTGGACACCAGAATCATACGCCCAGTATAAAATTGATGCATATGCCGACATTCCGTCCAGTGCAGTAGCGTTGGACAAAAGTCTGCGCGATAATGGGTTCCGCACAACATACAAATTTGCACACGAGTATCATATTCCGGGCATAAGTCCAAACCGCATTGTGCGTGATGCATACAAATTGGAATATTTCTATAAATTGGCGACCGGGCCTATGCACATTCGGCGCGGTCACAAAAAGCCCGTTCATACCAAGATTGACGAAGCAACCCGCCATTCATACTACTATGCCCAATATATATGGTCGGCAAATCCGATGGCACGGTTTGACTATGCGGAAAAAATACATATGTATCGCGATTGGGGGTTGGTACTAAATTTCCTGATTGGGACGGGGTATGGTTTTCATCCAAATGATGTGTATGAATTTGTTATGCATCACAACGACCCAAATTTGACCGTGGCGGGTCGCAGGGAATTATACGAACGCCAATTGGCATTCAAAAATTGGTGTATGAACAAATATAATGTTGATACGGGGTGCTTGGTTCTGAGTACGGAGCATCAGGAAAAACTGCGCTCAATTTTAACCCGTACTGATACGCCATATGCAATACAATTGATTCAAAAACTGTTTAAACCCGGCAAACAGTACTAGTTCGCGTCAGCACAATATATTTTTATCATATCGGCGGTTTGCTGGTCCTGGGCCAGCATACGGGCCGATGGTACCGCGCACGGGTCGCATTCACGGCGCAATTGTCCCACACGACAGGTAAAAGCAACATCATTGCATATGCCATAGATTTTGGTTTCTATGGGTTGATTTATGTACTTATCGGCCATACGCCAATATTTGTCAGGGACATTTGCTGAATCATACGCCCACATTTGCGCGACCAGGTTTGATATTCGCTGGGCGCACGGGTCGTTGGCGTGGATATGGGTAATGCTTGGGGCAACATTATTTGATGGCGCATTATTATTGCGACGCACCAATGTCCAGGCCACCAATCCTATGCACAGTCCCACAACCAGAAACAGCAATATATAATGCGCGATTGAAAATGCGTTTGTATCGTTTTTGATTTTTGGCATTGGATATTTCCCCCTTGCCTTTTATTTTAGCACGGGGGACACGACCACGATATAAATTTTTATTCCCAAAATAATTGCAATTTGAAAAATACTGCGATAAAATTACGCGAACATAAACCAAAAGGAGAATGCAATGTTTATAACAGAAAAATTAAAGACATTCTCTTGGGTAAATGTGGGAAATCCCGACCACGAGGATTTTGAAAAACTGCAAACCGAATACAAGATTGACGAAGACACCATATCCGACATTCTGGACCCGGACGAACAACCGCGGTTAGAGGTAGAAGATGATTACAAGGTTATCATCGTGCGTTTTCCTATTATCAATCGCGAAACAGATACCCTGTGGCACACCGAACCATTGTCTATAATATATTCAGCCAGTCGTGTAATAACCGTGTGCAGAAAACGCTGTGATATCCTGGACCGTATTAAAAAGTCCGAGAAAACATCCCGCGAAGAATTTATTTTAAATATATTGTACTATATCGCAGAATCTTATCTGCGTATGTTAAAAGCGTTAAATAAACGCGTTCTGGAATCCAAGAAAGTATTATTAGAACGTATTCGCAAAAAAGAATTACTGGACCTGTTAGAGGTAGAAAACAGTTATACCCTGTATATGGCGGGTATTAAAGGAAATGTTGCGGTACTGGACAAACTGGAAAAGGTTCGTGGTTTCGTAAAAACCGATGAAGCCGCTGAATTAGCCGAAGATGCACGCATTGAGTTTGGCCAGGCAACAGAGGTAGTGACCAGTTATAGCAAGATGCTTAAATCCATCAAAGAAACATTTGAAAGTGTTATCAATATGGATTCCAATACAAACATCAATCGGTTGACTATGTGGAACATTATCTTGGTCGTACCAACGGTGATTGTTGGGTACTATGGTATGAATGTAAAGTTGCCATTTGCCGAATATGACCAGGTTGCCACAGGTATATTTATTTTTATAATGGTTTTACTGCTTAGTTTTGCGTTATTTGGTGCGCTGCGCCGCAGGATTGTATAAAAAACCACCCAACGGGTGGTTTTTTATACAAAGAATCCCAATCAGATTAAAATTCAAAGCGCAGACCAAGCATTATATTGGCATAAATGACATTTTCAGCAGCAAAGAAATTACGGCTGCGTGTATCGTCCACATTTGTCAGTGCCCATTTGATTTTTGGAATATACGCGACGCGCACGCCAAAATCCAGAAACATCGTTTCCGTTATTCCATACGACAATCCCAACGCCAATAGCCCCGCAACATTAGATGAATTTTTTTCAGACCGATAGAATTGAACCACATTATAATCATCCAATTCACCAAACTGCAACAAATCAACCTGGGACGACAGGTCACCATACGGGTCAGACAAATTCAGAACCGTTTTCGTATCCGCATATCCCGCACCAAATCCAATATATGGAATAACCGTGCGTGTTGGTTTTTGCAGTCCGTCAAAGAAATCATAGAACGCCATTATACTGATGATATCAGTGGTGACTTTGGAACTGACCGCCCCACTTTGTGCCGAGATGGTAACATCACCAGATTCGCCCCCCGTCAGGGTTAAATCGCCGTCAAACATTGGGGACGCGTTATATTCACTTTCGGAAATATGGTCCCAGCCCGCTTCTATACGCCACTGGGGGCGGTTCGGGATGGTCCAACCGATACTGGCACCGGCGGCGAATGAAAAAGTTTCAAAATCTTCGCCCGCGGGCAGGTCCGATAATTCGCCCAATCCCGCAAATACATAGCCATCACAGCCCCCATCAGCAACACACGCATCATAATATGTTGCGCTGACCACGACAGATGCATCAGGGCTCATATAATACTCGTTAGATATTGCGCCAACTTCGTTTTTAATACTGCCAAAGCCCATCGCCGCACCACCACGGACGGAAATAACAAAACGACTGCCGTCATCCTGGTACCAGCCATCGCCGACATAGGTGCCGGGATATTGCCAATTAGCAAGGCTGGGCGTGGCCAACACACATGATAAAACAGATAAAGCACAAAAGATTCTTTTTCTCATACCCGATATTATATCACAAATCGGGGGACGATAAAAACGAAAATTATATGATTGCGTACCCGCACGTGGTAAATAGTATTTTACATTGCGGCACGATTTTTGTATTCTGGGTCTTAGGCAGTACCAAAAGGATTTATTATGATGCGTCCATCAATGCGTAAAAACGACCAAATGCGACCCGTATCCATTGAAACCGGGGTAAACAAGTGGGCCGAGGGCTCGTGTCTGATTAAAATCGGGGGCACCCAGGTTCTGTGCACCGCGTCGGTGGATATGAATCAGCCAACCTGGAAACGGATGCAGAATAAACCCGGCGGGTGGGTCACAGCGGAATATTCTATGTTGCCCCGCGCAAATGGTGTACGCAAGGGACGCGAATCAATTATGAAGGACAACCGCAGTGCGGAAATATCGCGCTTGGTCGGGCGGGCATTGCGCAGTGTGGTGGACATGGACGCCCTGGGCCGACATACAATCACAATTGATTGTGATGTGATTCAGGCTGATGGCGGCACACGTTGTGCCAGTATTACGGGTGGATTTATCGCAATGGCGTTGGCGGTAAAGTGGCTGATGGCGCGCGGACGCATTGGCGAAAATCCAATTCGTGAAAATGTGGCGGCGGTGTCGGCCGGACTGTGGAACGGCGAATTGATTCTGGATTTAGATTACGAAGAAGATTGCACCGCGGAAATGGATTCAAACTATGTTGTGGCGGCCGACGGGCGTTTTGTTGAAATCCAGGCCACGGGCGAGGCACATCCATTTGATGCCGTGCAATTGACTGAACTGATGAATATGGCCCGTGCGGGATGTAAAAAATTGATAGATTTACAGAATCAGGTATTGGAATAAAAATCGGGATGGTGGGATATAAACAGCGAAAAAAGATTACCGCCCACGCGCTGAGCACGGGCGGATTATCATTTTTATTCTTCGTATGTACATTGGTACCAATCACTGCCGTCGCGATATTCATATGTACCGGTGGTATCGCTGCCCATAAATTCAACACACGATGTATCATCATATGATGAATAGTCGCTGTACAAACAATCCGTTGTGCTGGCATAGCCCTGGCCCCATTCATATCCATAGTCGCCAGTACCAGACACCCCCGTACAATCCGACAGGCTGGCTGTATAGTTTGCCCAGGTCATTCCATTGCCGGGACAATCGCGACAAACAACCTCTGTATCCGGGTCGCCGTCAACATAGTATGGAAAACTGCCCGCGGGACAATATACATAATTGCCATCACATATCGCATTTATTGGACAATCACGATAGTCGTATTCTTCGCTGCCGGCATAATTATACATATCATATCCGTCACCACCCGTTACACAGGCTGCATCGGACGCATTATAACCATAGCCCTCGTCACAATATGGGGTACAGGTGCTGCTGGTGTGCCAGGCGGCACTGTTATAGCCACCGTTTGCTAAATCGCCACAATAAACACAACTGGTCCCCGATAATTTATATCCCGACGCACAACCATCATACTGATTGACCCGGGTGGTTGTGCCATCGGCATTGGTGATTGTATAATAGCAAGCTATCTGAGAGTCACTAAACATCTGATTTCCGCCCTCAAAATAGTAATATGGATCCATTGCAAACTCGGCGGCGGAACCGTTATGAAAATCGTTGCAATCGCCAAAGGTTTCCTCGTGATAGCCCGTACCACAATAATTGCGCAATGTGATATATTCGTTTAATACATATTGGCCATCACAGCCGCTGGTGTACGCGCCTTCTACGGCCTCTAACATAACCCAATTGCCCGATACATCACAGGCAAAAACACCATCGCCATATTCACCATCAACATTTGGACCATAACCCTCAAAATAAGAACCATTGGGTAAAATTTCAACTATGTTATATGTGGATGATGAATAGCGCGTACACGCACCATTACAACTGTAAATCGTTGTGCCGGCGGTGGGGGTACCTTCACTGCCACTGCGGGCGAATGCACATGTACGGTCATAGCCATATACCCGTAAATTTGCGCTGGTATATGCACCATCTACATAGTCGTAGCTGGTACTGATAGCGTTGCCATCCGCATCGTAAAAATATGTATTTTCACTGGCGACAGCGGGCAAGGCTATGCAAACGAACATTATCACGCACAGTATTTTGTTTATTGTTTTCACGGATTTCTCTCCTTTCCTTAGAATCTTGGGGGACCGTGGGAAAACGGTCCTTTGGATTCGGCATAAAATCCAATTGACAAAGCCCCGATTTCCGCGGTAGAATATATATGAATAAATGCCGAAAATAATGGACCGTTTGGATTCGGCATAACAAAATCCCAGCAAACCCAGACTCACCGCGCCGCGCGGCGTTTTTTTATTGTAAAAAAATAGGCAGTGTAAGTGAATAGTGGTTTGTGGCGAATTTGTGCTAAAAACACACTTGCAAAAATGGGTTGAATGTGGCAGAATACGTGGCGTACAAGATAAAATAAACTGCCGAATCTAATGGGACGTTTAGATTCGGCACAACTAAGGGGGACAAAATATGCGAAAAACCGGGATTTTTATTTGTGAATTTATGCCGAGGACAATCGTCGGTTTGACTTTGGCGTTGGGGGGCGTAAATAGCGCAATGGCGTATTTGCAAGTGTCCGCCGGAAGTGCCGTTGGAACATATTGTTATTCTGATTGTACTTGGGCTGGGTGTTTAGTGGTTGTTGCGTGTGATTGTACATTGGATATGGGGGCCACATTGGACAGTTGTTCAAATGATGATAATTATTCGTGTACACTGGGTACGTCGGGTGGTGTTTCCTATTTTTGCGATACATCTGGGGAAAGTGCGTGTTCATTCTGTGGTTGTAGCAGCAGATATTTGACGGATTGGGGCAGTCCCAATTCCAGCGGTGTTGTGACACGCACATATGAAACAGTTGATGATTCCAGTTACGAGTATTGCACATCCACGACACAAACGCATTATGGTTGTACGGCGGGGTATTATAAAACCAGTGGAGCGGCTTCGTATGCGGGGACAATATATTGCGGGAAGTGTCCGTCCCACCAAACAACGTCTGGGACCGTTTATGGTAATACCAGTAACGGCAATAGAAGCGATAGAACTGCCTGTTGGTTGCCGGCAGGTACCACCAGTAATTTTTCAGATGGCTCTGGTTCAGGAACACAGAGTTTTGAATCAACGTGTTATTACAGCAACTAAAAATCCGCCCAACGGGCGGATTTTTTTATTTGTCCAGTTCCTTTAACAAAATGTCTTTCATTTCATTTGGAATCATACCGGTGGTGGAATAGCCACAATCTACGTGGTGAATTTCGCCAGTTACAGCACTGGACAGGTCGCTGAACAGGTACATTGCCGCACCCGACACATCGTCCAATGTCATATTGCGACGCAACGGGGTGGTTTCCGCGTTCAGACGTAACATAGCCTTGAACCCGCCGACACCACTGGACGCCAATGTCATAATCGGACCTGCGCTTATCGCGTTTACGCGAATACCATCGCGTCCCAGGTCGGACGCCAAATAGCGAACACTGCTGTCCAGGGCGGATTTTGCAACACCCATTACATTATAGTTTGGCACGGATTTTTCCCCGCCAAAGTATGTCAGGGTGACAATACTGCCACCATTGTCCATCAATTTTGATGCACGACGGGTCAAATCAACCAACGAATATACGGAAATATCCATTGTGTTTTTGAAATTATCACGCGATGTATCGGCATAGCGACCCGTCAATTCATTTTTGTCAGAAAAAGCAATAGCGTGCAACATACCGTCCAGGTGGCCCCATTCGGATTCTATTTTATTAAACAAATCATCCAGTTGTTCATCGTTCTGGACATTGCATTCCTGGACAAATTTTGCACCAATTGATTCCGCCAATGGGCGCACCCGCTTTTCCAATGCAGGCATTGCGTAGGGCATTGCGATTTCCGCGCCCTGCTCTGCTGCGCGTTTGGCAATTGCCCACGCCATAGACCAATCGTTGGCAACACCGGTGATTAAAATCTTTTTTCCTTTTAATAACATTGTAATACTTCCTTTGTTGTTATTCTTTATTGGACACCGTTCAGTGTACCACCAAAAAATCCCACGCGCAACCGCGAAGTTTGACACCGCCCCACCCCCGCGGTATGATATAAATTATGAACGATTATATTGATGCACATTGTCATTATTGTGGCGGAAAAAACACAATTTATAACGCAACGCGACCAGATGACTGGGACGCGGTGGTGGCCCACGTGCGCGATGGGGGCCATGGCGCGATTGGGATTCATCCGTGGTATATCGGCGACGCGCATAACAATGCTATTGATAAATTACGACAAATATTGGCCGAAAATCCAAAACTGACGGTGGGGGAAATTGGTCTGGATAAGTACCGCCCCGACATGGACCGACAGATAGAGATTTTTTGCCAGCAACTGGATATTGCGACACAAATGGGACGCGGGGTGCACGTTCACTGCGTGGGGGCGTGGGATAAAATGCTGAACATTATGAAATCCTGCGGGCAGAAATTGCCACCATTTATACTGTTTCACAGGTATTCCGGAAATGTGGCAGACATGCCACGGTTGGCGGAAAAATATAATGCTTTCTTTTCATATCATAATGCCCAAGATATTGTACGTATTGCACAAACGCCGACGAACAGAATTCTGGTGGAAAGCGATATGGATATACCGACGGACACCACGCAAATTGTAAAAGACATTGCGGCAATACGTCACACAACATATGCAGAAATGCTAAATATTTTTCATAAAAACTTTATACGGATGATTCAAAATGGATAAATTACACAGAATACGTTTATTGGCTGGCGATACGGCGGTTGCAAAATTACAGTCCGCAACCGTTATGGTGGTTGGATGCGGGGCGGTTGGTTCGTTCGCGATAGAGGCCCTGGCCCGCAGTGGCGTGGGCCACATTATCGTCGTAGACAATGATTGCATAGAGGCCACCAACATCAACCGGCAACTGTTTGCGCTGACCAGCACGATTGGCCAACCAAAGGTAGACATTGCCACCCAACGCATTCACGATATAAACCCAGAAACAGATGTTATGGCACTGAATATATTCTGGGATGAAAATACAGATATAGATGTACGACCGGACTTTGTAATTGACGCAATTGATACGGTGTCGTCAAAAATTGCCCTGTATAAATGGTGCAACGCGCGTAAAATCCCGTTTATTTCCAGTATGGGGGCGGCCCTGAAAACCGATCCCGCGCATGTACGAATTGCGGATATTATAAAAACATCCGTTTGTCCATTGGCGGCAAAAATTCGCCGTATGGTAAAAGAGCAAAACATTGCCAATTTTCCGGTTGTTTTTTCATCAGAAATACCATTTGTGTCGGCACAGCCCGGAAAAAATCTGGGGTCAATTATAACTGTAACCGGGACATTTGGATTGATGTTGGCAAATTGGGTTATTTGGCAGATTACCAAACATACAAACTAGCAGATTCATATAAAGGAGCTTATAGTATATGCCACACTATTATTATAAAAAATATCCGTATTTGAATTATCCCTATCTGGACGAGGATGGCGAGCCCTGGATTATGTTTTCAATACCTGCCTATGCTTTGGCAAATATGTATAAACAAAGGCTGGGAACAATGCCACAATCTTTTTTTGATTGTGGGGCTGCGGTTGGGGAATTGGTACGACAAGCAGATGAAATAGGAATGGATGCGCGCGGAATTGACATTCGTCAGTATCCATTTGATGTGCGACATGCCAAGTATTTTAAATCTGGACGCATTCAAATAAAATCTATTTTGGATTGCGATCCAATTAAATCAGATTTGGCATATTGTAACGGTACATTGACATATATGGACCAAAAAACATTGCCATTGGCACTTAGTAAATTTAAAAATGTCGGAATGCTGATTGCGGCTCATAATACGACCGAAGACATAGAAGCAGCACGTGCCCAAGGTGACGATTTACAATATTGCAGCGAACCACGTTTGATTAAATCACGAGATTGGTGGATGAACAGTTTTGTAAAAAATGGATTTTTACCTGATTGGGACAGCAAATACCAATGCTTTTGCGCCATACCAAAAACACGATAAAAAACGATGTAACCTCTGTGAATCTAAACATAAAACCGCCCGATTTGGGCGGTGTGGGTTAAACCATTATTCATGTTGTGCGGTTGATTTTTGTTTTATCAAATCCATTTCCATTTGTCTAACGATTTCTGAAACACGATTACGAATGCCAGTTGGATTTATCATGTAATTGCCGTCTGGGGATTGTGTGGCGGTTGATTTCAATATGTCGTTCAGTTCGCTTTGCCAATCGGGTCGTGTCATAAACAGTTGATTCCCAGACAGTGCAGCAGCATATACACCGGCAATGTATGGTGCGGCCGAACTTTCGCCACCAGTTATATTGTATTGCCAGCCATCTGCACCCATTGGGGTCGTACGCATATTTGTTGGAATACCAACTATTTTGTCGGGAGTGTATCTAGTATTAGCAAACATGTATGTTAGATGTTCTCCCTCGGCTTGTACGTCTGGCTGAACGTCTGTCATGTTGGGATTATTACATGGCATAAAATCGCGCCCAGAAATAGTATAGTCAATTTCCATATCGTCTGAACTGCATAACAAAATTTTTACACCGCTTGCCTCCAGCTGGTCAAATAATTCATATACTTGCGGAGAATATTTTTTGCGTGCGCCCCAACTGCAAGATAATATATGGATTTTGTTTTCGGGGGCTTGGGCATTGTTGAATCTGATTACATTTTGTAAGACTTTGCAAATTTCTTGGTCAAACTTTTTGCGGTCTTGGTATGTGGTTTTTGTAAAGAAATAAATATTCGCATCTGGTGCCATGCCGGTATGACGACCTGCAATATGTCCAACAACCATACTGGCATGATTGTTCATCCGTATTTGCGACCCATCAACCGGACCCTCAAAATGTTTTATTTGTGTGGCATATTCTGGGTTTGTTGTATCCAGCATATTGTCAATGACGGCAATGTTTATCCCGCGACCCGTTGCACCGGCATTTGTATTTGGTCGTTTTGCACGTTCCATTATTTCCATTGGATGAAATCCGTCTGGCATTTTGTCTGGGCTTGGCCATATAACATTGGTTGTCCAACCACGAATCCCAGAACGCAGCATTGATTCTGTTGGGGCATAGTCAAACAAATCCTTGTATCCACGCAAATCCAGTTCCGACAGGTCATGATAATCCAGTTTTGGCACATCTTTGATTTCTTCTATGCTGGAAACCTTGATATATTGTATGCCGGCCTGTTGCGATATTTTATGTCGCATAGCATTTATTGCAGAATAAAATTTTTGAAACATGTTTGATTTATCCACTTACTGTCCTTTGTGTGAATTATACCATAAAAAATCAGGAATTTGGTTATTTCGGGTTTTCTGTGACCTTGGCGATAATTTGTTTAAGTACATTGACGTTGCGACTGCCCAATCCAGATTTTGTTTTGTTTGCGGCATCTTGGATTTGTGCAATACCGGCATTCAATTTGTCTGCTTTGGATTGTGTCGCAGATAATTCAGTTTGCAATCTGCGTGATTCCATCTTTTGCATTGTATTGCGAATCAATTCGCTTAAAAATGCTTTTTCTTCATCGGATACTTTGGACAAGTCAATAAAGGTTGCACTCATAAAACCACTATCTGACAAAATAAAGTTTCCATTTTGCTCGGCAATTTTCATTGTAATAACGGCATCGCCATTGCCGGCATTTTTCAAGTTATCCGTCAAGGCTGATTGATATTTATTGTGTGGTGTGCGATTTTCAAATCGTACAAACCGTTTAATACGATTTGGATTGCTGATTTCCCTGAATGAATCAATGTTTTGACCGTGGTTCAATTTATCGCATTCATAAACCGCATCCGTCAATCGCATTATTTCAGTAATATTCATTGTGTTTAACATCGTATTTTCCTTTTTGTTATTTAATTTCAAAATATATCAAATTCTATAGTACCATCTGTTTAATTTTTTAGTTTTTCCATAGTACCATCAAAATGAACGCGCCAATGCACCACACCAGCACTTTCAAACAACCCATCACAAAAATCACCAACTTCGTAGTATAAGGTTTTTGCATAATCACTACCTGTAACTTCAATTATATCTTGTCCTAGAGCCTGACACTTACCGCCACACTTCATAGGATACTTTAGACCACGCTTTAGTGCATCAGCTGTCAATATCTTACAAAACTCCTTAGAACTATGCTCTTCATCCTTAAAAGTAATAATTACATCCCTATCAATAGCGCGCGTACCGGTAATATATGCAGCACCTTTCCAACTATACTGCATATTATAACCAACGGTTTGGCTTTCAGTATTCCCGGTCAACAAAGTATTATTTGCTATCACCAACGAACTCGCAAATTCTTCACACAACTGTGGACATTTTTTGCCACTATTACCTTGTCCTTCTTTTAACATCTTTGACTTGTTACATTCTTCCATACAGACTTCAACAGCCTGGCGTGCCGAAAATGTATCCAGTTCTAACAACGCTTTAAGTATTCTATTATACACGGGCCCCACACTGGATTTTGGTTTAAAACCAGTAACTTTTAACGCCTCTTCAATAACTTTTGAATTCCATTTTATTGGTGTGTTAAAACCAATTGTTTTAGCAATCGCAATGCCAGACGTAAAAAATATTGCCCCTGCAAATATTAAACTTTTCTTCATTTTATTTCAGCGCCCCCTCGCATTCATCGGCAACGGTTGCCGCACGTTTAATTGCACTTATTTGTGTTGCGTTAAATATTGTTGCGGATAAGCTGGCGGCTGTTGTACCACCCGCCAATACATTTGCCGCGGTGTTCAGGTTCTTTTCCCGCTGTTTGTCATCACCATTGCGAATATCTTTTGAATTTGCCGATGCAGATGTTATTGTGCCGGCCAGACCCAATCCCGCACCAATACCAGATGATACGGTTGCGCCTGTTGAACGTTTGTTAATGGAACTGATGTCAACCGTGGTCCATGCATCGCACGCACGAATAATATTTTCCGCATGTGCCAAATCTGTGTCCGTGGCACTGCCGTCTATGCGTGCCTGCATACGAACATTTGATAATGTTTTAACCGATGCCAAACATTCATCAATTTGTTGTTTCAAATCGCCTTTGACCCGATTGGTACCAGACATAACCGCACCTGCGATGTTTGTTGCTGTGGCGGTCGCCAATGTTCCCGTACGAACATTGCCCAGGGTTTTGGATTTCTTTTCTGCGGCGGATAATTCTTGCTCTGTCGCCTGATAAGACGCAATAAATTCAGTCACCTGGCGTTTGAACAAGGCTTCATCTTCTATTTGCAAATGTTCAATCGGTACATCACCGCGGTCCGCATTTAAGCGTGCGATTTGGGCTTCTAATTCTTCTATTTCTTTATCAACAATTGTTTTGGCAATACCGGTGTCCAGTGCAACACCACCGGCGACCGTGCCAACGCCCGTTACCGCGGTGGCAATTCCCGCCATTTTCTTCATATCTGATAATTCTGCACTAATGTTGCCACATGTTGTGCGAACATTTTCAATCGCCGCGGTCAGGTCGGTATTTGCGTGTGCCGCCCCAACCATCAACGACATTAAAATCCCAAATGTTAGTCGCATATTTCTAATCCCCCTGTATAAAAAAATACCGTCACAAGTCGGACGGTTGGAGGTTCGAAACTATAATTTACGGAAAATAGCGGGCTTATTCAACATATTCGCCTCCCTCCAACCAAAAAGTTGGAGGTATTTTTTGTCCCCACGGACACCGCAAATTTCAGGGTTTCGACGCCCCAACACAGTCGCCTGTGTCAAGGGGATTATATCATATATTCAGATGAATTTGTACATATTTTTTTACATGGGAATACCGACATAAAAATACCGCCCGATTTGGGCGGTGGATTGTTTTTGTTGTTTCTATCGTGTCTTGTAATGGTCGCAGAACTTAACTATTTCATGCGCCAGTTCGTTTATCTGTTTTCTTGCACGATACATATCAATAAAAGTGCTATAACAATAGTCTCGAACAGCATCAACAATTTGATTGTTTTCATCTTTGTAC
>JAFTPS010000004.1 GCA_017463185.1 Alphaproteobacteria bacterium
GATAATAATTTCCTGACAGAGTGCCAAAACGCTGCTAACGAGGCGATGATTAAAGTATGTGGCGATACGGAAAACTGCAACGGACTCGCAGTAGATGATAACATCGGTGCAAGATCGCTTGAATATAAAATTTGTGAGTATAACGGCGCCAGCGATGACGACGATATAACATACGAATCAGCAAACTGTCGCGTTGATGCCGACGCAGTCACAGAAAATGATTACAGAAACAATGTTCCACTGGCTGGTATTCTTAGTGGCATCATATTCTGGGAGGAAGTAGAATTTGACGAGAACGGCAATCTGGAAGACGTGGATACATATCTAAAGAAAACAGGGTTAAACCTGAACGATTCAGAACGTCAATTTATTAAATCCGAATTAGGAACACTGCAAACCAGTATCAATAACGCCGCCCAAGCCATAGAGGCCGACCCAACCGTACAATACTGTATGACCGGCCGAACGGTTCAAGGTATGCGGAAAAACGCCACCCAAGCAGAAGAAACATCCCCACGCCAAGATTTTGGCGACGGCACAGGTCGTTTCCCACAACTGACTAAACAGATGCGAATGACTATTGCCACCGCAGCATTACAATTAGCCAAGGAAAACTATTATGAAAAATACGATGAACTGAATGAGAAAATGCTGGAAGATTTCAAAAAGGTCGGCCAAAAAGTAGCCGAACTGCAAGCCGAGGATAATAAAAACGCTCGTCGCGAACCATCACGTCGTGCCTGTATCCAATTGGCACGTAATTCCACCGCGGTTGTTGCAATTCCGCAAAGCACAACAAACGACGGCGAAGAAATTGGCTCTACCGCTATTAAAAACGGTACGGTTATTATGCCTTATACCAGTGGCAACAGCAACCTGGCCGCAATTGATGATGTAAAAAATCACATCATTGGATTAAAAATGACAGGATATTCAAAATCCCAAAGCCTTAGCCTGATACGCGAAGTCAGTACAACATTTAATTGGGACACATTGGTATGTCATAAATGCGTCATAAACACAACCTGTGGCAAAGTAAAAAAGAAATTTTTGGGCTCGCGCTATTGCAAATATTGGAACGAACCAAAAGAAACCTGCGAAGATATCCAATTCTAAAAAAATCCCCCAAACGGGGGAATTCTTATTTTTGGACAAAGTGGACGCTGTATTGGGGTTTCTTATCCGCCCCCAGGGATGCGCGTACAACTTTGTTGGATGCAACCTGGACCGCACGAACCAGATTATCACGGTCTTTGCGCTCTGATTTAGTCAGATTATTTATAGCCTTGGTAATTTCTATTTGAATCTGACGTTTCATAAATCCAGTCGTATCCGTTTCAAAGATTCCGGCACTGGAAACCTCTGGCACGCCTTTCAGGAAACCACGCTTGTCCACCGGCAATGTCACAAACACCGCGCCATTGGATGCGATTTTTTTACGGTTCTTATATACCTGGTCATTGGCGCTGCGTTCGGTTTCACCCTCCATAACGACATAACTGGTTTCAATTGTTTCGGCAACATATGGTTCTGCGCCATCGGCCAAAGCAATCATTTCGCCATTATGTACCACCATCATATGTTTTGCACCACCCCGTTCCATCGCCATTTTACCATTTAACATTTCATTGATATAATCCCCGTGCATAGGCACAGAAACCTGGGGATGAACCATATCATAAAAACGTTCGTATTCCGGTCGGCCGGCATGTCCACTGGCATGCAAATTATCGGTATCAAATATAGTATGTGTTTTCACACCCATACGCGCCAATTTATTATACAGATACGACACATCCTGTTCACGCCCCGGAATAATAATCGCACTGAAAACAACTGTATCGGTTGGTTGCAGTTTTAATTCCTTGACCTGGCCATGGCACAGACGGGTCAACATAGCAAACTTTTCACCCTGGGAGCCGGTCAGAAAAATCGCCTGTTTTTCCGCCGGCAAATCCTTGATATCACTGTGCAGATACACATCATCACGATTCAGATATCCGAATTTGATACCCATTTCACGAAATTCCGGCAACCCTACATACGGCACCGGGTTTGGATTACTACGTTCCTTGATTGCGGCAACACGACCCGCGGCACGCGCGGCCTCTGAAAACATTTTCATACGGGCCAGACTGCGCGAATACCCCGTCACCAACACGCGTCCTGGGGCATTTTTCATAATTTCGGTCAGCGTTTCACGAACCTGGGTTTCGGTTGTTTGTTTGGTCTGGCGCGACGCATTGGTTGAATCAGACATACACGCCAACAATTTCGGGTCAGAGCCAATTTCACGCAAACGCGCAAAATCGGTCGGGGCCTCAATTGGAATATCATCGTTAAACGTCCAGTCGCCGGTATGCAAAATCTTGCCAGCAGGGGTTTTGATAATCAGCATCTGAGCCTCTGGCACACTGTGGGTGACATGGAATGTCTCAACCGTGAACGGGGCTAAATCCAGTGTTGCACCATTGTGGTCAAATTCAACAATATCGCGTTTTTCATCAAAATCCATTTCAACGCCACGGAATGTCTGGCGCAAAATTTCCGCTGGGAACCGTGTGCAATAAATAGGCTTTCTGAATTTCGGCCAAATAAATTTCAGAGCACCGATATGGTCCTCGTGACCGTGGGTGATAACAAAGCCAACGACATCTTTCTTGCGCTTTTCCAACCAGGTTGTATCGCAGTATTGAACATCGCCAGCACCGATTTCTTCTTCTAAGAACCCCATACCACAGTCAACGACCAGATATTTACCCTTGTACTTATAAATATACATATTCTGACCAATATGTTCCAAACCACCCAAGGCCATAAAGTAAATCTTTTCATCATTGTTATCAGATTCATGTTTTGTTGTACCCTTGATAGCCTTTGGTGTTTTTGGGGCCGGGCCCTTTTTCTTGACCGGTGTTTTAGACATGCTTTGTTCCGCGACCACAGCCGGCTTTTTTTCACGTACTTTTACCATTTATAATCCTTTTTAATATTATACTTTCGCGCGACCACACAATTCATTGCTAATAAAGACTTATCTTTATTTGTAGTGAATCTGTGGCCACGCACCACACCCTATATTAAATTATTTCCATAATAAAGACATAGGGATTTTTTCGTCCCAGTGTGCGGGACGCTCTCTCTGAATACACAGTAATAATAGTATTTTTTTGATAAAAATCAAGTAATAACATTCCAAACCAAGCCTCATAAAAAATCCGGCGATGCCGGATTTTTTTAGAAACATTTGCCACATGGTTTAACTGGAACAATACGACGTTCCACCTGGTGCCCCATTGGCTGATATACGGTGACAGGCTGATAAACTTGATAGTGGTCTATGACCTCGCTATGAGTCTTGACACGAACTGGATTGCCAGCACGTTTATCACATGGACGCGCTGCCACAACATCACGACTGGACACAAAACGCGGTGTCGGTTTCGGTGCAGGCTGGGCAATTGGTGCCTCGTATATGCGTTCTACAACGGTGACAGTTTCTGTTTCAGAATATGTAAAATCCGCCACAGCCGAACCACATACCACCATCACAATAAAAATAGCAGAAAACAATTTATTCATCATATGTTCCTTTGTTTCAGTTTTTAATTACATTATTCTCTGTCCTCAGGAACGCCCCACTCTCAAAATCTCTGTTCCAACTATAACACACAAAAATCGGGTGTCCAGTTTTTTATTCCTTTGGGTTAAAATCCTTTATTTTTACTAATTACTGTGTTAAAATAATAAATGAATCAAGTGGGAACTTGTGTTCAGGGGCGTTAGAAACCCCATATATGCTTGGCATTGAATTTTGATGCCATTATCCGAACGGGCCTTGTGGCCCAATCCCGACCTTTGGTCGGGTTGTTGCAGTTATACAATAGGATAGCCTGTCCGAAAGCTGCAAGGTCATTAGCATATATGATTTTCTAAACATCCCGACCATCAGTTCCGCTGATGGCATTTTTTATATAACCAAAAGGATGTGTTATGGCTATAAAGATACCAACAGATAAAACTTTACAGTCTTATTTGAAAAAACGCTATTCTGGTAAATCTGGGGACGCATACCGAATACAAGACGAAATATTGACAGATTTATTTGAAAAATATAAAAACAATAAATCATTTGGTATATGCGTTTCAAAAAGCACAATATTAAATGCTTTTTATAGCACATACATTTTGAACACATATGGTGTTGCAGAAAAAATATATGCAAAAGCCGACGAATTGGACAAAACCCTAAAGAAAGGCGATTATAAAGCGGTTGAAATTATCAGGCATGCAGGTAAGCACGATATTTATTCGTTTGCTACAAAATATTGTTTCTTTTCAAATCCCAAAAAATATTCAATTTATGACAAATACGTTGCTTTATTGCTAACAGATTATATTTTGGAATATAAATTATACGAAAATCCAGCAGTTAAGGATTTATATAAAAATCGCCGTATCAGCAAATCGGCCATACAAAGCGATTTGCGTAATTATGAAATCTTCATGAAGTACATCAATGCTTTTATGGGCCTGTGCGGTACAAATGACCGCATGCTGATTGACAATTTCCTGTGGATTAAAGGCAAAGAGTTATACCCAAACAAACAATAAAGAAAGGAGTAAAAAATGAAAAAATTTATATGTACTGTTGGATTCTTAACTAGTTTATTAATGGCAATCGACTTGCACGCACAATCTGTAAGCGTTATGCATCAAATATACGGCGGAATTTATGGTTTGATTGCAACCATATTTCTATGCACAGGACTTATAATTGATATTATTGAGCCTAAAAAGAAAAAACAAAAAAACGAAGATAAATAAACTTGGGCATATATATCAGGGGTATATATGGTTTTAATGGGGTATTATAATGAAAAAATTAATAATTATTATATGTTTGTTTCTGTGTGCCTGTGGTGGTTTATCAAAACAACAGATAAAATCTGACCTGGACAATCAGAAAAAAATAACAGAATTACAAATGCAAATTGATTCTGATATACAAACCAAAACAAAAACGGATACAGAATATACAGAATGTGTAAAACAGATTGAAACCCTACGCGCATTAAATTCTAAAAAGAACATAAGTGCAGATGATTTTTCAAAACTGTATAGCATATATAACGATTATTCCGTCAGCGATAAATCATGCAGCATTTATGTAAGTAAAAGCAAATACAAAAAAGAATTAGAAAAGCATTGCAATCAAAAATACTCTAAACCAGCTAATTTTGGTTCTCTATTACTATTTCCACTCAGATTGGCTAATTTTGCGGTCAGTTTTGCAACTTTGGGCATAATCCCCTGGATTCAAAGCCCATCCGAAGCAAATTATGATAAATGCACAGATTTATCAAAAAAATTAGCAGTCAACAATAAAACTGTTGAGTTTTCTGATAAAGAAGTTGAACAGTTAAGTTCAAAAATTAAAAAATATTGCGAAATAACATACGAAATACCCAGACAGAAATTAGAATCACAAAGATGTGGCTCGGATTTTACTCGTGGCTGTTTATTGAGTCTTGAAAACCAATATGTATCCCCATTCGGAACACGCGATAACGGCGTGCTTGTACAATTAAATAACTGGGGCGCACCTACTTATTTTGTATATGATACACGCGATTACTATGATGAACAAAGATTAAAAACAGACGGATACTTTTATCAATATGTTGGAAATTATGACGACACCATTGGAAAATATCCAGCTTTTAAAAGAAGTAAACACAAAGTTGTAAAACCATATAATGACAACGAATGGTGTATTCGTTATTTCGGCATTTAACAATAAAAAACACATCATTAAAAAATCCCCCGAACGGGGGACTTTTTATTTATCCAACGCGGCGTTGATTTGCGATGCTGGGATTGCACCCGGGAACGCTTCTTCGCCGATAATCAGGAACGGTGTACCTGTGATTTCAAACTGTTGTGCCAAATCACGAACGTTTGCCATTTCACGTGCAACGACTTCACCTTTCATATCTTTTGCCAATTGGTCTGTATCCAGGCCCGCTTCGGCGGCGAATTTCATAACGTTCTTTTGAACTTTATCCGCCAATTTAGACTGGTCGTTCATATCATCACGGCTGTAATATTCACGTGTCATCAACATATCAACCAATTTTGCAGATTTTTCTGGGCTCTGTAATTTAGCCGCAATAACTGCCTTGGCTGGCGCATCAGACAATGGTCCGTGGATAGAGAAGTTCTTAACAACAACGCGAACATCATCGCGATCCGCCAAAACGCGGTCCAAATCACCATGTACGCGACGGCAATATGGGCACGAGAAATCTGTCCAAACAAAGATTGTCTTTGTTGCTTCTGGATTACCCAAGATTGGGGCATCCGCCATCATAACATCTGCCTTTGCGCGAACAAATTTACGGATAGCTTTATTCTTTTCCGCATTTTGCTGTGCCTGCATACCTTCAACCATTTCCTGGATGATAGCAGGATTCACGCTTGTCAGATAATATGGAACATACAGGCGGCAAACACTGCCCGCGACCATAATAACAGCAATCAATTTAATTGCTTTTTTTGTCAGGATAACGCCTGTGCTTGGTTTTTTGCCGTCAGTTTTCAACAACATACCGCCAAACATAAACAATGCGATACCCAATACCAGTACCAAAATTGTCCAAGTCATATTTTCTCCTTTTCTGTTGAACAACCGTACCATAGCAAATTTTCAAAAAAGCGCAAGGAATAAATCGCCAAAAATCATATAACAGTTATCATTTTTCGCATTACTGGAATTTCAGCCCCCTGTTGCGCACATACACTTTCCAGAAAACGCAGTGTTGTATTCAAATTCAGCGGCAAAGAATACAATTTATTTACATAGGGCGCAGCGCATACATCACACACCGCCCGCCCCGTCCGTGGCGACAAATAATTCAACCCAACATCCCCCCCACAGCCCGAACAGCGTGATAAATCCAGCGCATACCCCAATTCACGCAGTAAATTCACCTCCCACACTAGATAGGCTTCCTTACCCTGCCCCCTCGCCAAATCGGCCAGCATTTGAATCGTTTCATCATACAGTGCCGCATAGGCTTCACGCTCGGGCAATAATGCCACCAACAAAGCAAATGCCGAATTCATAAATCCTAATCCCGCCGAATCCATCATAATCGGCACGGCCATATTTCGCGCTGCATCCCAGTGAAACACCCCCAATTGCGAATCCAACCGTGCCCCCCATATGGTCGCCCCAACCTGGCCCACCAAGGGGCGATTTTTCCGCGCCATCGCTGCCCCACGCATCATACCAACCAAGACGCCAAAATCACGCGTAAAAATATGCGCCAACGAATCGCGCTCGTTAAAGGGACGCAGACTGATTAAAATGCCATTTGATTCCAATTTCATAATATGATTTATAGTACAAACTATCCCCAAAAAACAACCAAAGTTTTATTGAAAAAATATTTCATAAATAATATAATCACTAGGTCAACAGGAATTCTGTTGATGGGGTGTGACTACCCTATGTTGGTGTTGAAACATATACCTGTGGCACATACATTGCGTCGTTCTTATGTTTCAACAAAAAACAAACTCCTGAACCCATTGGGTCAGGAGGGTTGCGAATATATTGAATAAGCACACAATTCCAACAATTGTAGTCAACCTCCTGACCATCAAAAAATTGATGGTTTTTTTCATCAGAAAAAACAGGAGATTGAACAAATGAAACTAATTAAAACTATTATCGGTGCTTCTGCTATATGCATAGTAACAAGCACTTTATACGGATATACTGACCCGCTTGGACAAACTGTTTCAAACCAACCAGATGAATTTTCTGTCTGCCCCGAGGGTACATTTATGGTATGCATGTATATAGCCACAGACACGTGTTTCCAATGGGGGTGCTATCCATGCCCCACAGATTGCACAAACGGATATTACAATAAATGCACCGAAACAGATGGTACAACATGCAACCAATGGCAATGTACAAAATGCGAATCTGCAAGCGGAATCTCAATAAAGACCGGGAAGTGCGCGGTTCAAAAATCAGATTGTTATATTCCCGCTAATTCTTCTATCACGAACAGCGATTCCACGGGGACATACCAACAAACATATACCACGGATTGTTATTATTCAGATTAAAACGCCCCACAATAAATAAAAGTATTGAACTATGAACACTGTAAAAAATCCCCCGATTGGGGGGATTGTTTACAATTTTTCTACATATTCTACATCTATTTCTGTTTTGAATATGCCACGGTCAACTTCGCCATACAGTTTAACGGTATCGGCCGGCTGAACGGTCTGACCACGCCAGTCATCATCGTCAATTTCAACGGTAATGGAACCGGTTGCGTCTTCAAACAAATATGTATCACCACCAGTACGCTGGACAATATGCCCCTTCATAATAACATGAACATCATCACGCATTTCATTTACCTGTTTTACGGTGACAATAGTTTCCGCGCCACCGACAAATCCGCCCTTAGCATTTTCGGTCGCCGCTGGTGCAGGCGCAACAAAATCGGCCGAAGCCGCACCAATTGCCAAAACAGACGCCAACGCCGCCATTGAAATTTTTTTCATATCTTACCCCTTTGGTTATGGTTTAGTCTGTTTTTATTATATCACAGTAATCCCTACAAATGTCCAGGATTTATTTCACATCACACAACACGAATTTGCTTAAATATTCGTGCCAGTTCCTTGAACTGTTCCGGTGTTGTATCCGCCCAGAAAACCGCCGCCAAATTCATTCGCACCACAAACTTGGTTATTCCCCGTGCCACCCGAACACGTCGGAACGGGAAAAGTGTCTTTACACCGCTTTCAATTACCAGCAAATCAATATTATCATTATTAAATCGCATCCGCAGTTTTTTCACCACACCCCGCAACCGCCGTGATGCGATATGTTCCCCCACCATATAGACAAATAAAATCCGTTTCCCAGACCGCATAATTTCACGCATACGATTTATTTTTGGCGTGACTGTTTCCAACGCAACAATAAATCCATCATCAAACGGCAAGTCCCGTGGAAAATCATGCACAAAACGTATTTTTGTTTTTATATCATAAAAGTGCCAATTTTTCCATTGTTCGGGCCTAATATATTCAATTTTGCGCAATCGTTCCGGCACCAAGAAATCCTGGAAATCATTCAGCACACAATCAACACGCGCCTCTAGCGTACCGTGCGACACCCAGTCAAACGGTAATTTCTGTCCCCATGGTCGCAGGTTAAAGTGTTTCAAGCAATGTGTTGTACAGCACCTGTCACCCAATGGCACAACATAATCATAAACGGCATTTTTACGCATTTTGTTTTAACCCGCATTTAATACATTGACTGATTTCACCTCTGCAATACCGGCGACCAGTGTTTCCGCAAAAAACACCGTCATTTGGCAATAGAACCAGAAATCTTTGGCATTTACCTGGCGGAATCCCATACGCACCCACGGTTTCATAAACCCTGTAAAATGTCGCACCACTACGTGTTCCTGGGGGCAAAAAGTAATCAAATTAGATTTCACATTAAACCGCACATCCAATTGCTTGTAATTTGAATCAAATGCTTTGTTCAAAACATCTTGGTCGTTATAGTAACGTGTCGGTGCGGTCACCCGTTCCGCCGCCATCAGTTTTGGCAACATATCATTTTTACGCCACACATCACAGTCAATCAACAAAATCCCTGAATTAAAATAAAAATGCGTATCGGACAACAACGCCCCAGTATGCAACTGTAATCGTTTTTCCGGCACATTATAGACATTTGGGTCTGGCACCGCCCCAATCGCATACCCATCCAGTTCTTGGTCATACAACTGTGCAATATCTTGCAGAACAATTGTATCACAATCCAGGTATATAACCTTGCCTAAATCAGGTTTCACATCCGGTATCAGCAATCGTGCGAAACACGCCGTGGTTAAATAATTACGCAATTCAATATGAGCGAATCGCTCGTCCGATGCCACCGGGATAAATTCCACGGAAAAATTAGAAAATTTTTCGTGCAGCATTTCAAACTTTTTACGTGTTTTCGCACCCAGATTGCAATCCAATATATAAAAATCTATGAACGAATCAGTATTAAACAAAATACTGGCCATAGATGTCGCCGCCAACGGCGCATACTTTTCATCAGTTGCAAAAAATACGGGAATATGTTTTATTTTTTCCTTAGCAGTGTCCATTCTGAAATATCCTTTTTTGTTGTTTCCCATGGATGCCCACGTGTTGTTGCCCGCGACATACAATACCGACAAAACGGAATTGGACGCGCCACAAAATCAAAAACCTCATCGGGGCGCAAGCCGACCTCGTGAATATCCAGTGAATCCATCGGTGTCAGTTTTAATCGTGTACCAAATTGGCGATTAAAATATTTTATATAAGCCGCCACCGGACAGTGATACAAGCGTCCCTTATACAGGTTTATACACCCGGTATGCTGGCAATTTATAAAACTAAGTGCGGGATTTTGTGTGCCGCGAATATCCAGCGGTTTATGATAAAGTGTTTTCTGGCAATAACCCGTCCCGCCAAAGAAATCCAACGCCGCCCGATATTTATTTGCGGTTTCCGTCACAGAAGCCCAATCAACATTTATTGGATACTTGGTCGGAGAAATCAAAATTTTATATTTATGTGCGGTTTTCCAGAATTCTGGTTTTTGTTGTGGCAATAAAATACCATTTGTAATAAATCGTATTGTCGCCCGTCTGAATGTGCGCCGCGCATATTTCATAAAAGGCAACACATTCGGATGCAACAACGGTTCACCCCCATACAATTCCAAAATACGCACCCGTCCCCGGGTCACCCGATGCAGGCGACGAATATCCCGACGAAAATCATCCAATTTTAATTCAAAATCCCCCGCCCGTGCCAGGCACGAAAAATGGGAACACGATTTACAATTTAAATTACAATGATCCACCAGGTGAATACTGCATTGCGAAATATATTTACGTGGTCGCAGTTTATTTAAAATTCCCACATTTGACATTGTTGCAAAATCAAAAATCAATTTTTTAATCGGCTCGCGCCATTTCCACAACCAAAACAAAGATTTAGCATACCGGTACAGGAACCGAAAATCAGCCATCTGTTGTGTTAAATAATCATTTTCATTTTGCGCCCCCACCATTGGTCGCACCGTATGAACCCCCATATAACTGGTCATTGTATATGTACGCGGTTTATGCATCAAAACCTGGCGAATAAATGCGTTTGGACGCACAATTCGCATCAAATTATGTCGCACCAGGAAATTTCGCCGCAAAAAACACGCCCCCAAATAAGAATTTGTCTGCATCATAAATTGTGGTGAAATATATGGAAATCCATCAATACCATACGCCCGAAAAGGAAACGCATAATGCCGCGCGGCATCGGACCACCGTGAATCATCGCCCGATTCCATATGCCGTTCCATATTAAACAAAACGACATCCAAATCGCTT
Source organism: Alphaproteobacteria bacterium (assembly GCA_017463185.1). Lineage (GTDB taxonomy): Bacteria > Pseudomonadota > Alphaproteobacteria > Rs-D84 > Rs-D84 > Enterousia. Next base: position 11,487 of record JAFTPS010000004.1, read on the forward strand.
TCCAATAACCCCGCCATCAACCCTGAAATGGTATCAGGGCCATAGTAATCGTCACTGGTTGCGATTAAAACATAATCCCCGTGTGCCTGATGCAAATCGTATGAATTCTTTATAATTTCAATATTCGGATATGTTTGTGATTCAATTGAATCCAGGATGGCACGATTATAATTTTCATCGGTCCCCAGAATCACAAACACCGAAACCAAAGGATTTTTATCATTATCTTGCATAACTGTCGTCCCCAAAAATACAACCCTAAAACCATTACGACAATCGTGTCAAAAACATCCCCCATCATCAATATGATTAAATTCTCTCTGCCGGATAAACAACACCGAATGTCATAAAATTTTTATGAACAAACGGCCAATCCATCCATTCCCCGATTATACCAACAATCACAAACCTGACCACTGGACATTGGATAATAAAATGTTCCTGTACAATCTGTAAACTTGTCTGAACTTGATTCACTTGTAGATGTTGAAAAATAACAACTTTCTGGATTAAAAACACTCCCCACCGACGTATCACCAGCATATTGCACATCTGATGACGTTATCCCACCTGTTGCTGGGACGGCACAACCAGTACACGAATACCCCAAACTGGCCATAGCTCCGGCCAAACCTGCTGAATCATTTGCAGGAACACTCCCCAATCCACTATTATACCTATCAAGGGTGGCGGCATAAGTTCTTTGTATTTGTCCAGAAGAATTTACTGTAAATTTCAAAGAATTATCAGAAGCCGCTTTCAAATTCCCATCTGCATCAACACCACCCCCACATCCAAACAACGTATGATAATTATCATAACAATACGCTACTACTTCTATTTGCAGCGATTCCGGATTACATCTATAAGCCGCCCCAACAATCTGTGGCCCTGTGTACCCAACCATTCCATTTACAACACTAACACCCATTCCCGCAGAACCTTCATACAACTCTCGGGCGGAACATGTATAATGCACAGAATCAGTATCAGTATTCGCATCCATACAATAATCAACGGTACAATTTGCATTCTTAACCACGCACATATACGAGTCAAAATCGCAACCATAAGTATATGGCAATAGATTAGTATCACTACAACTCACACCCGTACGATAAATAGCTGTCACAGTATCATAATAGCTCTCACTATCACTCAGGGAACTGCCATTTTCATCTAATGCGCCTTCATATCCTTGTTCCGCACAAGTTAAAATTCTGTCTTTTAAATTAGTATAACACTCGGCTACTGCAGCCTCTGCACGATTTACGCCAAATATTGCGCTAAAAACGCCAACACACAGGCCGCATAAACGCGACCAGAAATTATTTATTTTCTTAGCCATTTTTTCCTATTGTCCCCCAGAACACATTCCCAAACCGCCGAATCTAAACGGAGGTTTTATCCTGTGTTCAATTGAATATTTCTACTCGCTCAAATTCTTGCATATTTCCGGGATTCTGTCAATCTGAAAAATCCAAAATTTATGCCGAATCTAAACCTCCGTTTAGATTCGGCGATGTCAAAATCGCTATCAAGCGCAGATTTTCGGTACTTCTGGGCATTTTTCATGATATGAAAAATATCCCATTTTGGCAAACATACCCATTACCTGTTTACATCATACCCCCACAAACAAAAATATCCAATACTTTTTTCCAAAATTCTATAAAACAAAATCCCGCAATGCGGGATTTTCCCCTGCCCCCAGGGCGCAAGTCCGATGTGGGGCGGGCGGAATTCCCGACAATTTATTGGCGTTGGAATTCCGGGGTGGGGGAATTAGTCTTTATTTGATTCTATTTACTGGATTGCCACCACACTACGCCAAGGCTTCGTATGGCAAGCGCGTTCGCTCGCAATGACAAAGAAACACACCAATAACTAATAACTTTTTATGTATTCCACCACTATCCACTAACCACTATCCACTAACCACTTACACTAACCACTATCTATGCCTTATGCTCTATTCTCTATGCCCTAAAAAATCCCCCATCCGGGCCCCGCGCAAACAAATGTTTGCGTGGGTGGACATAGGGGGATTTTTATTTTACAATCCTAACATCCATTTGCGGGAATGGGAAATTGATTTTCTTTTTCGGCAGGGTCGCATATATCTTTTCACGCAAATCCATTGTACTGCCATACACATCCTCGTATGTGGACCAATAACGCACAATCAATTCAACCGCACTGTCGCCCAAACTGTCCACAAAAACTATCGGTGCGGGGTCCGTTAAAACCCGTTTATCCTTTTTTAATATATCCATTATAACCTTGCGTGCGATTGCCGTATCGTCACCATATGCGATACTGATAAACAAATCACTGCGTCGAATCGCCCCCTGGGACAGATTTGTAATTTCCCCATTTGCCAACGCCCCATTCGGTAAATAAATAACCTGGTTATCAAATGTATGCAATTCGGTCGTGAAAATCATAATCTTTTTCACCACCCCTGTTTTACCAGTGGCGGTTGTAATTGTATCGCCAACCTTAAACGGTTTAAACAACAGTATCACAAATCCGCCCGCTATATTTTGCAGCGTCCCAGACAACGCCATACCAACCGCCAACGATGCCGCCCCCAACACCGCCACAATTGATGTCATTTGCACACCAACCGTTGTCAAACAAATGATTACAACAAAAACCTTAAACAAAATATTCAGAAACGACAGCGAAAACGACCGCACAGACATTTCAACCTTGCGTCGTTCCATTCCGCGCCGCAACGCATTCATCAGACGCTTTACCAACCACATCCCAACGGTCAGAATTGTCAACGCCGCCAATAATTTTAACCCAAAACGAATCGCCATATCCCCCAGTGACGATAAAATCGCTTCTAGGGAACCCGTTTCTATCTGAATTTTTTCTGCGTTAACTAATGCCGTCTTTGCAGCATCGGCCGCGGCTTGGGCCTGGGATACATCCATCATATTCCCCCTTACTTACTGATACAATTTGCAAAAGATTGCGCAACCAAGGATTGTTCCGCACTGGTCAATACCGCAACCGGAATCATATAGCATCGCGCACTGTCGCGGATAATAAATACCTTGGTCCCGCGCTTATATGCGGTCTGCATACTGTCCATTTGCGCACTGGTTAAAAATGCATTTTGTGTTGTAGACGCATTGGTCAACGCCGCCTTAACCACGGTATCTGCAGTATTATAGTCAAACATTTCCGACATAGATGTCACTTCCATATACACAGACCAGTTTTCATATGGATTTTCAATATTCTGTGTCGTGGTTGGGAACGAAGTACCCACAATCAACGCCGCCGCAGTTTGCAAAGTGCTGGGTTCCGACGAACCCGTTGGATGCGACACCGTATTCAGTTGTAAATTATCACCACACGCCAGGTTCATCCGATTCGTATAACTGGCCAAAACGGCATCAACTGCGGCCTGCCAATCTTCGCCCTTTTTATTCATATCCAGGCTGACAATCTTTTCCGCCCATCCCCATATATTCGCACCAACATTTCCAGCATTGGAAAAGCGGGTCACCATTTCGGCACTGCCCCCCGGGACGCCCGCGCCACATGCATCGGTCAATTGGGTTGTCAGCATACTGGATGTTTCATTACCATACGCCAACGCCACCGCATGACACGCCATCGCGGCTTCTAATTCCTGACGACGTGACAGGCACAAATCAGAATGCGATTTAGACAACTGGTCAGCCATATTCGCCATTGATAAATACGACATAACTTCTTGCTGGACATAGGACGGACACAAACGCGCCGCCGTATTCATACCATTTACCCCTGTGCGGGTATTTGTATTATACTGGGGCAACAACACATCCGTATCCCGTTGCAAACACAACAAAGCATAATTATACAATTCACTTTCCGTTGCATATTGACACTTAGACGAACGCTGGCCCGGCACGACGGTCACATCGCCACAATAATCGGTCAAACAGGCATATATTTTTTCGCGACACGCCGAATCAACATCCAACTGGGTCACCATATAGTATGTATTGCGCTGATTTTGTTTATATGCCGCGGCCTGGCCCGCACTGCCACGCAGATTGCCAGATGTCGTGGTTGTCTGGACAGATACACCACGGGCCGAATTATTTGTCCCGACTGTCCCAGCCGACACAGCACACGCCGCATTGCCCAACAAACATGCGCCAATTACACCAAAAATCCCCAGAAAATGTTTCATAATAAAGTCCCTCTCGTTAGCGTAATTTTAACATAATTCCCCGCCAAAGGCAAACATTCATTTGATTTGGGCAAATCCACGTGCTAGACTGATAACCATGATTATAGCAAATGAAGTTTTAGCACAAATCGCCGACGACATTTCTGCCGTCAGGGGGTTTCTTTGACCCGGATAAACTCCAATCCGAAATTGATTCATTAAACGACACGGTCAATGACCCGAACTTGTGGGACAATCCCGATTCTGCCCGTACCGTATTACAGAAAAAATCCAATCTGGAACGACAATTAAACGAATTACTGTCGCTGGAATCCGAATATTCCAACCTGCGCGATTTATATGAAATCGCCCCAGACGACACAGATGTTTTGGATGCAATTGAAAAATTATCCGACACCGCACACCGCGCAAAGTTTATTACGCTGTTCCACGAACCCGCGGATAATAATGGCGCATTTTTATTCATCCAGGCCGGTGCCGGCGGGACCGAGGCCCAGGACTGGGCACAAATGCTGTCGCGAATGTATGCACGCTGGGCCGAACGCCACGGCTTTACGACCGAGGTCATAGAAGAACACGAGGGCGATACCGCTGGCATAAAAAATATCACATATCGTATATTGGGCGACCGTGTGTATGGATGGCTGAAAAATGAAATCGGCGTTCATCGTTTGGTACGCATATCACCATTTAATGCCAATGGCAAACGCCAGACCAGCTTTGCATCGGTTGATGTATGGCCCGACATTGACGATACAATTGAAATTGAAATAAATGACAAAGACCTGCGGATTGATACATATCGCGCATCTGGTGCGGGCGGTCAACACGTCAATAAAACCGACAGTGCGGTCCGCATAACACACATTCCGACAAATACGGTCGTCACATGTCAAAACGAACGCAGTCAAATCCAGAACAAAGAAATGGCAATGAAAATGCTGCGCAGTAAATTGTACGAACTGGAATTACAAAAACGCGCCGCCGCCGAGGATGCCGCCAAAGCGGCCCAGAAAAAAATTGAATGGGGCAGTCAGATAAGAAACTATGTCCTGTACCCATACCAATTAGTCAAAGATGTGCGCACCGGTGTTGAAAAAACCGACAGTACGGCGGTCCTGGACGGTGATTTAGATGATTTTATGCTCGCCCTATTACAACAGTAATATTATTGGTCGTTGGTTATTAGTTATTAGTAGTAAAAAATTAAAAATTCTCGTCATACCGGCGTAGGCCGGTATCCATTGTGTTCTTGATAATTTATAATCTGGGTGGAATACAATAGACCCCGGCCTGCGCCGGGGTGTCGGGTGTTTTGGGGTGGTGGACATTATTTGATTCTATTTTACTGGATTGCCACCACACTACGCCAAGGCTTCGTATGGCAAGCGCGTTCGCTCGCAATGACAAAGAAACACACCAATAACTAATAACTTTTTATGTATTCCACCACTATCCACTAACCACTTACACTAACCACTATCTATACCTTATGCCCTATTCTCTATGCCCTATAAAAAATCCCCCAAACGGACCCCGCGCAAACAAATGTTTGCGTGGGTGGACATAGGGGGATTTTTTACATCGGTATGTCTTCACATTTTTCAACCGGGGCGGATGTTTTGCAATCCAATGTTTGGCTGGCACCAATCCCCAGGAACCCAGACTTCTTTTTGGTAACGCAACTTTGTGTCACGGTGCTGGTACAGAAATGACAACTTCTTTCCTCGCGGTTAAAGACCGACCAAACTTCACGAGTATATCCCGCACCCGAGAACTTATGACGCTTTGAACCAAAACTCAACTGCGACAGGTCAACCCCAGAACTACTGAAATCTGCATTTACTTTCAAACCATCTGACGACGAGTGCCCACCGGTCTGTAACGCCGCCGTTGTCAATCCCGCCCCAACATCATACGAGATCGCATACGGTGGCGCCAACGGGGTGTCAACATCTGCATTGGGGGCACCGGCCAATTCGCCGTTTGTTGCCGCCAATTTTTGACACATATACTGGGCCAAATCCGCGGATGCGTCCTTGGTCGCACTGGTAATTGCCGCATTAAATTTCTTGTTATAATTATTTTGTGCCTGGCGCAGGGCAGCAAGGGAAATCTGCATTTTCACCTGGTTCAACAGGTTCGGAAAACGCGCAGATGTCTTTTCACCCTTTTTACCCGTAATCTGGGACAGGTCACGTCCATTTATACAATATTGAATTTCTGGGTCCTGCTCAATCATTTCAATCGTACGATTGATTGTACCGGTGATGTTATTCAGTTCCTCTTCAATAGTAGAGATAATCCCATCCGCATTATCAACCGACGCATTACGTTGACGAATCTGGGTTAAATATTCCTGGACCGCCAATTCACCCGGCCCCAATTTAACCTCGTCACCCTCTTCATTCAAAACAATAGTTTTACCCGTTGCATCGCCCATTTTGATAGAGCCAAATGAAATCATCCCGGTCACGCGATAAATACTGCCATCCTTTTGGGAACGCAAACTGCCCGCCCCCAGGGTATCATCGGCCGCAAATTTATTACAGTCGGTGGTACTGCCACAAATTTCCGCCATTTTTTCATCAACCAAATTCTGGCACTGGTCCAAAAACGCGTTATCAATATTCAGATACAATCCCATCAACATAGAATCCAAATCATCCATAGAGAATTTCGGATTATCCTGTTTACAGACAACCAATGTGTCAATCGGGCAAATGTCGTGGATATAGTCATAATCCATACCAACACAGTTCTGGAAATTTTCACCACATCGCGTATCAGCGGTAAAGCATTCTTTGACCTCGGCCGTGCAGGCATCAACACGCATTGCCTTTAATTTATCAACAACATAACTCCAAATTTCTGGTTCCATACGTTCGCACGGATCAATTTCCACTTTACAAAAACTGCGCGCCATATCGGGACGGGCCAAACACGCATCCATAGACGCAACCCCTTTGCCCTCTATATCATCCTTACAGGCGGTCTGGATACAGGTTGAAATTTCACCCAAACAAGACTGACGGAATTTAGATTCAGCCTTTTGTTCCGCAACTTTGATTGTGGGTGCAGCCTCGCGCAGGAAGTCCGGCCAAACCATATCACGCACAACAACACATTTATTCAGAACCTTTTCACAAATATTGCGTTTGGATTCCAAAATTTCCATTGTTGACGCGGTAATATCATATTTATCAACCGTTGCAACCGTGGTATTTGCTGTACTTTCGGTTTTATTGTTCTGCATATTTTCCTTGGCAATAATGGAAACACAATTTTCCCAATCTGCACCACAGGCATCCTCGGTCTGCATACATTTTTTGAATTCCACCATACATGTACCGCGATCGTATTCATTGGCTTCGTTAAACGATTCCTTTAACGCGGCACGAACATCGGCCTCGGCCTGGGCCATAGCAATGTCAGCCTCGGACTTTTTCTTAGCTATGCTATTTTCAAAACCTTTGCAATCGGATGTAATTTGACGTGAATACATACTTTGCAACAAAGCGATATCTTTGTCGCTACATGTCTCGGGCAATTGTTCCAGACACAATTCATCGGCGGCGGTGTACAGGGCTTTACCCACCTTGTCCGCGATAGATTCAACCGAAGTCCCCCAGACATCTTCGTCTTCTTCATAATTTGTTTCAAACAAAGCCATTAAATCCGCGCGCTTTTTCGCTTTGGATTCTTCTTCGGTCATTTCATCAACATCAACCAAATTCCCATCGGCATCATATTGACGTTCACCCTTAAATATAATATCGGCTTGGGCCCCAGCTTTGACCTTTTCCACCTCTACCGTGGCAATTCGGTCGGCCTCTTCCAGTGTTTTTTGAATTTCCGACAATTGTTGTTCATATCCCGCGTTCAAATCACTGCATGCGCAACTGCCCCCGCTTTCATTATCGGAAATACAGAATTGGTCCATACACCCATAATAAGCATCATAACAAGCCTGGTCATACAGGCCCGATGCATCAGTTTTGGTACGAACCGTGGTTCCCTTTTGAATTGCGGACTGTTTCGTTGTCTTTTTCGCCACAGCGGCAGACGAATCGTACGCTGGCAAAACAACCAACGTACATAAAACAGAACACAACACCCAAAAACGCTTTTTCATATATCCTCTCTCCATTTATGCAAACAGATAAATCTGTTTACATATTGACATCTTCACAAGATTCTATTTCCTGACAAAATTCTTCTCTGCCACCGGACGCCGCACCCAAGATACCCGCGCCAACGGCACCAACTATACCACCAATCGCGGTACCCCATCCTGCATTGACCATTGTACCCGCCGCAGCACCACCAGACAAACCACCAGCCGCAGATTTCAAAGCAGATGTCGCCTTGGATTCACCACCAACCTCGCAAACTTGCTGCATACGGCACACATGGCAATTACGCAGGGATGGTTCAAAAGACACACTACGGATATAACTGTAATTCTTTTCAGATTCATCTGGTGTTTCAACCTTGTATGTGGCGTAACAGTTGGCTTCTGCCTTTTCCAAATCTTCCTTGCGCGAAAGTTCCGCAATCTTGGTTTCCAATTCACGCATTGCACGATTTTCTGCACCAATTTCTGCAATCAATTTTGCCGTATTAAACACTGTTGTATTCAGACTGTTGCGTCCTGATGGCTTGGTCGCATCGGCACACGCCGCAACGGTCACATCCGTTTCAAATTGCTTAAAGAACTCATCAACCGCAACCTTGGAATTATCACGCACGGTGACACGCAATGCCGCAAAGTCTTCTTCATTGTCTGGGACTTCATTTAACGCCATAACCGTATCATCTGACGGCAGACACGCCATATCAGTTCCACAAACCTTGCCCAACTGTTCACTGTAATAATTCAAACAGCCCTGCAATAATTGATAATCCATTTGCAACAAAGTTGTTTGAACAATAATATCAAACTGAGCTTCATTCTTGCACGATGGGAACATATTCTGGGGGCACATAGCCACAATTTCAGATGTCTTTTTACCCAGGCATTCCGGCGCAGTGAAATTTTCACCACACTTATCCTGCAAGCATTTATCAACATCATTCTGACAGAACTGGGTGCGCAGATATCCCAATTTATCATTTACAACGGTTTTAATTCCCGGAATAATTTCATTACATTCGTCAATAATTGGACAAACACCGGCCGCAACATTTACATCCGTCAAACAGGCGGAATTAGTTTCGGTTGAACAACCATCCTCTAAACAAACCTGTATCTGGGCCAAACAGGTCTGACGACGATATTTATCAGCATACTTTTCAGCCTCTACCAACAGATATTCTGCCTCGGCCTCCCAATCGGTCAGAACATAATCCTTGACCGCCATACACTGGTCCAAAACATTATCACAGGCATTAGCGCGACGCGACAACAAATCTTTATCCAAACAATTTTCAAAGTTTGCACCACAACCACCCTTGTCCGCGATACAGGATTTATACGCCAACAAACACTCACCACGATTATATTTATTTGTGGTATCCAGCATTTCCAAACGCGCTTTGCGAACTGCAGCCTCAGCCGTACGCTTATTCGCATTTGCATTTATTTTCTGCTCGGCCAAATACGAACTGTATGATTTACAATCGGCAACTATTTGTCTGGAATAAAGCATTTCTTCCATCTCGGCTTTGGGACCACAGGCCTCTAATTCCGCCGCACAATATTCCGCCGCCATGGAATACAGGCCATCACCAATATCAGCGTCTGCATCCAGCCCCTCTTCCTCGCCGGTTGTACTGTTTAACCATTCAGTGAAACTAAGTCCAGATGCACGTGAACTTTTTTTGGCGGCCTCGCTCTCGCCAAAGACCAACTTAGCCTTAGCACCCAATTGTTCGCGCTCTACGCCCTCAGTATATAATTTATCCGCTTCTTCCTGAATTTTTTGAATTTCCTGAATCAGGGATTTTGATTGATTTATATTAGACGAACAGGCACAACGATACCCCTCAGATTCATCCAACAAACAAAACTCGTCCATACAGGTCCGATACGCATCACGGCAATTACCACTGGGTGCTGGCGTTGCCCCCGCGGTGGAATCATCCCCAACATTGCCGTTCCCAGCACCACCATTGTTATCATCCGAATTCCCAGAATCATTATTGTTGCCAGTATCATCAGCAACATTATCATTATTGTTTGTCGTATTTGATTTATTAGCATTGACCGACATAGTCGCACTAATATTTTTTGCCATATTCGGCGCACGCAATCCCGCCTGGGACACACGCGACACACCGACACGCGCACTATTACTGCGTTCCACAGCAAATGATACACCTGGTATTATAACCAATAAAGTTGCAAGTATTTTAAGATTCATCGGACTCCACCCTACATAAATTACTTATGATTTTATCAAAAACAGCCCCCGTGCGCAAGCAGATAAAAAAGTCTTGCATTTTTTTATCACCCACCTTATCATATAAGCCAGAATTTTAGGCAAAATCCAAGGGATAAATTCATGGCAAAAGATGACGTTATTGTTTTTACTGGCACCGTAGAGGATAAATTACCCAACACTATGTTCCGGGTAAAATTGGAAAACGGGCACGAAATTTTGGCAACCGTATGCGGCAAAATGCGCAAGGCGCGCATCTGGGTCAACGTAGGTGAACGCGTACGCGTTGAAATGACCCCGTACGATTTGGACAAGGGGCGCATCACATTTGTTGAACGCAACCGCCCCACAACTGAAAACGCAAATTAAAAAAAATCCCCAAATGGGGATTTTTATTACCGTTGCACTTTAAGCTTTCTTTTGATAAAATATACTCATATTAAAGAGTATGAAAAGAATATTGCTTTTTATCACGGCGATTTTCGTCAGTGTCGGCATTGCCGACGCTGCTGTTCGTGATGAAAACGCCATCACACGTACCAGTAACACCCAAAATGTATCTGCGCGCGCCACATCGCGTACAACCACGGCCCGTACAGCATCCAACACCATATCACGTCCCACCACAACCGCCCGTCGTGGCATAAAAAGCAATACTGTACGCGGCACCACAACTGCCCGCTCTGCCAATTCGGCAACGGTGGCACGCAGTGCCATTTCCGCCAACATCGCCCACAGCGCACGAAATGCAAGCAACACCAAAAACACATTATCCACCATTTCATCGGCACGCAGTGCAACACGCCCCGCCCGCGCTGCAACAACAACCATCGTTGAAACCAATACTTTTGGCACGGGATATAACACATGTCGCGATGCATATTTCACATGTATGGACCAATTTTGTGCCACTGCAAACGATACCTATCGCAGATGTATATGTTCATCTAAACTGGCCGAAATTCAATCACGCGAACGCGCATTGGGGCAAACAGCGGACCAAATCCAGGATTTCAAAGACCTGAATATAGATGCTATAAACAAAACCGCATCTGAGGTCACAGCAATGCTGTCCGCAACCACGGGCGAATATGCCGCATCCGTGTCTAAGGATAAATCCGACAGTGCTGTCACCCTGGCCGGCATTAGCGAGGTTTTATCCGACACCAAAAGTAAATCTTTATCAACCCAAGGAACCCTGGACATAGCGGGCGACATAAACGCAATCTGGGCAACCAGCGACCTGGTCGGGGGCAGCAATATCGCCAATTTAACGGGCGAGGCTTTATACAACGCCGTTCATGCCCAATGTTCAGACTTGGTCAACGACCAATGCGAATCCGCCGCAACAAAAAAAATGGTCACATCCGCATACGGAATGTACATTGAAAACGATTGCAGCGCATTGATAAACGCACTGGATAAGAAATTAAACACCGCCAACGGCACAATCCGCGCCACCGAACGCGAAATGCAGACCGCCCGTCTGGAAAATTATAATGCCCACAATTCATCATCCATCAATCAATGCATATCATTGGTTCGTGCCGATATTACCGCAGACACGGCATGCGGTACCGATTATGTACACTGTCTGGACGTGACGGGGCTGTACCTGAATCGCGACACGGGCGAACCTATCTATACTGCAAATTTCTATCAATTGGAAACCCAGATTTCTTTGTCCGGCGACATCTTGACCAACAACACCAATCGCACAATAGTTGCCGAATTAAATCGCAAACGCACATTTGCGGAAAAAAGTCTGGATACCTGTCGCGATTTGGCGGACGATGTGTGGGATGAATTTATGCGCCAGGCAATTACCGAAATCTATCAGGGCCAGCACGAGCGCATCCGTACCGTCAAAAACGAATGTTTGGATGTCGTGAACGCATGCTATGACGAACAATCCCAGTCATTAAAGGATTTTAGTAATGTAAAGGACCAATTACTGCTGGGGTCGCGTATGGAACTGTCCGAACAAATGTGTCAGGAAAAATTAGACGCGTGCAGCAACCTTTATGGTGGCGGTTCCCAGGGTATGCAGGAATTGTTGATTGCAATGCACGACATAACTAATCAAACAATTGCTAAGGAATGCAAGGTCACATTACAGGATTACGCCAAGGAACTGTGTGCCATACCATCAAACGACACATTGCACGCATATCCATTTGGATGCCGCGTATATGCCCCCGGCGACCAAAAATATGCCGCAATTCATACATGCAATATACGAACCAGTACAAATGACACAACCGTTTATATACCCAACAGCGGTACAAACAATGGCGGGACAAGTGGCTCTGGCGGATATGTCTGTCCTACATATAAAAAATATACATCATGTAAAGCGGGCTATTACCTGGCGGATGCCAACGGGAACTATTCTGCCGCATCAGTGGCGGGCAATCAATGCGCCCCCTGTCCCGAAAATTGCACATGCGACGGCGGAACCACCAACTATCATAGTTGTACGGGCGAATCCGGTGAAGAAATCAACAGTGCCGTTGACTGTGGCGACGACTACATCGGCAGTTTATATCACAAAATCGCTCGTTATGCTATGCAGGTCTGTGTCCGTCCCTCTGAATCAAACCATGCCCTGCCTGCGACCGTATTACAGGACATCAATACCGTAATGGACAAAATCCGCGTGGATATGGCAACCGAACTGTCCGATGAATGCGAACACCTGGGCGGCGAATGGGTATCATCCCCATGGGTGGATAAGATTAAAAACCTAAGTAACCAGTGCGCCCAAGGCAATGGCGAAACACAATCCGACGGTTGTCACGATACAACGGGACAATATCTGTTCAAAAAATTCTATACCGAGACATCGGCAAATACGAAATGGGGATTCTGTGCCACACCATCGGGGGACACCACCACAACTACCACAACATCACCAGAAACAGCCCCCTCAACAGAATAACGAAACTTGCAGGAAATATAAAAATTTGATAAAATAACTGTAAAAGAGAGCCTTATGAAAAAACTATTTTTATTTTCATTATTATCATTTATCACGGTCACTACTGCAAATGCAGTCACACCATGGTGGTTGCAACCAACAATCTGTAAATTAAATCCAACCGATTGCTATCGTGGAATGGGCGCGGGCTATGACCCAGAAATGTGGGACGCAACCAGCAGTTGTTGGGGTGTCAAATATATCTGTGGTGATGCACAGTCCCCAAAAAGCAACACCCCAAAATTGATTGGTCGTGCCGAAATCGCCCGTGGCACGGGAATCAGCACCGATTATGATACAGACCTGTTGGGGGTTGACGGGGACTGCTTTGGTCGTCGTAAAACCGCCGAAAACGGCTCAATCGCATCAGTAAATGGCAAATATGTAAATGTATGGTGCAATGGTATTTTGCCAAACCCAGACGAAACATTGGAATATGGTGAAATTACATACGGCACACAACCAACCTGTGCATCATTGGCCGCGGATGGTTATGTTGGAATTGAAAATGGTCGTTGCTATGGCAAATATTATGACAGCGCACAATATTATATTGAATGCGGCACGAACCTGTTGCCCAGTCGCCTGATTGTATTAAATGGTGCGGATTACACCGCCACAACCAAATATCCAACCGAAAAAGACGCGGAAAAAATATTTGATACAATGTATTCCGTATCCCGCGAACAAAAGGCAAAATATTTCACCGAATAAAAAAATGCGCCATCGGCGCATTTTTTAAGCAACTAATTTTTTATACAGTGCCAATGTTTCATTACACATCTTTTTGGCGGTGTATCGCGCCAAATACCGCGAATACGCCATCACGGATAATTTATTCCTCAGGCGTTTATTTTCAATGATACTGCACATATGCGCCGCATATTCATCCGGGTCTATGGAATAATCCGAACCCATTTTTGCATACAATGCCGCATCCCCAAACATTTCAGCCAGCCCCTCGCAATTGGTGGATATTATCGGCATATTGCGACTCATAGCTTCTATACCCGCGATACTGCACGCCTCTGACAAAGATGCAAACAACACACAATCAGACATATCATAATATTTGGCTACCTCGGTTTCTTCTTCTATCAAGCCCAACCAACGCACGGGTAAACCACGCAATAATTCGTCTGGATTGATGCCTGTTTCGGTCCCACCCAGTATAAGAACCTCTATATTATGTTTTTGGGCAACCTTTTCAAATGCAGGCAGGATTTTTACCAACCCCTTGCGCTTAGCCCAACCATTCGGAAATATAAACCGAAAAACATCATCACGCGGACGCGAACCAATTTTTGGTGGCTCAATACCATTTAATATCACACTGACCGGACGACGACAGTTTATATCACGCAGATACTGCAAGCCCCCAGCAAACACAGATATCACGTAATCCATATTAAAGAATGGATTATGTCTACGATTTGGCTTGCCGTCCAAAATCCATTGATGCGAGAAATGCAACACACCTATAATCTTGCAATAAAATTGTGTACGGATTGAATACGCCAAAGTTTCCATCCCAACACAATTTACTTTCAGTATCAGGTTTTCCATCTGTGCAATCTTTGCGCCCCACATATGCATAATAACGCC
>JAFTPS010000005.1 GCA_017463185.1 Alphaproteobacteria bacterium
CTGATGTGGTATCATGCTTAGCCTCAAATGGTTATGATGAAACGCAAGACGCAACCAAGACCCGGAACAGCATAGCGATGAACGCGTGTAATTCGTTGATAACGACCTGTATGAGTGTAAATGGGGTTACGGGGGATAATGGTATTGAGGCTATCTCTAAAGATGCCTGGATTGAAGAGTTGATGAGTGAATAAAAAATCCCCCGTTTGGGGGATTTTACCAGGCCGGCAGGCCACAGTGCCACACAGTGGCACTGTATAGGGGCGGCTTGCCGCCCCATAAATTTTTTATAAATTTTACATTTTTGTTGTTTTTATATGACAAATATATATTTAGACAATATTTTATAGGTGGATTTTTAATCAAAGACTAAAAACATAAACAGAATTTTTTTACAAAAAATTCTGTTTATAATTACTACAATTGAACTTTGTTCATTGAAAAAATCTAGCCAAGAGGATAAAAAATCGCCCATCGGGCGATTTCCCCTGCCCCCAGGGCGTAGCCCGAATGTGGGGCGGGCGGAATTCCCGACGATTTATCGGCGTTGGAATTCCGGGGTGGGGGCGAGTGCTATTTATACCTGGAAACAAAGTAATCATATATATCCAGATTATCTTTGATACACAGATATAAAGTATAAATCACTTCGTCCATGCCAGCGCGGGTTAAATAGGAATTTGGAATACGGACTAATTTATACCCCTGGGATTCTATATATTCTGTGCGCGCATTATCATATTTTATATTATCACAATGTTGCGAACCGTCCAATTCAATGACCAGTTTTAGTGAATGACATATAAAATCAACAAAATAAGGGCCGATAGGTTGCTGACGGCGAAACTTTACCCCCAATTGGTCACGATTTATCCGATGCCAGAATTTCTGTTCCATGTCAGACATATTTTTTCGCAGATTTTTTGCACGAATTATTTTTATTGAATGAGTCGTCATTATTTTGCCCCCACCCTAGTTTTACTAAGCCCCGCTACGCAGGTCAAGTAAAACTGTCCCGCCCTACATTCGGGCTACGCCCTGGGGGCAGGAAAAAAATCCCGCCATTGGCGGGATTTTTTTTAGGTCTGACTGTTCTCACAGCTAGTTCCGTTCCATTCTGTACCAGAAGCGCATTCACACTCTCCTGTTGTTGCGTTTTTTTGCGTGCGCTTTCCTGATGTTGAGTCGCAAGTACAGTCTCCCGTACCGTCAGGCTTGCTTGTATATGAACCGCCGGTACTTAAACATGCGTTAAACTTGGCCATATTTTCAGCAGCAAGATCATCGTCAGACATCAAAAACGAAATCCACGACGCTCTGTTGATTGTGTTCATATCATTATCCCCCGTAACCCCATTTACACTCATACAGGTCGTTATCAACGAATTACACGCGTTCATCGCTATGCTGTTCCGGGTCTTGGTTGCGTCTTGCGTTTCATCATAACCATTTGAGGCTAAGCATGATACCACATCAGACAAACATTCCTCGGCATAATCTGATAATATCGTGTCCTGCGCACTCTTTATCTGAATAGATACGCGTTCTAACCAATTCTTGATTACTTGGTTGTCTTGTACGTACGCGCCATCACTAAATGTGTAATCCTGACACTGGTTTAAGACGGAGGAACACATCCCTATCGCTTTGCCTTCCACGATTTGACCAATTTTGTTGTGCAAATAGACGGACATTACGTTCAAACCGCTGGTC
The DNA here is from genome assembly GCA_017463185.1 of Alphaproteobacteria bacterium. Taxonomy (GTDB): domain Bacteria; phylum Pseudomonadota; class Alphaproteobacteria; order Rs-D84; family Rs-D84; genus Enterousia. The sequence continues at coordinate 1,714 of JAFTPS010000005.1, forward strand.
GGATAGCTGCTGGTCACGGTGGTGTTGACATAGTCGCTTACATTGCCGCCGGATGACCATGCATTGTTGTCTTTGGTATCAGAGCCTTTATAATTCCACGCCGAATACAGACCGTCTGTGACAATTTGGTTATCTGTGTCCAATACGCGGCCCGCCATACCGGGGGTAGAGCCTTCTACAATCTCGCCATTGACGATGTATTTACCGCTGGGGTCCAGACAGTATTCATAGTCAGAACCGCATACATAGTCGTCCTGCATACAGGAATCCAGCGCGTTTATGCACCCGCGCAGGTCGTATGCGTTTTTCTGTTGTGCGACCATTAAACGCGCCTTTTGCAATACACTTTTTGCATTGCGAACCGTGCTGTTCATTTCGTCGTTGGTTTCCGTCAAATTGCGTTCATAAATCAGACACTGTTTATCAATTTCCAAATCATACGAATTTGTGATAATGGAAATATCCACACCCTGGGCCTGGCAACTGTTCAGAACCGACGCCTTGCAACGTGTTGTCGCCGTTTTGTACAGTGTTTCGCCACGTTGGTTGCTGATGCTGGTGGTGTCTGATGAATTGCCAAACAATGCCGACAAATCAAAACCGGTGCTGCTGATATTGAAATCCAACAGACCCGATAAATCCATACTTAGCCCACTGGTGACGGTGGTGGATGCACTGCCAGATTTCACATCAACGACCATCTTCTTAATTTTGTCCAAATCGTTTTTCAATTGTGTGCTGTCACTTGTGCCGCTCATTATTGCTTCGGCTTCGGTTTCTGTGAACAACGTATTGACTTGGTCTGCGGTCAGTCCAATATATTGAATCTGTTGTGCGACATCCTGTAAAGCCTCGGTCGCGGCTTTTAATGCTTCCTCGGTCTTTTCATAATTTTTCAAATTTTTGGAACACGAACAGCGACCCTGGTTATCGTCCAGAACATTGCAATAATTATCCATACATTGGGTATATTGAGCCTTGCAAAAATCGGTGATTTGTGCCAATTCATCGGCGGACGTGGTGCTGGCTGATGAAACACTTTCCGTTGTTGATGTTGTTGTGGACGCGGAAATTGTCGGTATGCGTGCACGTACCGCGGCCGATGTGCGGGTGCTGGCACGATTGCCAGAATACAACGATGTTGTCACCGTATCCGTTGTCGTAATAGATGCACGGGCGGTATTTGCTGCCCCCGTATTTTGCATAGCACGCCGTGTTGTTGCGATTTGCCCCGTACCATTTGCGGTGGCATTGGACACCGCGCGCGACGCACGCGAAACCGTACCGCGTGTTGCAGGTGTTGCGCTGCGTACAGTGGTTGTCGCACTGCGCGTTGTGACGGCGTTGCGTGTGCTGGGTGTTGCACGACCCGATGTGCCGCGTGTTGTTGCATTTGTTTTCGCGTTCGCCATACTGGGCAGGGCGCGCGACGCAACGCGTCCGCTGTTGGACACGGTTTTGCGTGGACTGGCCTTAGACGGCACAACCGGCGCCGATGTGGTTTCTTCCTCTTGCTCTATTACAACATCAGCGACCGCATCGGGGGATGAAAATTCCTCCTCTGAATACTCTATCACTTCGTCATAATATGTTGGTGCAACCTCTGCAAAAGCGGGCAAAACCAACAGTGAACTAAGTACGGCAATAAATCTTTTCATAGCGAAAACTTCCCTTCTCTTTGTTCAATTTTATCACATCTTGCAAATTCGCGCAAATAAAAAAACAGATAAAATCAAGAATTTTGTTCTGCCATACATTTCTGTTGCCATCGCCACGCGGATGCTAATGTTTCACTTAGCGGTACATTCGCGCGCCACCCCAAAACCCGGTTCGCACGTGACGCGTCGGCCCAAATTGCCGGCACATCACCAGCCCGGCGTGGTGCTATTTTGCGTGGCACGCTGACCCCGGTCGCGCTTTCAAATGTTTTTATCAGTTCCATTACCGACACACCGCGCCCTGTCCCCAGATTAAACACATCAATCCCACGCGCCCCGTCCAGCATATGTTTCAACGCCGCCACATGCGCAGACGCCAAATCGTTTATATCAATATAATCGCGGATACAGAATCCATCCGGCGTATCATAGTCATCGCCGAACACGTTCAGTACTTCGCGAATGCCCGCGGCGGTTTGACACACAAAAGGCAACAGATTGCTGGGTATGCCATTTGGATTTTCGCCAATTTCCGCCGATGGGTGGGCACCGATTGGGTTAAAATATCGCAACAGTATTGCATTCAAATCCGGATTGGCCAGCACTGTATCGCGAATAATTTGTTCACCCATAACTTTGGTCTGGCCGTATGGGCATTTGGCGGGTTTCAGGGGCGTATCCTCGGTCACAGGCAGGGTGTCTGGTTCACCATAAACCGTACTGGATGACGAAAACACGATGTTTGGAATTTTACACCGCACCATATTGTCCAGAACATTTATCAACCCATTCAGGTTATTGCGATAATATACCAGCGGTTTTTCCACACTTTCACCCACCGCCTTTAATGCGGCAAAATGAATCACGCCAATCGCATCCCGGTGGGCATCAAATGCCCGCGCCAGTGCATCCATATCTGAACAGTCAACATTTATAAATTCCGGTCGCACCCCGGTAATACGCACGACGCCATCAATCGCCCGCCCCGATGAATTCCCCAGGTTGTCAAACACCACGACATCAAATCCCGCTGTCTGCAATGCAACGGTTGTGTGGGTTCCAATATATCCAGCACCGCCGGTCACAATAATCTTGTTGGGCATAAAATCTCCTTTGCTTTTATACTAGTCTACATTATTTTGTATGACAAAGGCAAGTTTTCCTAATTCATTAAAAAATATAATGAATTTTTCTTGCAGGTATGATAACTTTTAACTATAATCGCGAAACAAAAAAGGGTGCTTTGTGTCAGTGTTAAAAAAAGTTTCTATGTGGATTTTGGCTTTGCCGCTTATGGGATGTACAACCGTCCCGACCAGTACACACGACGCGCGTCTGACCGATTACGCGCCCAAGGTCACCACATCAGATTTTAATTACGACCCATACAAGACCCCGATTGCCAGTTATTATGCCGATGAATTGGCGTCTGGCGATGAAATTTCAGGTGCCACATTGATAGAAGACGGTCTGTCCGCTTTTGTTATTCGTGCGGCATTTGCCCGTATGGCGACCAAGACGATTGATTTACAGACCTATATTTACAGTAATGATTTCTCATCCAAAGTTTTGGTTGCGGAATTAAAAAAGGCCGCCGACCGTGGTGTAAAAATCCGTATTTTATTGGATGACTATGGCACAAAATCCGACATTGTGGATGTTATGTTGTTGAACCAGCACCCGAATATAGAGGTCAAAGTTTTCAACACAGTTCGTAACCGGTCTAAGTTTTTATATTATCCGCAATTTTTGATGGATTTTAATCGTCTGAATTCTCGTATGCATAACAAATTATTTATCGTAGATAACATCGCGTACATTACCGGCGGTCGCAACGTGGGCAGTAATTATTTCTATCCGGAAACTGCGTCAAACTTTTCGGACACAGACGTATTGTTCCTGGGGGATATGACAAAATATGCCACGGCCAGTTTTAATGATTACTGGAATCATCACCTGTCAATTCCTGCATCTGTATTTCCAAAGGCAAAATCTAAAAAAGCCTTGCGTAAACTGGAACGGCAATTTACGGATTTTCAGTCTAATTCAGCCCAGGCCGCTCAGCAGTATAACCATATAATCAATCTGGCCCAACAGGAATACAAGAATAAAAAACTGGATTTCAGTTGGGGACGTGGAAAATTCCTGGCCGACCCACCGCAAAAGGTTGAAATGTCAATGGCGGAAAAAGAAGAATATCGTGGCGATATTATCCGCGCATTACAGCACCTGTGGGATAAAACAAACAATTCTGTTTATATGTCGGCGGCATACTTTGTGCCGGGGCAGGGTGGTCTGGAACATATGTTACGCGAAGAAAACTCTGGTGTTCATATGACGATAGTCACTAATTCGCTGGCATCCACCAATGCGCCAACTGTTTATGCAAAATGGGAAAAGTATCGTGAACAATTGATAAAATCCGGGGCGGATGTATATGAATTTATGGTGTCGGCGGAAAATTTGCGTGGCAAAGAACACGACCGCGAACGCAAACAGTCCAGTTTTTCGGTCCTGCACAGCAAAACAATGGTGTTTGACGACGATATTTCCTGGATAGGCAGTTTTAATTTGGACCCGCGCAGCGCATATTATAACACAGAAAATGTTGCGATATTTGAAAGCCGGGATTTTGCGACAAAATTGCGCGATATGATATTAAAAGATACCCAGACCGCCTGGCACGTCACATTGGATGACGATGATAATCCGATATGGACGGGCAGTCGTCCGGGTGATAAAAAACCGCGTGTTTATACTCGTGACCCAGATACCAGTATTTTCCGCCGTATGTGGAAATCATTGTGTAACCTTGTGCCGGAAAAGTTTGTATAAAAAAATGGGGTTATGCCCCATTTTTTTACGCCGCGCGTTGGTGAAATTTATTTAACGCGATAATTTGTAATTGTTGCTGTTGAATGGTCAGTTTGATTTGCGCCGCGCGAACCTCTATGCGTTGCTGGGCGGCAACAAAGTTTTCTTTCTTGGCGGATGTCTGTGGCGACGCGGGCTTTTGTGGTTGCGCAATTGGACGCGCTTGTGGCTTTACCGCTGGTTTTGCCACCGGTCGCACAACGGGCTTGGTCTGAACCGCTGGGCGCGCCTGTGCCACGGGTTGGGCGATTTGTGTCTGTGGTACGGGTTTTGGTTTTGTTTGTGCTTGTTCCTGTGGCTTTACCGCCAATACCATATTTTGTTCCTGCGGTTGTGTTGCACTTTGTGGCGTGGCCTGTTTTTGCGGTTGTGGCTTTGCCTGCGCCTGTGCCTGTGTTTTTGCTGGTTGCGCCTGTTCCTTGTTCTGAATTTGTTCCTGGGTGATAATCTGTTCCGCGCGTGCGTTATACCGCCCCAGCACCAGGTTTATGCTATCCATCGCCTGGTGAATCATCGCCAATCCATATTCGCGCATTTGTTTTATTTTCTTGTCATCTGCGCTGATTTTATTTTCGCTGTTGTTGTGCGTCATAATTATGCGTGACCAGTACTTTTTATGGCTTTCAAACATACTGCCCAGATATTTAGCCGCCGGATTGGTTTTGTTTTTTGTTTGAATAAAAGCACCACATTGTGCCAGTGATGTTTGCCATGCTCGTCCCAGTGAATATTTGTTTGTCCAATTGACGCAAGTAAATCCGTAAAATAATTTCAAATATGCATCAACAATAATTTTTCTGTCACCCACCGACAGAATTTTTGTCGTTTTTTCATCAATTGGAATAATAAATTTTTGCTGCTTTTCCGCAATGTTTGACTGTACATTCATAACGAACCCCTTTTACGTTTGGAATCCTGTGGCTGTCCACATTAAATGTACATAGTGCGCCCTATAAGACTTTTCAACCCCTATGTCAAGAAAAAAGATTTTTTGACATTATTCCTAATGTGTTGCACCCTGATAATGTTCTTATCACAAAAACATGCTGTTGCCAATAATGGGCGGTATGGATAATGAACCCGACTCTTGCCAATAATGGGGGGTACGGAATTCATCAAAAACAAGGAGTTAAATGATGAAAAAAACTTTGAAAGCGGCGGTTGCATTATCCGTTTTGGCGGCACCTGCATACGCGGCTAATTTGGAAAACCCGTTATATATGCCAACTCAGGGCACGGTGTATTCCAAAACAGGCTTCGGTTTAATGTATAAAAAGGTTGACGATACCGATGCCCAGATTAAAAAGGGCCATAATGGCGAAACAGAATTTCCAATCTATCGTTTATACGAAGATTTGGGTTATGGAATTACAGACCGTTTGGAATTGTATGGTAAATTTGCATACACCCACGCGGGCGATATTGATCGCAAAGGTATGAATGTTGGTCGTGCTGGTTTGAAATACCGCGTAATTGACACAACTGATGGTTTTGCGTGGGATGTATATGCCGACATGCACCTGGGTGGTGTCAGCGCAATGGAAGGTTCCTATGCTGCGAATGGTTTTACATATGACAACTATTCAAATGGTCGTTGGGGCTTTCACGTTGGAACACAGTTTGGTAAAACTTGGTCTAAATTCACGGCCGCCGCATTCGCAGAAGTCTTGCGCACATTCGGCAACGATAATAATGAAATAGATATTTCAGGTATGCGTATACCTACTGCATATGGCGTATTTACTGCTCCGCAAATGGGTATTCCTAATGAAATTTCAGTTGATTTGAAATCTACAACAGAATTCAATGCCGGTTTGAAAACATTCTATCAATTGGATGACCGTTGGTCCTTTGGTGGTGGATTTACATGGAAACGTCACGAGGATAATGGTGTAGACGGTTTGGCAACTCGTTTAGGGGCAATTGATACAGGGAATGCTCAACTGGATGCGGGTTTAACGGCGGCCGGCGCACAAGAAATGGTTATCAACTCGTTGTTAAACGAAGTTGCTGATATGAACGATGGTTTTGATGAATATATCATCACACTGTCTGGTTCTTATCAGTGGACTGACACAATCCAGACAACTGTATTTGGTGAAATCACATTTGACGATGGTCACCGCAACAGCCAGAATACATCATCTGGTAAATATGAATTGGGTGTTCGCTTGAACGTTCAGTTCTAATAAAAAATAAAAAACAAAAAATAACATATATTGGACAGAATCCCCAACCCTGGTTGGGGATTTTTTTTGATGGTATTTTTAAATCCCCCTTCGCCCCGCACAAGGGGTGGATGTGTTAGCAGACTGGCAATGGTGAATAATACAGCAAATTTATCGCTGGTTGTTTTTATTATTCTTTTTATCCTGGATGATTTGGTGTATGCGCTGGGCGGTATAGATAAATAACAGCAAATACAGCAACAGGCTAATCATTTCTTGGCGGTCACAGCCAGTATCAAACATTTGATATGCGCTTTTTATCGTGCGTCCAGTGGCAATACCATTTAATACAATATACAGCATCAAAAGTATGTGATGAAATCCGTCGCCCTGTGGGGAATTGTTTGATGGGTGGTTATTGTGGTTAAATGTATATGTACTCATTATGGTTTAATTTTGTGTCAAAATAATTGTTTTGTCAAATAAAAACTGTTTCATTTCCCATCAAAACGTGGTATTCTGTGGGCCGATGAAAGAAAATCCGGATTTTTCGTTGGAATATGAATGTGGTGCACATTTTGTTGCCGGCGTGGACGAGGCTGGTCGTGGTCCCCTGTGTGGGCCAGTTGTAGCGGCGGCGGTGATTTTTCCAAATCGGGATATTGAAATACCGGTTGTTATTCGTGATTCTAAACAGATGACTGCACACCAGCGTGCGTTGGCTTGTGCGTGGATAAAACAAAACACCATATGGGCGGTGGCCGAATGCAGCCCGGCCGAGATTGATGAATTTAATATTTTATGGGCGTCTATGTTGGCGATGGAACGGGCGGTCGCAAATTTGGAACATGGGGTGGATTTTTGCCTGGTGGATGGGAATCGTGTGCCACAAAAAATGGTGGGGCGGGCGGTTGTGCGTGGGGACGCAAAATCATTGTCTATTGCCGCCGCATCTATTATTGCCAAGGAAACACGTGACGCTATTATGCGGGAATTGGCGACGCAATATCCGCAGTACGGGTGGGATAAAAATGCGGGTTATCCAACAAAATCACATTTACAGGCCATTGAAAAATATGGTATAAATTCGCATTATCGCAAAAGTTTTGGACCAATAAAGGAAAGGATTAAAAATGAAACTTCGCACGATTGAAAATATTGATGTTCGTGGCAAGTATGTTTTGCTGCGTGATGATTTTAATGTCCAGATTGTTGATGGTAAAATCACTGACTCGTTTCGTATTGAACAAAGTATGCCGACCATAAATGCACTGCGTGCGGCGGGGGCGCGTATTGCGATTGTGGCGCACCGTGGTCGTCCAAAGGGTGTGCGCAATATGGAATATACCCTGCAACCGATTGCAGATTTTATGGGTGTGCAATTGATTGACGATTGTTTAAGCAAAGATTTTTTATCTGATATGAGTGATGGGGATGTGGTACTGCTGGAAAACGTTCGCTTTTACCCGGGCGAGGAAAAAAATGACCCGGCGTTTGCGGCGGACCTGGCACAGGGTTTTGATATCTTTGTAAACGACGCTTTTGCAGTGTCGCATCGTGCACACGCCAGTACGGTTGGTGTGGCGGAAATTTTGCCATCCTGTGCGGGTAAATTGCTGGCATCGGAAATAGAGCATTTAAGTGCTGTTATGGAAAATCCAAAGCGTCCGTTGCTGTCTATTGTAGCGGGCAGTAAAGTTTCCACAAAAATCGGTGTGTTAAAGGCATTGGCAAAATTGTCTGATACGCTGATTATTGGCGGCGCGCTGGGGACCACATTTAATTATGCCCAGGGGGGCAAGGTTGGAAATTCGTTGTATGAAGCCGACCAGAAAGATACCGCGCTGGAAATTCTGGATTTTGCCGCCCAGAATAATTGTCAGGTCTTATTGCCTTTGGACAAAGGTGTGGCCAAGGTATTTGAACGGGATGCGGTGCGTATAAATAAAGATTTTACCCAGATAGAAGAAGACGATGTTATTATTGATGCAGGCGAAGCAACAACTGCGCGTGATACGGCGGCAATTCGTGCGGCGAAAACAGTTATATGGAACGGAACGGTTGGTATGGCTGAATGGCAACCAACGTGGTCGTATGGTTCGTTTGCGATTGCAAAAACTCTTGCAGAACAGACGCGTGCTGGGAATCTGGAAAGTATAGTTGGTGGTGGGGATACTGTAGCCGCGCTTGAGGCCTGTGGTGTCAAAGATGACATAACATATGTTTCAACTGGTGGTGGTGCGTTCCTGGAATTTATAGAAGGTTGTATCCTGCCAGGGATTGCAATACTAGAAGATAAATAAAAGATGATTTAAAAATCCCGGGATTTCTTTCCGGGATTTTTTATTATTGCTTTCAACAAAAAACCGTGTATAATCACCGGGCAATTTCTAATAATACCTAGGGGAAAGTTATGTTCAAAAAAGAAAAAATCAAGGACTTACATTATTCCGTGAACGGGCTGATTGCGGCTGATGAATTACAGGCCGCGGCCGATGAAATTTTGTTGGAATACGGTAAAAAGGCTAAAATGCCGGGATTCCGTGCGGGTAAAATTCCATTGTCTATTTTACGCCAGAAATACAATGCGTCCGCCTATGGCGAGGCTATTGATAAACTGATGAATCGTGATTTGAATGATTATCTCGCTGATAAAAAAATTCGTCTGGCTGGTGCGCCAAAGGCTGACTTGGCGGGTTGGGAAATTGGTAAAGATGCCGAATATTCATTGGACTTTGATATCCTGCCAACTTTGCCGGCGATTGATTTAGATAAATTTACCGTTGTTAAAAAGACCGCCGATTTGGACGAGGCAGAGGTTGAAAAATCACTGGAAAACATCCGTAAATCACGCAGCACAGCCGAAAAGCAGGATGAAAAGTATAAAGCCGCCAATGGTGACGTCGCCGTAATTGATTTCAAGGGCTTTGTTGGCGAGACCGCATTTGAAGGGGGCGAGGCCAAAAAGCATCATCTGATTTTGGGTTCTGGGGCATTTATCCCGGGCTTTGAAGACCAGATTATCGGCCATAAAACCGGTGATAAATTTGATGTAAATGTTAAATTCCCGGATGCATATCATGCAGAAAATCTGGCGGGCAAGGATGCGCGTTTCGCGGTTGAAATTCACGAAATTCGTAAACATATTTTGCCTGAGTTGAACGATGAATTGGCTAAAACCGTCGGCCAGGAATCCGTTGAAGCATTAAAGGAACATATCCGTAATATCTTAAAAGAACAGTATGAAGATGCCGCAAAGCGCGAAATGCGTAATGAATTGCTGGATATCTTGGCGGATAAAGTAAAACTAGATTTGCCAGAAACTTTGGTTGCCCAGGAATACGATATGGCGAAAAATGAATTTGACCATTCACATGCACACTGTGGCGATGCAAAATGTGACCACAAATGGGATGAAAAAAAAGAACGCAAGGATGCGGAACGCCGTGTTAAATTGGGCCTGATTTTGGCTGAATGGGGAACTCAGAATAAAGTAGAGGTCACCCGTGACGATTTGCAACAGGCAATCTGGGCCGAGGCCGCACGTTATCCAGACCCAAAGCAAGTATTTGAATTCTATAACAAGAATCAAAATGCGTTGGCCATGTTGCGTGGAATGTTGTTTGAACGCAAAGCCTTGGATGCAATGTTGACCCATGTCAAAACCAAAGACAAAAAGGTCAAACCACAGGATTTATTCCAACAGGCACCGGTTCGTTAAAAAATTCCCCCGTTTTTGGGGGATTTTTTTTAAATTAGCTAATTGCTATAATAGCAATTACTGGTGAATGTGTATGTGCCGGTGGTGTCGGACATAGACGAATTTGCCGGTATATAGCACGATGTGATGGCGGTACTGCCCGCGGCACTGGTGCCATAAACGCCACCAGATGATGGGCAGCGGGTACAGCCCGTTGTGCCATTGGTGGAACTGCCATAATACCCCACTGTGCAGCGATAGTTGTATGTGGCTTTGCATACACACGATGTTGATTCATCACACGTGCGTGTTATTTTATACTGATAGCCCGTATTACCATCGGACCATATTGTATCGGATGCACAATCGTTGCATTCTGTGCCACAACCACAGTCATCATATGTCATATTCATTCCGCAAACGCTAGATGTGTAGCTTAAAAAATTTTGCAATGTTGCGCCATCAGAACATGAAGCGCAACTGGTTATTTTGACTATCTGACCGGTGGTGCTGTTTTTATAACACCTAGTGGTGGTTTCTGAACAGTAGGAGCTATATGGATTTGTTTCAGATGGTGCGCCGGCGGACGAGCAATCAACGACATTACAGGTCAAGGACAAAGCCGCCAAACCATCACTAATCCCCAGCGTTAGTATTATTAGTGGAATACAAGTTTTTTTCATTTTTCAATCTCCTGATATTTTGTGTTAAACAAAAAACCGTCAGTATTTGACGGTCAGGAGGTTGAGAGCAATTCTTAGAATTGTGTGCTTATTCAATATATTCGCAACCCTCCTGACCCCAGGGTCAGGAGATTATTTTTCATCCACGGACTAATCATAAAAAATACGCCGGTATTAGTGGCGCGCCTATATTTTCGTCCACAGACGCTAAGACCGGGCTCTCACACCCCATCAACAGAACACCTGTTGACAGTACTATTATATGCAATAAAAAATTTTTTTCAATTGAATGTTGGTGGTGGATAAACAGTTATTAGTCATTAGTTATTAGTGTGTTTTTGAATCCAATAAAAAGTTCCCCTCCTGTGGAGGGGTGTCGCGTCGTGGCGCAGCGAAGACGGACGGGGTGGTCTTTAATAATAATCACGGAATTTATATATAAATAAAAAAAAGACCACACTCCCGGCTTCGCCGTACTCCTCCACAGGAGGAGAACTTGCCACCACGATGAATTTTACTAATAACCAATGACTAATACCTAATGCCTATTATTTTTACAATAAAAAACCGCCGTATGGCGTGCTCAGTCTGGGTTTGCTGGGAATTTTTTATGCCGAATCCAAACGGTCCATTATTTTCAGCATTTATTCACATATATTTTACCGCGGAAATCGGGGCTTTGTCAATTGGATTTTATGCCGAATCCAAAGGACCGTTTTCCCA
>JAFTPS010000006.1 GCA_017463185.1 Alphaproteobacteria bacterium
AATCTGATAATATCGTGTCCTGCGCACTCTTTATCTGAATAGATACGCGTTCTAACCAATTCTTGATTACTTGGTTGTCTTGTACGTACGCGCCATCACTAAATGTGTAATCCTGACACTGGTTTAAGACGGAGGAACACAGTATCATATAAATACTGCCCCCACCCCGGAATTCCAACGCCGATAAACCGTCGGGAATTCCGCCCGCCCCACATTCGGGCTGCGCCCTGGGGGCAGGAAAAAATCCCGCCGATGGCGGGATTTAATAAATCGGGTAATCGCGGGGGTATGACGGGTCGGGACGCGACAAGGCGGACTTTACACCACACCCAGATACAAAAAAAGTTGATACAATTAAAAAGCATAAAAATATTTTTTTCATACCACAATTATACCGCCCGCACTATATCCTGTCAATTTTTTAAGGAGGTGTTTTTATTCCAGCGGATTTTATGATAAAATGAATCTATTCACATAAAACCCGAGAGAGAATAAAAATGCCCCAAACCAACCTGAGCCGCGACCAACGGTTGATGATTTGCTTTTCAGCGATGCGAAATATTGCGGACCTGTTCCTGGGGACGTTTTTAATATCTTTTTTAATGCACCTGTCGGCAAACGAAATCGTGTCCGTATCTATGTACAGATTGTTTGAATATTTGGCGACCTGTGCGGGATTTTTTATTTTGGCCAACTGGTGCAAGCGATATAACAAAGTCGCGGTGTTTGCACTGAATCTGATTCCAAAAATCGCATTACTGTGCGCGATTATATTCCTGGGGGATAGGGTTGTTGAATATATTATCCCACTGGGGTTATTGTATGGCATAGGGGCGGCGATGTATCACCTGCCGATGAATACGATGGTGGGGGAAAAGGTTGATAATTATAAAATGGGGCGGTTTATAGGCACGAAAAGCGCAGTCAACTATGCCGTAAAAATTATATCACCAATTGTATTGGGATTCTTTATTGACACCGGATCATATACCCAGATGGCATATACCCTGTTGATTATGTCATGTGTGGAATTAGTGATGATATTTTTTATGTCGCCATCACGCCACAGAAGTTGCAAAAACACCGATTTTATCGGATTCTGGCGTTGTATGCTGCGTTTTCCCGTTGTGCGACGAATGTTCGCCTCAGAGGTTCTGCGCGGGTTTGGACTGGGCCTGTTGGGGACGGTGATAACAATGTACACCGTATATATGTTTAAAACGGACTTGAACCTGGGGATATTTACAACGGTGTTTTCGGGATGCTCGGTCGCGACATCGTGGGCGTTGGGGCGTTTTGGAAAACATAAATACTATCCATATATACTGGTTGGGGCAATGGTGGCTATTTTGGGCGCAATGACGCTTTTTGTATGGCAAACCGTGCCGGCAACTTTCCTGATATACAATTTTATATACGCGACAGCCATCGTGCTGCTGGACCAGATTTGCAGCGTGAATATGTTTAAATTGTCGCGGTCAAAATGCGTAACAAAAAATCACAAGGTTGAATATTTTGTTTTTCGTGATTTTGCACTGTTTATCGGTCGCTGGATTGGTTTTACCGGATTGATGTATATCGGCGTATTTGGCGGATACGAATGGTTGCGATGGTACCTGGTTATAATTACGGCGGCGTTATTGAGTGTGGGCGCAATGTCCGTGAAACTAAGTCGCAATATTCGTGGTCGCTGAAAAAAAAATCCGCCATTGGCGGATTTTTAATCTATGAACAAATGTCCCAGAATTAGTGGGGCATTTTAGCCTCAGTAAATACAACATGCTTGCGCAGTTTGGGGTCATATTTACGGAATTTCATTTTGCCGGCTGTGTTTTCCGACTTGGTATTTTTAGTAGTTGTGTAAAAGAAACCGGTTTCCTTGTTTTCCAGTTTTACAACTTCTTTGCTGCCTTTTTTAGATGCCATTTTATTCGCCTTTTATTATTCTGCCTGGGATTTTAGGTTATATTTTACTGGAAATCAAGTAAAATTTATCATAGAATATAAAAACTGTGTTTTTTTGTGCGGGTTGGCAACCACAACCCAGCGCATGCGGGTATGGCGAAATTGGTAGACGCGCTGGATTTAGGTTCCAGTGGGGCAACCCATAGGAGTTCAAATCTCCTTACCCGCACCAGGGGTTAAAAAATCCGCCCGATGGGCGGATTTTTTAGTGATTAGTGTAAGTGGTTAGTGGATAGTGGTGGAATATACAAAATCCCCCCACCCCGGAATTCCAACGCCGATAAATCGTCGGGAATTCCGCCCGCCCCACATTCGGGCTGCGCCCTGGGGGCAGGAAAAAAATCCCGCTTTGCGGGATTTTTTTAGTGGTTAGTGTCAAATTTTATCTTAGCAGTTTGGCTTTCATTGCTTCGTATTCTGATTTAGATATTACTTTATCTTTGTATAATTTGGCCAACTTTTCCAATTTATCTAAATTTGTATAACCTATACCACACGCACCGTTCCACACCAGTGACAAAACCAGCGCAACAACCCAAGTAACACCAAATAATATAACCCCCAGCCACGATAGAATAATAATGGTTGTTTTTTCACCACCACATATCCCACGCGCATTTGCAATCATAATTGGAATAGATATAAAACCAATCAGCAACATAATAATCATAAAGAAAAACAAAAATTCCAACATAAAGTCCCCCCTTTGGTTTATATGCATTATATCGTGAATTGCAGCATTTTTCAATCACATTACATAAAATTCATCGGATTCACATCAATTTTAACACGAATATTAGCAGGCACCTTTACCTTGCCCAGCCAATGTGATACCGCAGGCTGCAGGTTAGCACCACGACCACCTGCGACCAAAAAACGCATACGATACCAGGTACGAACTTGGTAAATCTGGGCGGCAATTGGCCCCATAATCTTGGCCCCGGTCAATACAGGGGCGACAGATGCTAAATCCGCACAGAATTTTTGCAGGACTGATTCCTTTTCAGCTTCTATTATAACTGCAATCAATTGGCCATATGGCGGCATTTGAGCAGCGCGCCGCGCCGCCATATCGGTTGTCATAAAATTATCACGGTCGCCAGCACAAATGGCCGTCAATACGGGATGGTCGGGTTGATAGGTCTGCAAAAATACACGCCCGGGAAATTCACCACGACCTGCACGACCTGCAACCTGGAACAATTGTTGAAATGTATGTTCTGCGGCACGAAAATCTGTGCCAAACAGCCCCATATCCGCATCAACAACCCCCACTAATGTCAAATTCGGAAAATGATGTCCCTTGGCCAGAATCTGAGTTCCGATGACAATATCTATGTCACCACGTTCCATCTGGCTAACCAGACGTTCCAAGGCCTGGCGCGATGTGATAATATCACTGGACACCAACGCTGTACGAGCCGTGGGAAACTTTGACATAACTTCTTGCTGAATCTTTTCTAAACCGACACCACGCATAGACAACGCCCCACCACATTCCGGGCACAGTTCATCCAACGGGGCGGTACGGCCGCACATATGACACAGTAATTTTCCCAAACGCTTATGATAGGTCATACCAACACTGCAATCGGGACAAGTGGCGGTATATCCACACCGTTTGCATTGTACAATCGGCGCAAATCCACGACGATTTATAAATAACATAACCTGGCGTCCAACAGAGATTGTGTCACGAATAGCAGCACACAGTGGCACAGACAAAAAACCCGTCTGGTCCGCACCATCATCGGATGTATAATTTTCTGGGCGATTTTCACGCAAATCAATCGTGGATATTTCTGGCATCTGGGCACCACCAAAACGAGATGTCAGGCGCAGATGCGAAAATTTCCCTAAATTCACATTTTCCAATGTTTCGGCGGCGGGGGTTGCACTGGCCAAAATCACGGGGAACCCAGCAATCTTGGCACGCAAAATCGCCATATCACGCGCGTGATAATTACCCATATCATCCTGTTTGTATGATGGGTCATGTTCTTCGTCAATGACAATCAACCCCAATTTTTGCCACGGTAAAAACAACGCACTGCGCGTACCAACAACCATACGAATTTCACCGCTTAGTACACCACGCCATATTTCACGACGACGCGCGGCGGTTAAATTACTGTGCCAAACAACAGGCGGTGCACCAAACCGTGATGCGAATCGCGACATAAACTGGGCGGTCAAGGCGATTTCTGGCATCATCAATAAAACTGATTTACCCATACTATACGCGCGCCAAGCCGCATCAAAATAAACCTGGGTCTTGCCACTGCCCGTAATACCATCCAGTAAATGTACCGAAAAGCCACCCATAGCGATTGCAGAACCAATACTGTCAGCGGCAAATTGCTGTTCCGAATTCAGGATGATATTACCCATATCAGAATATTGTAATTGAACAGATTTTTTTTGTATTTCTTGGCATCCTGCGGGAATCAGTATTTCATTCTTGATCATTGTTCGCACCACAGATGAACTTACACGGGCAATATTCTGGATATCTAATACAGTCATAGGCCCATTATCATTTGATGCAAATGCATCGGCGACGGCCTGGCGTGCATCGGTCATACGGGCCCGATTATCAAAATTAAATGAATATAATTGTTCCAGTTTAGGTGGCGCAAACACATCTGGAACATTTATAATCAATCGCAGAACTGCACCCGGGGACATAAGTGTCCAAGCAGACATTTTCTGAATCCATTGAAGGTCGGAAATATCAAGACGAAAATCAAAAACACGGACAATGTTTTTTATTTTATTCGGTGGCAAGCCGCTGTCCCCAACACCCCAGACGACACCAATATATGGCCGATTCATAACCGTTACCATAACAAAAGCACCAATTTCCGCCGCCGCCGTCAGACGATAATCATAGCCAGCGTTCACAACATTTGGTATCAAGACTTTGACAACAGTGCCAGAATTAAACATAGTCATAAATTACTTGTTTTTTTCGTTTTTTTCAATACCATTTATGGCATATTTTATGAAAGGTAATTTTTCTGATGTGGAAGATATATTTTGAGGTATATGATTTTCTGGTACGATTTGTTCCCGGGCACGCACGTCGCGCAACAATACGCAGAAAGGAACTGTATGATTATCGCAAAAAATACAATGCATTGAAACGCGCCCTGCCCCAAGCAGAATTTAAACATGTCCGTGTTATAAAGGGGGGCTGGAACATTGGCTTTATCGTTGATAATAAATATGTATGTAAAATCCGTAAATATTATGACAAAAATACACCCGTGGAAAAAGTTATGCGGGAAAAACGCATAACCGATGCATTCGCACCAATTGTGCCGTTGCGCATCCCACACATAGAAATAATAACGTCCGATGGATACACATTTTATAAATACGATTTTATTCCCGGAAAAAATCTGAACCGATTTTCGTTAAAAACAATTACAGAAAACGGATGGCGTTGGGGAAAACAATTGGCTGAATTTATTGACGCTATGCACAACGCTGACCCGGCAGAAATTGCCGATTTAAAAAGCGGGGATGGTGACGGTTGGAATCATAATGATATCTGCAACAACATTATTGTTGATAAAAAAACTATGGATATCATAGGACTGATAGACTGGGAATATTCAGGTTGGGGAAAATTGGACACAGAATTTAATAATTGCACAGCATTTTCAAAAAAAATGAAAGATTCTGGTATAGAGGTTGCAATTCAGCTGGAATACCACGCAAAACAGAAAAAACGCACAAATAAATAATTTCTTTTTAATTGTTGACAAATTGATATTTTTAGTCCTATAATCAATCAACAAAAAAAAGAGATTTTCTATGTCACAAAAAACCAATAATAAACACAAACGCCCCGAAACAGTAGCCGACAAAGCGATGACGGCGTATAAAGAATTTATTAGCGAAACATTGTATAGCGAATACGGCATTCCCAAGGACATCAAAGGCAGCTGTCCAAAAGCTCAATGGCGACGCGGTTGGGCACACGACCCCCGGAAAGAAAATTTTATCATTACACAAACCAAAGTTTGGCTGCACACATTGGATTGGCGCGATTCTAACTCAACAAATCCGCAATTTTTATTGGCGTTGGTAAACCGTATTGCGAATTATCTTAGTTTGTATTTTGAAAAAGCACCAAAACGCACACATAACCAAACAGTAAAATTACTAAAACAAGCCTTGTGGAATAATAATATGTATATTCAGGCACTGTTGGTGTACCAATCACAAAAGCGCGCAACAAAGAAAAATGACACACCCAGAAAACGTGCATTGCGCCAGCAACAGGAACACAAACAGCAAGCCAGCAATAATTATAAGCTGGCCCAACAAATTCGTATAGAATTTATAGAAGTCAGCACATACCGCAAAAAATAAAAAATCCCCGAGAGGGGATTTTTTTATGCGGCTTTTTCCAAGTCGGATTTAATTTTGCGGATATATTTACGCAAATCATCAATGGCAACCAATGTGCCGTCGCGTTTTTCGGCGGACCAGTAATCCCAACCATTAAAACTGACACTGTGTTGTAATTTTGCCGCCATTACGTGAATTGAGGCACGTCCCAATAATGGATGTGTCAATTGACCATCGCGGGTTATCATTACGCGTTCGCCACGTGGACTGACCAATGTTTGTCCGACATAAAGCAATCCCGCATCTATCAATTCCTTGAAAGCGATGCGAACTTCGTCACGTTTTGGTTTGGCAACCTCTATCCCCGACAGGTCAATTGGTGTGATTGATTTTACGCGTTCGCGTGCGGCGGCAACATAGGTTTCATCGCGATCAATTCCAATAAACTGACGTCCCAGTTCGCGTGCCACGGCGGCGGTTGTGCCAGACCCCACAAATGGGTCCAGTATAATATCGCCCGGTTTGGTTGACGATAAAACCACACGGCGCAACAAATCCATTGGTTTTTGTGTATTATGCAGGCTTTTACCATCCGCGCCCTTTATACGTTCTTCGCCCAGACAAATATTTATATCCCAGTCAGAACGCATCTGTTTACCGCCATTTAATTTTTTCATTGTTTCATAATTAAATGTGTATTTGCCGGTCTTGGTTGGCGTTGCCCAGATAAGTGTTTCGTGCGCGTTGGTAAATCGGGTACCACGGAAATTTGGCATAGGGTTTGTTTTTACCCAAACAATGTCGTTCAAAATCCAAAATCCCAGGTCCTGTAAAACAGAGCCAACGCGGAAAATATTATGATAACTGCCGATGGTCCACAGGCATCCGTCTGGTTTCAGAACACGTTTACATTCGGTCAACCACGCGCAGGTAAATTCGTTGTATTCAGCACTGGACGCAAAGGAATCCCATTCATCGCGCACCGCGCGGGCGGCGGTTTGGTCCTCGGGCCGATAGAGGGTTTTTGCCCCCAATTGCAGATTATATGGTGGGTCCGCAAACACCGCATCAACCGACGCGTCGGGAATGCCGCGCATTATTTCAATGCAATCGCCGGATAAAATTTGATTCAGGTATTTGTTCATCTCTCCCCAGGGTGTTTTTTTAGTCCCTGGGATACATTTTATCATAAAAATGGTGGGAAAAATTTTGGGGCTGGGTGATGTTTTTGAAATAAAGCACTTGATTTTTATAAAAAAGCAATTTTTTGAAAATTAAATTCTGCTTGCCAATGGGGGATTTGATTGCTACCGTATATGACTATGAGATGCCCATATTGCAATTCTACGGACAGTCGGGTGACTGATTCCCGACCGGATATTGAGGACGCGATTATTCGCCGTCGGCGTGTATGTGAACAGTGTGGAGCTAAGTTCACAACCGTTGAACGCGTACAGATGCGCGACCTGATGGTTCGTAAAAACAGCGGTAAACTGGAAGCTTTTGACCGTGAAAAACTGCGTCGCAGTATTAAATTGGCATGCCGCAATCGTGATGTTGGTGATGAACAGATTGAAAAATTGGTGACATCTATTCATCGCAGATTGGAAACAGAAACGCCTGATGATACGGTGACCAGTGCCATGGTGGGCCAGATGGTATCGGATTCTTTGTTAAATCTGGACCCGATTGCCTTTGTCCGATTTGCATCCGTTTATCGCAAGTTTTCACGCATATCGGATTTCAAAAAAATTATTGACCAAATCCCAGAAGATGACGAGGGGGCGGTGGTTTGCAAACTGCCGAAAACTTCGCTGTTTTAAAAGAGAGATGAGAAAACTTTTCACAATTTTTGTTGCGATTTTTATGCCGCTGTCTGTATGGGCGGTTGATTTGCCCCAGATTTTGACCGATGTGGATGCATCACTTTACGAGCAAATATTTATGTTGCAGGACAAGGAAAAAATAGATACTGCAATCAAAGTGCAAAATCAAATCGCAGACCCGCTGTTGATGAACGAGGTTTTATATCAACGCTATATTTCCAAAACATATCGTACCCGGGGCAAGGAAATAGTTGCCTGGCAAAATAAGTATTATGATATGCCGGGTGCGGTGCGTATGGAAAAATTGGCCAAGATTAAACAGGTGTCTGTACGCAAGGCATCAGTGCCAAATATTATGACGGGGCGCGAATCTATTGAAACGGCTCAGTCCGAAACCTGGACCGCAAAAAAGTATACCGGCAAAGTGGATAAAAAAATAACCGAATTCAAGCGCGCCATCCGTAATGGCAGCACCAAGACCGCCCGTACAATACTGGAAGATAATTCGTTCAAGCGCAAGTTGACCGAGTCTGATTATGGTCGTTTGGCTGGCCGTTTGTCATACATTTATTATACAAATGGCGAAATGGAATTGGCCAAGAAATGGGGCTTTGTTGCGTCGGATGCCAATTCTGAATATGGATTGTGGTCAATGGGATTGCTGTATTTTAAGGAAGAAAAATATGCCGAATCCCAAAAATATTTTAGTCGTATTTTGGATTTGCCACAAATCAATAACGCGCGCAAGACCGAGGCTGCATTCTGGGCCGGTCGTGCAGCGGATTTTAAGGGTGACCATAAAACGGCTGAAAAATATTGGACCATTGCGGCGGCACATCCGATGGCTTTCTATGGCGCGTTGTCTGCGACAATGCTGGGGCATTTACCAGAATATGAGTTTTTTGAGCAAGAAGCCACTGACGAAGATATTGCCGAGTTGATGGAAACGAAATATGGTAAAATGGCATTGGCTTTGTTGCAAGTGGGCCAGAAAGACCGGGCCGAGGAATACCTGAAATATCTGATTACCGGGCGGGCGTCTGACCGAACTTTGCACGCGGTAAATTCTATTGCGACGGCGTATGGCCTGCCGCGGGTGTCTATTCAGTCCGCATCCGTTATCAAGGACCGCGGAATCCTGGAAATAGATGACGATATTATTTATTCTGCCCAGTATCCTTTGCCGGATTGGGAACCCATGGGCGGGTGGTCTATTGACCGTGCTCTATTGTTGGCAATCACTAAACAGGAAAGTAATTTCCGTGTGTCGGCTAAATCGGGTGCGGGTGCAAATGGCGTTATGCAATTGATGCCCAGTACCGCAAAACGTGTCGCCCGTGCGAATAAAGTGGATATTTCACAGATTGATATGTCAAATCCAGAACATAATATGTTCCTGGGGCAGCAGTATATTGTTGATTTGTTGGCGCATCAGAATATTGAAAATAATATAATAAAAATGTTGGCGGCATATAATGCGGGAATGGGCACATTGGTAAAATTTGAAAAGTCTTTCTATACATATGACCCGTTGCTGTATATTGAAAGTTTTCCCGCGTATGAAACGCGCAGTTATATAAAACGCGTGATGTCAAATCTGTGGCTGTATCGTGCGCGATTGAATCAACCACTGACCGCATTACAGGAATTGGCAAATGGTAATTGGCCCCTGTATAACAGCGAAGATGAATATGTACAACAACAAATCGCCGACCGAATGGCAATATAAAAATCCCCCGAATGGGGGGATTTTTTTAGTAAAAAGAGAATAGTGGTGGATGTTATAAACAGAAAATTGAGAATCATATAATCGTTATTATTTTACTCACCACTTACACTGCCCATTTTTTTCACAATAAAAAACCGCCGTGTGGCGTACTCAGTCTGGGTTTGCTGGGAATTTTTTATGCCGAATCCAAACGGTCCATTATTTTCAGCATTTATTCACATATATTTTACCGCGGAAATCGGGGCTTTGTCAATTGGATTTTATGCCGAATCCAAAGGACCGTTTTCCCA
>JAFTPS010000007.1 GCA_017463185.1 Alphaproteobacteria bacterium
GGTGGTTTAATAACCAGTAATGTAGTAAAAAAGAATCAAGTAAAAAGTGGTTTTGAAGATATTCAATGTACCATTGGTGGCCAAGTTGTTGCCGATTGGGGAGACGAGTTCCGCGTCGGTATCCAATAACAGATGATGGAAAACAAAAAATCCCGCATCGCGGGATTTTTTTATGTTCAGTGTTCGCAGTTTAATTGTGAAATATATAAAACATTGTCATCCCGTGGCTTGACCACGGGACCCAGGTCATGTATTCTTTTGTTATGATTTTTGAACAAAAATATTATTATGTGTATATCTTGGCAAGTGCCCGCAATGGGACGCTTTATATAGGTATCACCAGCAATTTACCGCAACGAATATACGAGCATAAACATCACCTGACTCCCGGGTTTACCAGCATATATAATGTAGATAAATTAGTATATTTTGAGCGTTTTGGAGATGTGAATCAGGCAATAGCGCATGAAAAACGTTTGAAAGAATGGCAACGGAATTGGAAAAAGGATTTAATAGAGAAGTATAATCCCCAATGGCGTGATTTATACGATGATTTGAATAATTTATTATAAGGTTTACACCTGGGTCCCGTGGGTATCACCCACAAAAAATTTCAATTTTTGCGGGACCCGAACAAGCCACGGGATGACAATGTTTTATATATTCCGCCACTATCCACTAATCAAAAAGGATTCTATTTACTGGATTGCCACGCTACGCTCGCAATGACAAAAAACACTAATAACTAATGCCATAAAAAAACCGCCGTGATGGCGGTTTTTATGCGTATAGCGTGATTTTTTATTTTAATTTTTTCAGGTGGCCAATAAATGTCATTGTGTATTGGGTTGCACTCCATACCGATGCAACCAATGACAGCCACAATCCCCAAATACCAATTGTTGGCAGGATATATAATAATTTCATAATTGTTGTGCTTTCTGTGTTTGGGGTAATTATAGAACCAACAGCAAAGATAAGCAAAAATGCTGCAATCGCAATCATTTGCAAGGTTGTTTTTATTTTTCCCATTGAAAAGCGTGCCTTTGGTACTGGCATTTCAATCTTTTGTGTGCCCAGAAATTCGCGCAGACCACTGATATACAGTTCACGTGCAATCATAATAATTACCGGGACGACAACAAACCATACTGGCATCATAACGGTCAACATAATCAATGTGTTGACAACCAGTAATTTATCGCCGATGTGATCCATTACGCCACCTAATTTTGTACACACATTGTATTTGCGGGCCAAAAAGCCGTCAAACCAGTCAGACATTGCCGCCAGGACAAACAGGATGAATGTGGTCCAATACATCTGGAACATCAGGGTTGGAATAATCGCAAATGCTGCTGCGATGCGAAATGCAGATAAAAAGTTTACAAAAAATTTCATATGTTTTCTCCTTGGTTAGATTATATATGAATATGATGATTATATCACTTCTGAATGAAAATGGGCATATATTTTTTCAGCGGCATATTTTCCCAGGCCAGGGACGTGTTTAAGGGCGGCTAAATCCGCGTCCATTATTGCGCGAACGTTGCCAAAATGTTGTAATAATGCGCGTTTGCGGGTTGGACCAATGCCGTCTATTTCGTCCAGAACCGATGCGGTCATTTGTTTTGCGCGTATGTTTCGGTGATATGTAATAACGAAACGATGCGCTTCGTCTCGGACGGTTCGTAACATTAAAAACAATGGGCTGTCTTTTGGCAGGTCGTGGTATTCTGTGCCGTCGGGTAATATAAAGTGTTCGTCACCATCGCGAACAACGCCCTTAGTTACACCAAACACAGGAATGCCATTTGCGGCACGATTTGCTATGTTCCATTGGGCGCGCCCGCCATCCACAATTATTAAATCCAGTTTTGAGCCGCGTTCGGTTGCACGATGTACGAATTCAGACATCATTGCAATGTCGTTACCCGCGCGTGATTTGTCCCGCAATTTAAAATGACGATAACCCGATTTTTCAAATCCGTTATGGCCAAATGTTATCATTGCGCCGACGGGTTGTTTGCCAAACAAGTGCGAATTATCAAATACGCCAACTGTATTTATTTTTAATCCCAGCCAATGTTCCAGTTCTGATACGTTTTTGTCCCAATCTAAATTTGCGCTGTGCGCCGGTTTCGTGCGTATGCCGCGGTTTGATGTGTGTGTAAGTGCGGCTATTTTATCGCGTATAATTGCAGCTGATTCAAAATCAAGTTTTGCAGAAAATTGTTTCATTTGTGCATTTAAATCTGTAATGATTGGAGTGCTGTCGCCGGTCAGAATCTTTCGCGCTATACGCACGCTTTCTGCGTATTTTTTTGTTTGTGGTATACAGCATGGTGCGGTACAACGCCCAATTTGATGCAGCAGACATGGGCGTGCGCGATTGCGCATAAATGTATCTGTACATGTGCGCAGGCCACATACTTTCTGAATCGTTTTTATTGTTTCGTTCAGTGCGGAAACCGATGGATACGGACCATATACATCGCGACGCTGGGATATTTTGCCACGAAATTTTAACAGACGTGGGTATTCAGAATTGGTCAACGCTAGCATTGGGTACATTTTGCCGTCGGTCAGCATAATGTTGTATTTTGGCTTTTGCGTTTTTATCAATTCCTGTTCCCGGACCAAGGCATCCGATTCGGTGGGAACGATTTCCCATTCTACGCGCGTGACCAGTGCGCGCATAACCTGTTTGTGTAATTCAAGCTTGGATGTATCAATGTACTGTTTTAGCCGGTTAGAGAGGTTTTTTGCTTTGCCCACATAAAGCAGGTTGTCCGCCGCGTCAAACATTTTGTATACGCCGGGGGCGGATGGTGCATTTTCAATCAAATCAGAAAATTGAATATTCATAATAATTATGATAAAATAATAAATATTAAATAGCAAATAAGAGGTTGCAAAATGATTCAAGAATCCGGTCGTTCTATGGTTGAAATGCTGGGGGTATTGGCTATTATGGGGGTAATTACCGTTGGGGCCATTGGGATGATTTCAACTGCTATGCGTACACAGAAACTGACATCCGTCAATGATGAAGTGGTCCAGATGGTTACGATGGTTCGCAATTTACACGGCGAATATGATGATTTTTCAAATATGAACAGTTCTACAATTTTTGGGGCTATTGGAATGTCTGATAAAAATCCATATGGTGGAAATTATCAGTTGACGGTTGACCCATCTAATTCACGTCAGTTTATTGTTACTATTGATGGACTGACGCAAAGTGATTGCGAGGCTTTAAGTGCCAAGGCTTGGTCCGATTCGGTAGGATATCAAATGTCGGCGGGTAAAAATGGTGGTGCAACAGGTGATTGCAATAACGCCAATGGTAAAAATACAGTTCAGATAACATACGGCGAATAATTTTGCCTGAGGTGGCCAAGCGGGGTGTAAGATGGCGGATTTTATTACTGTTTCCAAGGTAGAAGATGGGACAAGGTTGTTGCGTTGGTTTGTGCGTAAATTCCCCAGTTTGCCACAACGTGAATTTTATAAACTGTGTCGTGGTGGACAAATTCGTGTAAATTCAAAACGGGTAAAAGGCCAGGAAATCCTGCGTACAGGGGATGCGGTACGTGTGCCGCCAACCCTTGCGGGATATATTCAGGTGCCCCAGAAAACGGAAAGTGGTGATAAATTTTCATTGGCTGATTTAGAGAGTTTGCGTAAGTGTATTATTCATAATGATGACGATATAGTTGTTTTTAATAAACCGGCGGGGTTAGCCGTTCAGGGCGGGACGGGAATCCGAAAGTCTGTTGATAAAATGGCGGCGGCATTATTTCCATATGACAAGATTTCATTGGTGCATCGCCTGGATCGCGAAACAAGTGGGGTGTTGGTTGTTGCAAAAAATCAGCGGGCGGCGCAACGTATGGCGGCGGAATTTCAAACGCGTACAGCACACAAAGAATATTTGGCATTGTTAAATGGTGATGTTAGTCCCAAAAGCGGTACGATTGATAATTATATGATAAAAGGTCAGGTGTTTGATAGTCCTGTACGTTTGAATAATGGGGCGGGTCCACGTCCACAACGTGCAATTACGGACTATAAAGTTTTGGGAAGTGCGGCGGGGTGCGTTTCGTGGGTGCTTTTTACCCCACATACTGGACGTACACATCAGTTGCGCTTGCACAGTGCGTTTTCACTAAACGCCCCAATTGTTGGTGATGGGTTATATGGTGCAGGACGATATATGGATAATGCGCTTAGTTCAATGCTGAAAACAAACAACTTGTTTTTGTTTGCATATAAGATAACATTTCAGCACCCGTCAACTGGGCGACTGATGACATTGCGGGCGTGCGTGCCAGATTTTATGCTGCCCGTTATGAAATTTTTGGAATTTAAATTACCGTGAAAGTAAGAAGAAGTATCTTTTTTACAATAGTACGAATTTTTAGCCTGTTTTTTATGGGGCTGGTTGTTGCGGTTGTAATTGCGCTAAGTCAGATAAATCTGGAATCCCTGCGGGGCAGTGTTTTGGGCCTGTTGCAGGATGCGGTGGGGATGCCGGTGGAAATAGATGGTGCTGTGTCGTGGAAATTTTCGCTGCGACCACGGGTGGAATTAAATCAGGTGCGTGTACCAAATGCGGATTGGGCCAAGCATAAATATGCGTTCAGTGCGGAAAAAATTGATGTTAGTTTGAATTTATTATCACTGTTCCGCGACCGCCCAACCATTCAACATATCAAGATTTATGATGCGACGGTTTGTGTAGAGCAAAATGCAAAAGGTCAATATTCAATAGGACGAAATTTGAATACTGGTGCTGTTGATGCAAAGGCAGAAATTACACCCGAAAAATATCCGTTTAAGAATTTACCATTTGGTGGAATAGAGGTAAAAAATCTGGTCGCGAACATAATGGGTAAATCTTTTTCGGTGGCTGGATTTAATATTCGTGCTATGCCACGTGCGTCGGGGCGTGAATATTCGGGGTGGATAAAATCAGATATGGATGTGTTTCCATATATAATATCGTTTTCTGAATATAATGCTGAACGTCGTGTGTATCCTGTTCAGGTCGCTTTTTCAACGGGTGGGGATGCATTGATTGCAAATATTGCATTGGAAGGTACCAGTAAAACCCCAATTGATTTCATTATAAAAGGGGATATTCCGGACCTGGGGGTGTTTGGTAAAGTTCTGGGATTGGATTTTGTTGGCGTGCCGTCGTTGCGGGTGAATTTAGCGGGTGGGTATAATAATCAAAAGATAACGTTGCGTAAATCATCAATCAATGTGGATGGTACGGAATTTGTCGTGTCGGGCAATTATGATTGGTCTAAGAATTTGCCCGTTATCAATTTGAATCTGGGATCGGAATATGTGGAACTGGCCCAGTTATTTCCGGGAATGTATGGCAATAAATGGGTTCGTCCGAACAGGGATTTGAATGTGTTCAAGGATATTCCATTATTTGGGGAATATTTCCGTAATCGGAATATAAATCTGGGGGTGGAATTTGATAACTTTGTGGTTTATCGTGATTTGAATTTATCTAAGTTTAATACCGATATAAAATTACAGGACAATCATGCGCGTGTTGATATAAAAACAGATATTGCTGATGGTATAGCCGAGATAGGCGGTGATGTTGATATAGATGACAAAGGTCGTTTATTTGTGCGAATTGGGGGGATTGGTGAACGTATTTATATTGGTGAAATTTTGCAACAGATTCAAAAAAGTAATTTTATATCCGAATTGCCGGTAAATGTTGAATTGTATGTAGAAGCAAATGGTACGAATTTGTCTGAAATTATGCAGACTATAACAGGCCCTGTTTATGTTTATTCTGTTGCGTCTGGTTATGCGCATTCGGCATTGGTTGCGTATATGTACGGGACAGACTTTTTAACAACTTTGCGTCACAGTATTCAGGATTTATTTCGTTCGGAAAAGAAATATAATCAGATTAAAATTTCCTGTGTTGCATTAAATGCCAAATTGCGTGATGGTGTGTTTGAAACACAAAATGGATTTGCAATTGAAACAAATGCTATAAATATGCGCCTGGCGGGCAGTCTGAATTTGGGTGACGAAGAAATGCACTTGTCTTTGACGACAATGCCAGTACGCGGATTAAAATTATCGCTGACGGGTAATGTTGTAAATTCTATTGAATTGGCCGGCAATTTGGCCGAACCCGATATAAAAATCAGTGGTGCGGCTGTCGCTGGCAAGGTTGCTTCCGCCACCGGTATTGGATTATTACTGGCGCCTTTTACCGGGGGACTAAGTATTGTTGCTGGGGCGGGCGTTGGGCTGATTGCGGGCGAATTGTTGGAAAATTGGTTGGCTGATGACCATCCGTGCGAAACCGCAATGAAACGTGGTGCACCCGATATGCGTGGTGACCCAGAATGGATGAGTTTGCCAATGACCGAATTAGTGAACGGAATTTTGTACAAGAACTAAATAATAAAAAAGGAAAAAAGAAATGTTTAATTGGATTGGATTTGCTCAGGTTGTGGTAATTGCGTTGGTTGTATGGTTGTTTTACAGAAGTTTTATTCAAAATACTCAATCTGAAAAATTGGTGCGTGGATTATTGGGATTGGCTGGGTTATGGATACTTAGTTTTGTTTTAAGTTGGGCGCATTTAGATTTGCTGGGGGGATTTTTGCATTGGACAGCTTTGTTCTTGTCGTTGAGTTTGATTGTGGTATTCCAGCCTGAATTGCGTAAATTTATGGCGTTGATGGGTAATATAGATGGGTGGCGTCGTGTTTTGAAAAGGGGCGGCGTTGGTGCCAAGGATACCAAATCATTGGATGCGATTGTGTCAGCGGTAGAGTATATGTCGCAAAAGCATACCGGGGCCCTGATAGTATTCCCCAGCACATTGGATGAAAGTGCGATTGATAAGAAAGGGGTGCGTATAGATGCGCGTATCAGCAGTGAATTGTTATTGACGATTTTCTTTAATAAAACCCCATTGCATGACGGGGCGGTGATTATTGAAAATAATCGTATCGCCTATGCAGGTGGGATTTTGCCATTGTCACAAAATAATTTGAATTGGAAATATGGTACACGTCATCGTGCGGCATTGGGGCTTAGCGAGGTGTCCCAGGCGGTGGTATTGGTTGTGTCCGAAGAAAGTGGTGATATTTCAATTGCCGAACGTGGCAAGATTACCAAGTATGATGACATCAAGAAGTTGCGTTCAAAGTTAGAGAAGGTGTTATATAAATAAAAATCCCCGCATCCGCGGGGATTTGTTAATGCGCAAATGTGCAACCGCTTTCGCTGTGCTACAGCGAGTTAAAATGAGCAATTAGTGATATAAATAAAAATTTAGCGTGTTAAACAGAAAGCCGTCACCCCGACGAAGGTCGGGGTCCACTACTTCATAGTGCAAATGATAAAGTCCGAAGAATACAATGGATACCGGCCTTCGCCGGTATGACGAGAGTTTTTAATTGCTCTTTGCTCATTGTTATTTGCGCTTTGTTTGCCCGTTGGGCAAACCCCGCTAAATTTTTATTTATCTAATCAATTGAAAATATGTGTCTTATTTGATATTATTACTGTGACATCAGGTGTTCTGATGTTGGGGTGTCGTTACCCGTGTTTCAGGTGTCCGCATTTTGATAAATGGTGCGGGCAGAATTCTCCAACCGATTGGGTTGGAGGTCGCTTGAATATATTGAATAAAGCGAACAATTACCTGAAAATTGTAACGAACCTCCAACCACTTGAATCTATTCCAGTGGTTTTTTGTTAGAGGAGGAAGAGGTGAAATTAAAACTATGGATATTTATTTGCGTTTTGTATCCGTGTTTTGCATTTGCGACGATGGACTCTGATGCGTATTCTGTGCCAGCAAATAGCAAATGGACCGAAATAGCCGTTGACAAATTGGACGGGATGTGGGGCAAATCATTTGATATAGTGGAATATAAAATGAAACAGATAGCACCGCATATAGTAGATATGATATCAAATGAAAATGAAGTTGTTCGTGCACGTATGTATAAAAATTATCTTGCGCAACAGGCCGCCAAATTTGCGATGGATGCTGCTATTGAAGATATGCACATGAGCAGCCAACAAACCAGCCGGGCAATAAAAACGTATAATAAAGATAAACAAATTATCACGGTAACAAAATTAGTCCCAGGCGCAGATGGTGTGTATTGGTTGGATCGCGGGGCATTAGATTCAACAGAATGTTTGGTCGGTGACACCGGCTATTACCGTTGTATATACCCAAATGATTATCGTGAAAAAATGCTGATAATTAGTAACGGTGGGTTTGGCATAACAGTAGAAGAAGATATAGATGTAAATAATAAATTGTATCACGTATATCACTGATATGGTTTATTCAACTGATTCTGACAACTGGCAAAATGCCACAGACGTAGATTTTCATATAGTGACGACCAGATATCCATATGCTGAATATTATAATTATATGGCGATTGAAAATAAGCGCGCGGACAATAACGAAAAACTAGCCGATTTATCAAAACAGAAAATTAAAAAATTACGACGGGAATGTGCCGCGTCACAGGGGGCAAGAATTACGTCCGTTTATGATTGTTCTTTAGAATCAAAAGCCGCAGTGGCAGAGCAGGAAATGATGAATGCGGGGGTGGTTGTTTCAGGCCAAACTTGGTCTGTGTCAGGCCAATAACATATGAAGAAAATAGCATTAGTTTTTTCTTTGTTGATATCGGGTAATGCAGTTGCGTTTTCTGTGGAAAACCAATATGCCGATTTATATCGGATGATTTTGATGGGCGATATATTGGACCTATATAACGAAGTGACCGAACTGGAACAAAAATACGCAGCAGCAAAAGAAAAAGAACAATCGCTTGCCAACCGTATGTTGGGCGGTCTGGCTATTGGTGCCACGGGCATTGGCGGCATGCAGATGGCATCCGCGATTGCTGAACAAAACGCAGATGCCGACGCCGAACGCGATATGACGGCATACCTGGCCACATTTCATTGTAATTACGGTGGTGGTAAAAATATAAAATATGGCGAAACCGCTGTTGAATTGCCGGGTGGAAATGATTTGCTGGCACTTAAAACAGAATATGTGGCACTGGCACGTGATTTGAAACAGCGCAAAGAACAATTGGAAATGGACCCTGGGATAGAAGCGGATGTGATTTTGGATGCGGCAACATCTGGTCTGTATGACGATGTGGCGGTTGGCAAAACAGATGGAGTATTTACATCACTGTCGCGTGCATTACAAGATGAAAATAGCGATGATGCGGCCGCCTGGGCAAAACAGAAATCCGACACCGCATCTAAAAAGAAAACCGGGACAATCGTTGGTGGCGTTGGCGCGGTGGGTGGTGCGGTTGGTAATCTGATAATCAATCGTGATAAGGACAAGGACGCAGGAAAGGCGTCAGAGTGATGCGCATATGTTTTGTGTGTTTGTGCTTTTGGTCTTGCACCGAATCGGGGTTTTTTGGTAAAGTTGCTGTAAAAGAGTGTAGGATTTACACATACTAGATAAAGGAAACAGGAGCATATTATGGAATTTTCAGTATTTCGCCAGGTTTTAATTCGTGCGCTGGGCCATATGCAATCCATCGTTGAAAAGCGGGCAACTTTGCCGATTTTGATGAATGTTAAACTGGAAGTAGCGGATGATTTAATTTTGTCTGCGACGAATGTTGATTTGGAATTGGTAGAACATGTTGCTGCCGATATTACTTTGGGTGGAAAAACAACCGTTCCAGTCCAGATGTTATACGATATTGTTCGTAAATTGCCGGATGATGCGGAAATCAGTTTTAAGCAAAATGGCGACCAATTGGTTGTATCCAGTGGACGTGCCGTATTTCGTTTGCCAACATTGCCGGCGGAAAATTTCCCAGCCATGGCGGGCAGTAATTTAACCACCAAGTTCCAGATGACAACAGGGGACCTGGCGCATTTAATCAATCAGACAAAATTTGCGATTCCAACCGATGATGTGCGTTATCATTTGGGTGGTATTTATTTCCACATTTCCGATGACAGTGGTGAAAAAATGTTGACCGCGGTTGCAACCGATGCCCAGCGTATGGCACTGTGCGCAATGCCAGCCCCAGCGGGCAGTGCGGAAATGCCGTCGGTTATTTTGCCGCGTCGTGTGATTGGCGAATTGTCTAAATTATTAGAAGATGCCAATGTTGATGATGTTATGGTTGAATTGTCCGATACCAAGGCACGCTTTACAGTGGGTAGTGCAACCCTGACCAGCAAGCTGGTTGATGCACAATATCCAAACTATCGTGTTGTTATTCCAAAAGGTAATGATAAAATTGCCATTCTGGACAGAAAACAATTTATCAATGCGGTGGACTTGGTGTCTGTTGCCAGTGTTGACAAGACCAAATCTGTTCAATTGACATTCAGTATGAATAAGTTGGTTATCAATGCGTCCAGCCCAGATGCGGGTACCGCGACCCAGGAATTGGATATTGAATACAATGGTGACAGTTCGTTTACAGTCGTGTTTAATGTAAAATTCTTGTTGGATGTAGCCGGCCAGGTAGAGGGTGAAAAATTCCAGATGGAAATGCAGGACCCGTTGGCACCAACAAAAATCAATTCCACGGACAAGGATACAGATGCGTTGTATGTTTTGATGCCGATGAGAATGTAACAAAAAACTGCCCGTTGGGCAGTTTTTTTGTTAGTGTTTAAAGTTTTTTATAAATAATCTTTTCGGTCTGTATATGGTTGATTCCGGCTTTTAATAATTGCAATTGGGATTTTTTATGATAATATTTGTCAACAAAATAAAGAGGCAAATATTATGACACTGGAAAATTTGGCGCCCGGGAAAATGCCACCGAAAAAGATGAATGCGATTATTGAAATTCCCGAAAATGGACATGTTAAATATGAAATTGACAAGGAAACAGGCTTGTTAAAAGTGGATCGTATTTTGCATGCACCAATGGCGTATCCGGCGAACTATGGATATTTCCCGGGTACATTGGGGGATGATGGCGACCCGTTGGATTGTGTGGTTGTGTGTAATGCACCACTGCGTCCTGGGGTATTGATTGAGGTTCGTCCAATCGGTGCTTTGTTGATGGAAGATCAGGCCGGTGGTGATGAAAAAATTATCTGTGTGCCACGTGATAAAATAGACCCGTATTATGAAAAAATTGAATTTATTGAACAATTACCAGAAATTTTGCGGTCTAAAATAGAATACTTTTTCCAGCATTACAAGGATTTGCAATCCAATGCCTGGTCCAAAATTTTGGGTTGGGCCGACCGCGAGGCGGCCGATAAACTGATACTGGAAAGTATTGACCGTTATTGGGCGCACAAGCGGGAAATGCAATAAATCCCTTGCGTTCGGATACGATATTTTTATAATCAAAACAATTAAATCAAAGGGGTAAAACAAATGGCGTCTTATATTGCAAATGATATGCGTGTGGGTTGGGTAATCGCACACAATGGTAAACGTTATTCGGTCACTTCTATTACCAAGGTAAAACCGGGTAAGGGTGGTGCCTTTGTTCAGGCGGATTTACGTGATATTGATTCTGGCAACAAAGGTGGCGACCGCTGGCGTGCCGAGGACAAGGTTGAAAAATTGATGGTAGAGGATTTTGAGTGTCAGTATTTGTATTCTGATGGGTCGGATGCTTTCTTTATGAACCTGTCTGATTATGAACAGTTCACAATGCCGGTTGATTCATTAGGCGAAATGATGAAGTTTCTGGCACCGGAAATGTCGGTCAAGGCTAATTTTGTAGAAGGGCATCCTGTGTCTATTTCCCTGCCTAAAACCGTTATTGCTGTGGTAGAGGAAACCGAGCCCGCCCTGAAAGGTCAGACCGTGTCATCCAGTGGGGGCAAACCCGCCATTTTGGATAATGGTGTTCGTGTTCAAGTGCCGTTGTTCATTGAACAAGGTGAAAAAATCGTCGTAAATACTGAAACGCTAGAATACGTAGAACGGGCAAAATAAAAAAATTAAATATAATAAATTATCTAAAAGCAAATCGGGCATCTCATGTATCGTCTGTACACTACGATGCCCGATTTATTTTTATCTAAATCATTCTATTTAATTTTACAACAGGCAAGGGGGGACTTGTAAAAAATGCGCCGATGGCGCACTTTTTATTTCACAAATACATACTTTTTTGTTTTGCCGCATTTGTTGCAACCGCAATTGCTTTTTGGTGTTGATGGGGCAATTGATGTAACAATCTGGCGTTCGGTGCGTGATGGCTGGGCGAAATTATCGCGTGTGTATAAATCACGACACATTGTATTGCGATATACAATCTTTTTGTCTAAATCCAAAGAACGGATGTCTTCGGAATAGTGACGGCCGCGTTCGGCGGAATAGAAAATGCAATCGTCGCCATCCTGGGTATAACGTATGCCACCCTTGTAATAATCATAATAGGACGAGCAACCCGCCAGTGCGATTAAACTTATCATAGAAACCAAAACTTTTTTCATCACATTGTCCTTTGTGTATGGTTTTCTCTGCCCGCACTCCGATTCGTGTTTAATTGTTGCACAAATGATTGCATTGTCAAGTGTGTGCATAAAAAATCCCAGTGTTATATTATAAAAATATGCTATAATTCCCTCAAAAGGGGAAATCAAATGAATTATTCTGAATTGGGGCTGGTAAATACCGTTGATATGTTTGCGGATGCGATTCGGCGTCATTATGCGGTGCCGGCATTTAATTTTTATAATATGGAAACTTTGTCGGCGATTTTGGCGGCGGCGCGTGAAAAACGTAGTCCTGTTATGTTGGCGGTGTCGGAATCGGCACTGAAATATATGGGTGGAGATATGTTGGTGGGGATGATATTGGGGGCGAATATCAAACCCGCGGAACAGATTGCGTTGCATCTGGACCATGGGGGCGGGGTGGATGTATGTGCGCAGGCGATAGAGTTGGGTTTTTCGTCGGTTATGATTGATGCCAGCAAATTACCATTTGATGAAAATATAGACATCACACGCCAGGTTGTAAAATTGGCGCACGCCCGCAATGTATCGGTAGAGGCCGAGTTAGGCGTTCTGGCCGGGATAGAGGATGAAACAACTGCGTCTGAATATTCAAATTATACAAATCCAGCGGATGTTGAAAAATTTGTGCAAGCGACAGGGATAGATTCACTGGCAATCGCGATTGGAACCAGTCACGGTGCGTATAAACGTAAATCAGAAGGCGAGGAATTGCGGTTTGATATCTTGGCCGATGTGGCGGCACGTTTGCCGGGGTTTCCGTTGGTGTTACACGGTGCATCCAGTATTCCGCAGGATTTGGTAAAAATTATAAATGATTTTGGCGGTAATATGCCTGGGGCGCGTGGGATTGATGTGGCGCAATTGCGACGTGCGACGCAAATGAATGTTTGTAAAATCAATGTGGACAGTGATTTGCGCCTGGCGTTCACGGCGGCATTGCGCCAGAGTTTAAGTGAAAAATCAGAAAACTTTAATCCGCGAGAATTTTTGGGTGCGGCAAAAAAACTGATGACGGTCATTGCTGGGGATGAAATTGAAAACATTATGGGCTCGGCCGGAAAATTAAATAGTGATAACTTTTGTTTGTAAAGTTGTCGGGTTTGTGATAAAATACAAGAAAATGAAAAGGGGTTTTGTATGAAAAAACTGATGAAAAGATTAAATTTTGCGATTATTGGTATGATGGCTTCGGGGTCTGCGTTTGCGGCAACCACCGGTGCGGATCAGGCGTTGTGTATGTTGGCTAAGGAATTTGGAAATATTTTTAGTATTATTCGTACGTTGGCGTTCGTTGGTGCGGGTATTAGTATTGCCGGATGGGCGTGGGGTTATATTTCGGGCGGCAAGGCCATTGACCCAACCAAGGAAGTAAAAGAAAAAGGTATTCCAATGTTGATTGGTTTTATCCTGTTGTTTGGTATTGGGACGGTGCTGCAAATATTTATGAGTATGACGGGCGAGAATGGTTCGTTGGGCTGTGTTGCAGATTTCTTTAAATAAAAACTAATCCGCGAAAGCGGATTTTTTTTATCGTAATTTTTGCTGGGAATATTTATTTATAAAATCGCGTTCGGTTTTTGCCAGTTGTGATTGTACCTGTGACACAGGTGTTTGAAATATGTCGTGTTCGGGTGATGTATTATGATTTTTAATGATGCTGATACGCTGTTTAATCAGTTCGTCGTACATAATGTCTGTAAATGTATTCGTTGATTTGCTGTATGTGTGGGCGAATTGTTTGATAGCGTTTTCTATTGCTTTGATACGGCCGTCTAGTGATACAGCACCCATATAATTGGATAATGGGTCGTTTTGGTGTATTGGGATGTTGTGGCCGTCTTTGATGTCCTGGGTTGTGTATCCGTAAAAGAAAGCTTGGTTAGTACAGTTGTAAAATACGGAAAAATTTGCATGCATTTTATTTAATATTCCGCCGACTTGGCGTTCCAGGGTTGCTAGCTGGTTGCGCAGATAAATGCGCGCAAATTGATAGTTTAATTTACGCATCTGTTCGTAATTCATATTGGGGTCAATTATTGGCGATATAAAATATGTGCGACTAAAAATCATATCCGGGTATTCGCGTACCATTGACCAGCACGCATAACGTGACATTTTTTTGTCTTTGGCCCGTATGTGGTGGTGGTTGTTTATGTTATAGTCGTGACGAAATTGAACTGTGTGGTTATTATAAAAATCTGTGGTTGGCGAAGTCATTGTGGGTGTGCCGCGTTTGGATGTGTTTATTGGCATTTTTAATTTTGGCCAAATGTGTGCATCCATATGTGGGGCAAATAAAAACGGGTGACCGTACAGGTTGTGTAAATCGGAATAATTCCAATATTCTGCATCGTTTATTGCGGGTTCGTTCATTTCAGGGAACAAGGAAAATTGTAATCCTTCGTTTATACGATGTTTTGTTTGGTTTAATGTTTGAAAGACGGTGACTTTGCTTAGTGCCATTTGTTTGTGTCCCTTGTTCTATTTTTTGTCTTCTATATTGGCCAGGGAAAATAATACCGATGATATCAGTGACTGGTATGGGACGTGTTGGCTGTCGGCCAACTCTTTGATTTTGTCCAGGATAGGGCGTGGAATGCGCATATTGATAACGCAGTCGGACTTGTTAAAAGCCTTGTATGCGGCGTATTCCTTTAATAAAGATTCAATGTTCATTATGAACAGTTGTTGCATTACGTTTGGCATATGTACAACCTTATATACAGACCGCAATACCGCGGTCATTACAATGCACTATACCAATGTAAATACAATTGTCAATACAAATATATTTACGGCTATGTTTACAATTGTAATCACGGTTGTGATGGCGGGTGTATATGGTGCAGATTTAGATTTGATTTTTGTCTGGGTTGCATATAAAATTGGCGTATATATTTGGAAAGGGAAAATATGTTAAAAAAATTACTGTCGTTTTTTGTGCTGTGCGCGCTGGTGGTTTTGCCGGCACGTGCGGAATTAAAGGTTGATATTATTGCCGGGGCGGCCGAGCCTATTTCAATCGCAGTCCAGAAATTTGAACGTGGTGATGGCGTGCGTGCCAAAGATGCAGAGATGATACGCGAAGTGGTGGAGGCGGACCTGAAACGTACGGGCCTGTTTCGTATTGTAAATCACGATGCTTTTCCCGAATATGCCAAGATGAATGCTTTGCCGAATTTTAAGTCGTGGCAGGCGATAAAGACTCAGGTTTTGGTTCAGGCTAAATTGCGTGTGGAATCAGATAATCGTTATAAATTGGAATTTTATGTTTGGGATATAAATGGACGTGAACAGATAGAGGCTCAATCCTTGGTTGCGTCCCAGAAATCGTCGCGTCGCCTGGCGCATATTATGGCGGATGCGATTTATGAACGTCTGACGGGTGAATTAGGGTATTTTGATACACAAATCGTATTTATTGCCGAAACGGGACCAATACATAATCGTACAAAGCGTCTGGCCATTATGGACCAGGATGGCTATGGTATGAAATATTTGTCAGACAAGGATTCTTTTGTCATGTCGCCGCATTTTTCGCCAAATATGCAGACGGTTGTGTTTCTGTCCTATTATAATGATGACCCAATGGTGTGGAGTTTGGATCTTGCCACTGGCGAACAGCGCAGATTGGGACAGTTTGGTGGTATGAATTTTGCCCCGCGTTTTTCGCCCGACGGGACCAAGATTGCTATCTCGCTGGTTAAACGCGGAATTACGCATATTTATGAATATAACATTGAAACCAAGGAACTGCGTCAGCTAACATTTGGTAATTCTATCAACACCAGTCCGTCTTATTCGCCCGACGGGAAAAAGATGGCATTTAACAGCGACCGTTCGGGGCGTCAACAGATTCATGTTTTGGATTTGGAAACGGGCGAACAGACGCGTTTGACATACGGTGGCGGGCGATATGCAACGCCGGCATGGTCGCCCGATGGGCAATTTATCGCATTTACAAAAATTGCGGATGATACATTCTATGTTGGGATTATGGACCCGCGTGGACGTAATGAAAAAATTTTGGCTGGTGGCTGGTTTATGGAGGCTCCATCCTGGGCCCCGGGGTCGCGCCGTATTGTCTATTACGAAACGGAAAAAGCCATTGATGGCATAGAACGTATGAGTCACATTCGCAGTGTGGATATTACGGGGCAAAATATTTATGATATTGAATTGCCCGATGGTATAAATGGATTGGAACCAACCTGGTCGCCGAAATTGCCATAAAAATCGCCCATTGGGCGATTTTTATGGCAATACATGGATATAAGGCATGAAAAAACTGTTGTTTTTTATTATGGGATGTTGTTTATCAATGTCGGCGTGGGGTGTGCCGGCGGTGGTGGATTATATTTTTGATGGCGATACTTTTTCTGCCCAGGTTGAATTAGAGCCTGATATAAAAATTACCGTGCGCGTTCGTTTGATAAATGTGGATACGCCCGAAATGAATGGGGCTTGTTCGGCCGAGAAAATAATGGCGCAATCGGCCAAAAATTTGCTGGCGACTATATTGCCGCGTGGCACCAATGTGGAATTGAAAAATATCAAGGATGATAAATATCTGGGGCGGATAAACGCAAATGTGTTATTGTCCGATGGACGTGATGTTGGGCTGATTTTGATTGATAGTGGTTTGGGGCGACCGTATAGTGGTGGCAAACGCAGGCCCTGGTGTAAATAAAAATCCCGCGTTTGCGGGATTTTTATTATGGCATAGAGAATAGGGCATAAGGCATAGATAGTGGTTAGTGTAAGTGGTTAGTGGATAGTGGATGTGTGCGGCGAATGCCGCACATTATAGTGCATTCACTTACCACTTACACTAACCACTAAGATAAACTTTATTTGAACTTTGCACTTTGAACTTTGACTATTAAAAAAATCCCGCGGGGCGGGATTTTTTTATGCACTATGGCGGTTGATTGCATCACTAATTTCATCCAGTGATGCGTTGCATGGCAACAATGGTTCAAACCATACATTTGCCATACCGGGGTGCATACGACCACGTTTTGGCCAATATAATCCTGCGTCTGTGCCGACCGGTAAAATTGGTAATTTTAATGTGTGTGCTAACAATAATAAACCGCGTTTTAGTGGAATGTGTTCGCCGGGTTTGGCGCGTGTGCCTTCTGGGAATATGACCAAGGTATTGCCGTTCAGAACGCGTTTTTCAACGGCAGTGGCCAATTGTTTCATATTTGTTTTTCCGCGTGCGCGATTTACCCCCAGCATACCTGCACGCCAAAATGCCCAGCCGTAAATTGGAATCCATAATAATTCGCGTTTCAGGATAAAGAATGTAGAAGGTACAACTTTGGATATAACAGCGATTTCTAAGATGGACATATGTTTGGCGGCAATAATAGCTTTGCCGTCGTTGCGTTTATTGCCGTCCGGCATTGCGGGGATTCCGTTTTCTTCTGGTGCGGGATAGTGTACGGTATATTTTATTCCGGTAATCAATCGCGCCAATATCAATACACCTGCTGCGTCTGCGAATACCAGTTTGCGGGATAGTTTGCCCGATACCAATCCCAACAGCAAAAATGGTGACCACAGTGTAAAATAAATGGCCAGGGCGATTTTGAATATAATTGTTCGTATCATACTTTTTTCCTTTGTTTTAACTTTCTTTGATTCCAAACATGGTGACGATGTATTTTATATATTCTGTGGTCCATCGTTCAAGTCTTTTTGTTGGGGGCATGCCATATAATGTTGCGGGACAGGCGACTATAACCGTTTCAGGTAATTCATGCTGAATCAGGTATTTTGCGCGGGGCATATGGTCCTCGGTTGTGATGATGACAACGCGTTTCAATTCCCGTTTGGTTGCAATTTCCTTTATCGCCAAGGCATTTTGATATGTGGATTTTGAATCAGATTCTATTTTTATTTTGTGTCCAGACTGGGGCAGGTTGGTTGCCCCCGCGCCGATTATATACAGGTCTGTATTTGGATGCTGGTGCATTTGGCGCATGGCGAATGGGATTCTGCGTTCGTCACCGGTCAGGACAAAAATACAGTCGTTTGGTAATATTTCGGCGCATGTGCGTGGGGCGGTGGATTTGAATATCATTCCGCCAATTACAAACAGGGCTAATAATACAAAAGACGGGGTTAAAAACTTCATACTAGCTGTTTTTTAAAATGTTTAATGTGGTGCGCCGGGTTATCCATATTGCAAAAATTGTGATTATAATTGGCAACATAGTCAGTGTCAACCAGCCACCACCCGAAATGCCCAACATTGCCATCAGTCCCACGCGGGCAGACTTGGCCGCCGATAGTATCAGCAACAATACCGGTATTGCCCCCAAGAATCCCACAAATGCGGCGGTGGCACTGATTTTAGCGACTATAATTTGCATTTGGCGGGCGACAAAGTGGTCTGATGCGCCAATTTGATTCAGAATTTCTAATTCGCGTTTATGCAACATTGCCGTATTGCGGGCTATATAGGAAATACAAATTCCAATTGTTCCCAGCGTTAGTGCCATTACCAATCCTGCGATAAAAATCATTTTCCAGCCGGCGGATGTGGAGCTTTTCAGTGCGGATGCGTGGGTTAAAAATCGCGCGTTTTTTGATAATTGTTCGCCGACGGTGGTCAGGTCGGATTTGGATTTGAATTTAACCTCCCACATTTTGGGCAGGTAATTTTCCAGTGTGCCACCCCCAGAAATCCATGGTGACATTAAATCGCGCATTTGGTCAGTTGAAATTTCGGCTGCGGATACAATTTTGTCGGCGTTTGATTTCAGGGTTTGCGTTACGGCGTCGTACTTTGTGCTGTCCATAACCTGGACGGTGGCAAAGTGTTCCCATTGGGTATTCCAACGTATAACCCCTGTTCCTATGCCCAGGGCGACCCCCAACGCCAATGTTGCCAGGAATGTCAGCAATGCCATAATTGCCGTCATAAATACAGACTGTTCACGAACCAGTGAAAATACAATAGGTTTCTTCATTACGCGTTTCCAATGTCGTCAAATTGTTTTGATAGTTCTGTAAAATAATTTTGAGATTGTGGTTTGGGGCCACGCCATACTTTTTTAGTTTGGGGTGTGACATCATCCGTTGCGGTGCCGGTAAAGGCGACGCGGTGATTTTCAACACGAATTATTGGGAATTTATATGTGTCCATCAATTTAGTGCTGTGTGTTGCAAGAATAATTGTCGTGCCGAACATTTTGTTCATCTGGATAAACAGTTCCATCAGTCGCGATGCATTTTCGTCGTCCAGATTGCCCGTCGGTTCGTCCGCCAACAGGATAGAAGGTTGGACAATAATTGCGCGGGCGACCGATACACGTTGTTGCTGACCACCGGCCAGGCATTTTGGATTTGCGTCCGCATATTTGCCCAAGCCGACCCAATCCAATACCTTAGATACCAATTTTTTTATTTTATCCTCTGATACGCCACGTACCCGCAGGGGCAGGGCGACATTGTCAAACACCGACAGATGTGATAACAGCGAGTATTCCTGGAACACAATTGCCATTTTTTTTCGCAGGTTGCAAATTTCATCGCGCGTCATATCGTTGGTGGTTTTTCCAAACAGTTTGATTTGCCCGCGTGATGGTTTGTGCAATTGGTAAATCAGACGCAACAGCGTCGTTTTACCGGCACCCGATACACCGGATAAAAAATAAAACGCGCCGCCCCTGATATTAAATGAAACATTGGTCAGGATTTCATCTGTGCCATCATAACGCGCGGCAACATTTGCAAATGATATAGCTGTCTTTTCTTCCATATTTGGAATATAAAAAAATTTTTGATTATGGTCAAATAAAAATCCGCCGTTGGCGGATTTTTATTTAGATTTACGGATGACCGTTGTGGTGTTGCGGTTTTTTGCCCAAATCTCTTCCCCAGTGCCGGGATAGATTGGGTTTTCCTTGCCATAGGAAACGGTTTTTACGCGTTCTGGTTCAATGCCTTCGCGTATCATGATGTGTGCGGCGTTGCCTGCGCGCAATGCGCCCAGTGCCAAATTATATTCAGTGGAACCGCGTTCGTCGCAACGACCCTGTAAAGTAATGTCTATCTCAGGGTTTTGTTTCATATATAATGCCTGGCCCTGTAAATTGGTGCGGGC
Source organism: Alphaproteobacteria bacterium (assembly GCA_017463185.1). GTDB lineage: Bacteria > Pseudomonadota > Alphaproteobacteria > Rs-D84 > Rs-D84 > Enterousia. Next base: position 20,639 of record JAFTPS010000007.1, read on the forward strand.
ATCGGATGAAATCTCAGCGGAATCAAACGCAAAGAAAACCTGTTGATTTTCCAATTCCTTTGGTGCGCTGACACACGCAGCCAGCGAGCAAGTAGCGCAGATTAAAAACGTTTTTTTCATATTGTTCAGCCTTTTTTCTTAAATAGTTGTTGTTTTCCCACACTTATATTTCAGAGTGTAGTAAATTTTATAAAAAGTTGTCAATATCTGATTTTATGTTTTGGAAAATGGGTATTTTTGTGATATACTTGTGCCAAAGGTGGGTAAACTTTTTAAGAAAAGATGGAAGGGAGTATTTTATGAAAAAATTAGTATCTGTAATGGTTTTAACGGCATTGGCGACGCCGGCAATTGCTGCGCCCAGCCATATTACCCGCAATTCCAGTGGTGGATATGATGTCACATATAATTACACGGACAAGGCTAAAACGGGCTGGTATGTTGGTGGCCGTGTGGCGTTAAGTCTGCTGGACTGGGAAAATGAATATAGTTCAAATGACCCAGGTGTGAACGAGGCGTATAATAAAGACGAATATTCGTTTGAATCTGTTTTTGGTGGCTCTGTATTTGCGGGGCGTACATTTAATTATTTTTGGCGTGCAGAAGTGGAAGCTGGCCTTGTCGGGCAATTTGAAGACAAAGATGATGGGGCCGAGTTTAAGTTGACTGTACCATATGTTTTGGCAAACGGCTATTATGATTTTTCAAATGGTTTGTATGTTGGTGCGGGGTTGGGTATTGCAATGCCCAAGACCGAACTGGATATGGCAGCATTTGAAAGTGGCGACCGCAGCAAGACAACTGTGTCGCCTATGGGTGCGTTGATGTTTGGTTATACGCACAAATTGGATTATAACCTGGTGCTGGATTTGCGTTATCGTTTGGCTGCCTTTGGTGGGACGGACCACGAAAGAACGTTGGATAACGGTTTTAAATTCAAAAACGAAATAGGTTTGATTCTGGATAACTCGGTATCATTGGGTATCCGTTACGAGTTCTAGTGTCATAGGAAAAATCGGAAAAAGGTATTGACCCCGATTCGTGATTTGTGATAGTATTAAAACAGGAAAGAGATTCAATGAAAAAAGAACTGAAAATATCAACGCTGTCTATTGTGTGTGTGTTATGCACGGCGGCGATGATGCCCGCATTTGGTGCGTCATCGGTTCGTTCCTTGGGGGGCAGTGGTACGTACACAGGTACGGCCAGTGCGGCGGCCGCCAAGTCAAACGGTGCAACGACAACACGCAACAGTTCTGTTCGTGCAACGGCGGGGGCGACCAAGAAAGCGTCCACGACATCTGGGGCGAATTCGTCCCGCGCGGCAACAACATCACGTTTATCAATTGGGAAATATTTGGGCGGTTCCACCGCGATTAGCGGTGGTTCTTCTGTTCGTCCGGGTGGTGGAACCAGTGGTTCGGAGTCGGGTGCGGATGCTGATTTGATGGCTGATTTGCAGCGCGATGTTGACCAAATTCGTCGTGATGTGGATAAATTGCATGATACGGATGATGAAATCAAAGGTGCGATTGATGGCAAGCAGGATTCTTTGACTGCGTCTGATGGTAAAATAATTATTGATGATACGAATAATATTAGTCTGGATATGGCCGCGTTAGAGGCGGATTTGGCATTATTATTTGGCGTCAAAATGGAATTGCGGTTTGAGGGCGATGTAATCCAGTATAAATATGAAACGGATGCGTCTTGGACTGATTTGGTTGATATGAAAAGCTATGCGACCAGTGATGCGTTGGTTGAATTAGAAGACAGATTAAATGATATTGTTGTCCCGACCAAGATGTCTGACCTGGAAAATGATACGGGGTATATTACTGCGGATGATTTGCCAACCGATTTGGCTGATATTGCAAACATTAAAAACGATGTGCAGACTTTACAGGCAGGTATGGAATTAAAGGCTGATGCCGACGATGTGAATGAATTATCGTCGGATTTGACGACTTTGACCGCTACTGTTCAAACGAATGCCGGTAATATTGCGACGCTGACAACGGAAAAGGCGGACCAGAGTGATTTGGATGCTGCGATTGCGGCATTGAATGAGGCGATTGAGTCTAAACAGGCTGCGGGTGAATATGCAACTGCCGCTGCTTTGTCAGATTTGGCAACAGAGGTTGAAAAGTTAAAGGGTGAATCCGCGTCTGATGCGGTTGTTGCCGATTTGACGGCGCGTATTGCCACAATTGAAAGCACGTATGCCACAGATGCTGAGGTTGCGGCGGCAATCGCGGCGATTGATTTGTCGGTGTATGCCAAAACTGCAGATTTAGGGGAATTGGCATACAAGGATACGGTAGAGGCTGGCGAAATCACCAGTATTGATGGGTCCAAGATTATTGCAAACACAATTACTGATGCGCAAATTGCTGATGGGTCTATTAGCGCGACCAAGTTAAATACATCTGAAATGGCGGCCGGCGAGATGGCTATGCTGATTGCCAATGGTGACGGCACGGGAACCTGGGTATCGGTTGATGTTGTGGAATAAATAAAATAACGGTTGTAAGACCGCACAAAGAAAAAAAGGAAAGGAAAAAATGAAAGTAAAAAATGTTGCTTTTTCGGGATTCGCTGCGGCGGTTCTGGCGGGTGTGTGCGGCGTGGCCGACGCGGCAACCGTTCAGATTGCGTCTCCGACCTATGTTGATAACGCTGTTAAAGCAGTGGCCGATGCAAAGCAGGATAAATTGATTCAGGGTGCTGGTATTACTATTTCAGATGATAATACCATCAGTGCGAATTTGGGCGAGGCAACGGTTGGTGATACTGGTCAAACGGTGGAGGAAGTTTTAAATGCCAAACAGGACGCTTTGACAACCGAAGAAACAGCCGCATTGGAAACAATCGCAGGGAATGAAAATCTGAAAACGGTTTTGGGCTCTGGTGTGTCCAGCGACACGGTGCAACAGGTCGCAGATAATGCCGCCGCGATTGAAAGCTTGGAATCAACCAAACAGGATACATTGACCGCGGGTACTAATATTGAAATAAATGGCAACACCATCAGTGCCAAAGATACAACCTATACTGCGGGTACAGGTATCAACATTTCCGCTGATAATGTAATTACTTCTACTGTTGATACATCCAATTTGGCAACCAAAGATGAATTAGCGGCTAAGGCAAACTCTGCTGATGTTTATACTAAGGGCGAAATTGATACTACGGTTTCTTCGTTGGTAACGGATTCTGAATTGTCAACAACTTTGGAGTCTTATGCAACAACAGAAGCGTTGAACGAAACGAAAACGGACCTGGAACAACAAATTGCTAATACCGTTGCTGGTGATATGAGCGAAGCTTTGAAAGCCTATGCCACAACCGAAACTGTAAATGCGATTGATACGCGTGTACAGGCGGCAGAGGGTGAAATTGATGCATTACAGGCCGCAACGGCTAATTTGGATAATTTTGTTGATTCAACGGAAATTGCAAAATATTCCACAACAGAACAAATGAATGCTGCGATTGAGGCTAATAAATACGATGATTCTGCTTTGGCGGCGCGTGTGACTGCTAATGAGGGGGCTATCGCTGCTAACGCGACCGATATCCAAACCAACACAGATGATATTACCGCAATCAAGGATGCGAAATATGTCAGCAGTGCTGGACAGTCGGCTGGTAAATACTTGATGCAGGTTGCTGATGATGGTTCGGTTACCTGGTTGGATGTTCAAATCGTGGATGCACCGGAAACTAGTCAATAATTAAAATAAACACCCGGCTTATATTGCCGGCAAAGAAAAAGGAAAGGAAAAATGAAAATTAAAAACATTGCATTTTCGGGATTTGCTGCGGCAATCTTGGCGGGTGTTAGTGCGACCGATGCGTCTGCGGCTATCAACCTGGTGACCCAGGAATACGTCACCGCGGAAATGGGCAAGAAACAAAATACCCTGACCGCGGATAATGCAGGCGAGGGGATTAAAATTGAAAATGGTGTTATCAGTGCAGAGGTTGATCTGACCAATACAATTGGTAGTCTGACTGATGCAGAGGGTAATACCATTACCGTGGAACAGGCCCTGGCGGGAAAACAGGATGCTTTGACAACCGAAGAAACAGCCGCATTGGAAACAATCGCAGGGAATGAAAATCTGGAAACGGTTTTGGGCTCTGGTGTGTCCAGCAACACGGTGCAACAGGTCGCAGATAATGCCACCGCGATTGAGGGCTTGGAATCAACGGTTGGTGATGCCGAATCAGGTTTAGTAAAAGATGTTGCTGACGCAGCGGCTGCGGCCGCGGCGGCACAGTCCGCGGCGGATACTGCCCAGGGTGCGGTTGATGCTTTGGAAGAAACGGTTGCCAGCAAAGCAGATGCCAGTGCTTTGGATGATTATGCGCTTAAATCTTATGTTGGTACTATCCCCGAAACTGCCACTGCCACAGATATCGTTGGCTATGTTCAGGAAAAAACTTCTGGCATTGCAACTAGTGAAAATCTGTCGGAATTGACGGGACGTGTCGCGACTGCGGAATCAGAAATTGCTAGCTTGCAGGAAAAAGCCGTAACAACCGATAATATGGCTACAACATTGGCTGGCTATGCGACGGATACAGAATTAGATGCAAAAGCCGACGCGTCAACGGTGACAGAATTATCGGATAAGGTCACGGCAGCCCAGGGTGAAATTGATGCGTTGGAAACAACAGTTTCAGGTTTGAAAAATTATGACGATACGGAAGTACGTGGTTTGATTTCCGATAACGCAACAAATATTGCCACAAATACCGCAGATATCGCAAAAATCAACGCGGCGAATTATATCAGTGGTGATGGTGCCGCGGGCAGTTATTTGATTACCAAAGACGGCAACGGTGGTGTTGTGTGGTCTGCGATAAATGTTATTGATGAAAATGGTAATGTTATGTCTTTGACCAGCCAGGCCGAATAATAACATACAGATAAATGAAAGCCCACCCTGGTAGACGGGGTGGGACATAAAACGAAAGAAAGGAAAGAAAAAATGAAAGTAAAAAATATTATGTTTTCTGGCTTTATGGCGGCGGTTCTGATGTCCGTGGCTGGCAACGCCAGTGCGGCGGTCAGCGTTGCGTCTCAGGGCTATGTTGACCAGGAAATTTCTAAATTGAATACATCTGTGTCAACGACATATTTGACCCAGGAAGACGCAGCAGATACATATGCGACAACCCAGTATGTTACTGAAAATGTGACGAATGTTTTGGGTAATGAAACAGAGGGATTGGTTGCGGATGTTGCGGCAAATGCAAGTGCAATTGAAAACTTGGAAACAACCAAGGCGAATGCGGCGGATGTTTATACCAAAACTGAGGCTGATAACCTGTTGGCGACCAAGGCCGATTTGGACGATGTGTACAAGAAAACTGAAACCTATACACAAAGTGAAGTTGAAGCAAAGATTACAGAAACTTTGGCTGGGATTTCGGGTGGAACTATTACTTTGGATGGTTATGCCACTGAACAGTATGTAAAAGATGCGGATGCGGCTAATCTGACAACGGCCAAAACTTATACTGATGAAGAAATTGCAAAATTGAGTGCAGAAGGCGGTGCAATCAAGGCTAATGCTGATGCGATTTCCGCTTTGCAGACCAGTGTTGGTGAAACATCCGTTGCTGACCAAATTGCGGCTGCTGTGGCAACCCAAAAAACAACTGATGATGCCCAGAATGAAAAAATTACTGCTTTGGAATCTGCTGGTTATCAGACGGCCGGCGATGTTTCCACAGCTATTGCGACAGCGACCAGCGATATGGCAACAAAGACAGAATTGGCGGATTATGCAAAACAGGCTGATTTGACAGCAGAGGTAACTGCGCGTCAAACCGCAGACCAGGCAGTAGAAGCCAAATTAACAGAATACACCAAAACAACGGATATGAGTGCTTTGGCAACTGCGGAAATTCCAACGGAATGCCAATCAGAATCCAGTATGTGTGTATTGTCGTTTAATGGTACATCTTATGCATGGACACCGTTGACTGCACCAGTGGAATAATCAATAAAATCAAATTTAGCCATTGACGCGATTCGGCAAAAAATGGTAAAATAAAAATAACTTAGGGAAAGGATGGGAAAAATGAAAAAATTAACAGCGGGCATCTTTACGGTTTTGCTGGGTGCTGTCTCGGTAAATGCGGCGGATGCGGCGGTCGCGTCAAAGGGCTATGTTGATGGGAAAGTCGGTGCAAATACCACTTTGATTACCGATTTAACAAAAACGGTTTCGGATAATAGATCCGCGGCCGATGCAACGGCAACTGCGTTGACTGAGTATAAAACATCAAACGATGCAGCGGTTGCGTTAAAGGCAAATGCAGCAGATGTTTATACTATTGAACAGGCTGACTTGAAATTCCAAACTTTGGAAAAAGCGGCAACAGATGCAAAGACTGCCCAAACATATACAGATTCTAAGGTCCAAGAACTGGCTGATACATTGGGTGGTACGGGTGAAGATGGTGAATCAACAGGTTTGGTTTCCACTGTGACCGCTTTGGGTAATCGTGTTTCTGCGAATGAAACTGCTATCAGTACATTGAATGGTGGTACGGATACCGCTGGTTCTGTTGCATATTCAATTGCGAATGCTTTGACCGATTATGCCAAAACATCGTATGTTGATGCCCAGGATGCTACGACTTTACAGTCCGCCAAGGATTATGCCGATGGTTTGGCGGACAATTATGATACAGCAGGCGCGGCAACTCAGGCTTTGGCTGATGCAAAGGCTTATACAGATACTTTGGCAAATGGTGCGGTAAAAACAAATACTGATGCTATCGCGGCTATCAATAATGCTGATACGGGTATTTTGAAACAAGCGAATGAATATACCGATGACGAAATTGCAAAAATCAATACGGAAATTGAAGCGGTTTCTGGTGGTTTAAGTGCGTATGCTAAGTCGGATGATGTAGCGGCTACATATGCAACAAAAACGTCATTGGAAACAACAAATACGAATTTGTCCACATTGGAAGGAACGGTGACGAATGCTGAAACTGGTTTGGCGGCGACGCGTACACTGGCACAAAAGGGTGTAGATGACGCGGCGACGGCCCAGGCTGCGGCAGAAGCGGCACAGTCAACAGCAAATTCGGCTAAAACCACCGCAGAGGCTGCAATTCCAGCACCGACCGATGATTGTGAAAAGCCGGAAAATAAATGCGTTCTGACATATAATAACAGTGTTTATACCTGGGAAGTAATTGAACGTGGAACGGATGAATAATAAATAAAAAATAGGCTGGGGTGGGCGGGCCACCCCAGCACAACAGACAAGAAAGAAAGGAAAGAAAAATGAAAAAACTATTGACAGTATCTTTGGTTGCAATTATGGCGGTAAGTGCAGCCAACGCAGAAATCGCATCTGTTGAATATATAAAGGGTGATAATGTTTTGGGTGTTGGTGAATCTACTTTGAGTGCCACGTTGAATACAACAGACAAAACAGTTTCCGGGGCTATTAATGAATTGAAAACATCTATTGATGGTATGACGGGTGATAGTGGGACCGTTGCGACACAGGTTGCTGATGCTTTAACAGAGGCTAAATCCTATACAGATGCAGGAGTTAAAGAACTGGCGGATGGTGCGGTAAAAACAAATGCTGATGCTATCGCAGGAATGGATTTGACAGAGGTTGGTGGTGCCAATAAATATATTGCAACTGTGAGCCAGGCAGATGGTAAGGTTGTGGCCACCGCAGGTACAATTGATACAGAAGTGACCGCAAATTCAAATAATTTGATTACATCTGGTGCAGTTGCAACAAAAGTTTCTTCTATTACAACTGGCTTAGGGGATTTAACCGCTGATTTGGAAGATAGTAAGACTGCAATTGCAGAGTTGCAGTCAGGTAAAGCAGATAAAGCAACAACATTGTCTGGCTATGGTATTACAGATGCAATGACATCAACTGCAATTACGACTGCGATTTCCACAGCAAAGACTGAAGCGATTGAGGCTTCTGATACTAA
>JAFTPS010000008.1 GCA_017463185.1 Alphaproteobacteria bacterium
CGTGTCTTGTAATGGTCGCAGAACTTAACTATTTCATGCGCCAGTTCGTTTATCTGTTTTCTTGCACGATACATATCAATAAAAGTGCTATAACAATAGTCTCGAACAGCATCAACAATTTGATTGTTTTCATCTTTGTACTGACTGATTGCTTGGCCACCTATGGTTGGACAACATTTACTTATGCCGCGGTCTTTGCTGCTGGACCATACATAAAACCAATGAAAACCCAACTTGCAACGTCTTTCACAGCCATCGCAAATTGTACTATCCGCCCCGGCATGCGGATTTGTTTCGTTTTCCTGCGTAAATGACATTTTATTACCTTTTATACTTTAATTCTGTTATGAACTTAGCACAAAATCGCAGATTTCAAGTTTTACAGAGCAAAAAAAAAACGCCTGACGGCGTTGTTTTATTTCTGGTGGGGACACAGGGACTCGAACCCTGGACCCAATGATTAAAAGTCATTTGCTCTACCAACTGAGCTATGTCCCCAAAACCGGACCTGGAAAGGGAGAACACGAAGTTCTGTTTCCAAGGTACAGGGGCAATTTTGACACATATAAAAATAAAAATCAAGAAAAAATGTGTCTTTTTTATTTTTTAATTTTATTTGCTGATTTCAATCCGTATTTTTTCCGCTGGTGATGTGGGATGTGATACTCAAATTCTGTTCCAGATGCAGGGCCGCGACCGTATCAGCATCCAGCCAATCAGTAATATGCGTCATTATATTTTCAATATGTTTGGCAGATTGGCCTTTGTTTTTACGATATTTATTTTCGTTTATCAGGTGCGACATTTCACGCGTGATTGCGGATAAGGCCTGGAACTGGTCAGTGGAAAACACATTTGACTGTCCCGACCGATACAGTAATTCATCAAAATCGTCGTGGATTGTTCGCAGATTGTTTAATACGATTGGCGTAATTCGCAATTTGCGGACAATTTCAGTTGCAGGCGTCGCCAACATTTTATTCAGCGTGTTTAATGTCAGACGCGTATGCATTCCCAAAATCTGGCGCAGGGCCAATATAAGCGACAACATCACCAGGTTCATTTTGCCTGACATAGTGTTTTCAAGACTTTTTTTAACCTGGCGCGAGACCAAATAGTTAGAATAATCATACAGCAAAAACACCAAGGGGATTGCTAATAACGAGGCCGAAATATTCAGGACCAGGTCTTGGACCTGGGGGTCGCGAATGTTATCAACGGTATAGAAAAATATAACCGCCCCGCCCGCGATTGACAGCAAATAAGGAATACTTTTTAATATAAACGCCCAAAATTTCATACCCGTATTTTATACAAGTTTCATATTGCAAATAAACAGGACACTTTGCCTAGACTATATCATCGCCAATTGGGCGTGTTGGACGCAACGCCGCAGCATTTGGATTGTTTCGTATAGAACACCGATCACCAATTCCCAGCAATGCCCAAATACCTATACCAACCAAAATCGCCCCCAAAATCAGGACACTGTACCGCCAGCTGCCCAATGTTCCACCCAGACCAATCAACAGGCAAGTTCCAACATAAATCACATTGTCACCAATACTGTACAAGGACAGGATTACGGAACGATACGATTGGGGTAAAAAATCCTGGAATCGGGCATAGAGCAAGACAAAAATCCCGGCAAACAGCACATATGCTATCCCCAGCCATCCCAATCCCGCCACCGAATAAAACACAGAGAACAACACATAGGAACCACCGGCAATACAAATCGCAAGGTATAAAATCCAATCTGGAATTTTCTGGAAACGATAGGCAAATGTCTGGCCCAGGACCGAACAACCCAACAAAAAGAACTGGACAATGCCCACAAATGCAACAGGCAACCCGATTTCCAAACCAATCGGACTTAGATAATCATCCAGATAACAAATATTACTGACCAGCAAGGTCAGCACCAGCATCAGAAAAATACACGGTGTGCGCATACAAATATGTACACCCGCACGAAACAACTTTATAAAATTGTTTTTACGCACACGACGACGGCCCACCACACGACCAGAACGCAAATCTATTCGCGACAGATACAAAACCGACAACCCCAGCGCAACAATAGACGCCAATGTTATCCAACCATAGCCCGCGAACATCAACAGCGACCCAAACGCAGACAGGGCAGCAGCGGCGGCCTGGACATTATAGCGTCCCCCCAAAACCCGCGCATAGATGTCGTGATGGCGACGGGCGCGCAGTTCGTCGTATATCATAGCCTCAAATGCGACATTGATAAACGCCGTCTGGACACCCCACAGAAACATTCCAATTGCAAATCCCCAAAATGTCGGCCACAGCAACCACAGAACAAAGGCGATGGCCTTTAGCACCTGCCCCAGAATCATTGCGTTTTTCTGGCCCAGGCGATTTGTTATCCACGTGACTGGTATCTGGGTCATAAATGTTCCGACGGACAATATAATAAACAGCACCGACAAGGCCATATCGGACACACCGTGTTCCTGCATAAAAACCGCATAGACCGGCGACAACAGCATTAATTTGTTAAAGAATGCAAACGCGTACACATTCGTCAAGAAACGACGCAAAGAAGATTTCTTTTTCATACCTATCCAATTTTAATGGAAGTATAATCCTTTTCCAATAAAAAGTCTAATTACTTTTGCATCGTACAGCGACCACGCAATGAAACAATTGCCCACGCGCACAGCCCCAGCATCAATCCGCCCAGGATAAAAATACTGTACCGCCAACTGCCCAGCGTTGCACCCAGACCAACGATTCCACAAACCAACATATACAACAGGTAATTTATCGTCGTGTATAGCGACAGCACGACCGAGCGATGGCGCGCCGGCACCATATGTTGAAACCGCGAATACAGCAATGTATATATGCCATAAAACAACATATAGGCAATACCCATTACCCATAGCGCATGAAAACTGTATGCAATTCCAAACAGGATAAAAGCAATTCCAACAACGCCTATGAGCGAATATAAAAACAGGTCTGAAATCTTTGAAAATTTATATGCAAAACGCTGCCCCACGGTTGCACAGCCCAACAGGAATAACGGCACTATGCCAACATATTCGGTTGAAATACCAATCTGTATGCCAATAGGGCTTAAAAAATCATCTAAAAATGGGATATTTATTACCAGCAAAGTCAACATCATTATAGACATCAAACACGGCGTTTTCAGGCATATTTTTATCCCTGTGCGGAACAATTCAAGCAATCGCATAGGCGACTGGGTAATAGAATCCGCGGTCGGTAGATACGGGACCATTACCAAGCATACCATAGACAATAAAATTGCCGCCACTGATGCCCAAGTCACCCAATCATAGCCCATAAACATCAACAAAGACCCAAATGCTGACAAGGCTGTTCCAATAGACTCGTATGTAGATTTACGCCCCAGAATACGAGAGTACTCACGCTTTTTACCATACGCAGATACAGAATCATAGACAAGCCCCTCAAACGCGACACTGCGAAAACCGGCCTGAATACCCCACATAAACATACCGATAACAAATCCGACGTAGTTTGGTATAACCAGCCACAGTAAAATCGCGGCGGCTTTTAATATTTGGCCAATCATCATAGACCAACGCTGGCCAACGCGATTGGTGATATAAGTAATAGGTCCCTGGGCCGCGATGGTACCGATGGCCGATACGATAAACATTGTGGATAATTGCAGGTCGCTTAGGCCATTTTGCTGCATAAAAATCGCATAGACCGGTGTCAGCAGCAAAAATTTATTAAAAAATGCAAAGCCATACAATGAAAATAGCAATCGTTTCATAATCCATTCCTTTTGGGGAAAGTATAAGCGATTTTTTATGAAAAAGTACAGAAAATATTGATTTTTTGTCAAATATGAACTATAATAAAGGGGATAGATAAAGGTGCGATGTTATGGCAAACATGAAAGATTTTTTGACTGCTTATTATGGACGAATGATATTTCGTGAAATGTCGCACGAACAATTTGTTCAGTTCTGTGGGTATATCAAAAACAAAACAGCAACTGACAATCAAAAAATTTGGGCCACAGAATATCTAAAAAAAGACCCAGCCACGGGGGAATTTGCAACCGTTCCCAATACAAACATATTTATCCCCAAAGACATACCTGACCCGAATTTGGTTGGCGGGGAATTTGAATTAGATGATAACGAATGGAAAAAACTGTTCAAAGCATTTAGAAACGCTTTCCAATCAATGGATGGCGCAAAAGATTCTTTTAAGTATAATGATGACGCTAAAAAATTCTTTGAACAATATTTTGGTGCGGATTCTGCGGGCATCCAGAAACTTTTTCAACACACAAAAGCAAAGCCAACAGCGGAACAAAAAATATATTCCGCAACACCAGCGACACCCGATAGAACATTATATCACTTTTTACAAGCACATCGTAATCAGCTGGAATCACGATTAAAGGGCTTTTATCAAATTATCAATGACGATTTTTCTTATGATGATTTGTTATCCGGTATTAAAGATGAAAAATATAACAAAAAGCCATCTTTTAGAAAAAAATTAGAAGCTGTAGCGGAATATATTGAAAGTTATAGAAACGACTTGGTTCAAGACGCGGCGATTCCGGCAGCCGACATTCCAGATTTTAGTGATTTTCGCACATGGTTTGACGATGACAATATCCCAACATTCAGATTGGACCAATTTAAGCGAGAATATTCCACGCTGTTGAATACACTGCGGTCAAAATCTAAAGTTCGCGAAGTTTTCAGCAATCACGACAACGGAAAAATAACTGGACCATTAAACAAAGCGTTAGATAATCTGAAATTTGACGACAGCAAAAGCGATGATTATGTTCAACCAAAGCGCGAAGATACCCTGACAATGCCGGAACGATTGTCAGAATGGTGGAGTGATACATATTCTGACTGTTTGGAAAAATATGCAAAACTGCGTGGCGACAGATTGTATTTTTCACCCGAGGCAAAAGCAATATGCAAATACCTGCAAAAAGACCTTAAAAAAACAGATGGCCTTGATGGTGTATTAAAAAAAATAGGTGATGCAAAAGGTAAATTAAAAGCGGCACGGGAAATAAAAGCAGGAAAACATCTGGAATGGTTTGAAAAAACACTAAACGGACTAAAAAATGACCCAAAACTGTCCAAAGTGTGGGCTGGCGCATTAAAAAACGGCACACATTTGCAAGCCCTGGTCAAAGAAATTATGATACGCGCCATTAAAGAGGGTAAAAAAGCAGAGGCCAAAACAGCACTGGAATTGATGTCCGTATTACACTATGACTATACCACCAGCAAAATTATGGACACCCTGAAAAAAGAAAATCTGAGCATCTTTTCAGATAAGGGATTGTCATGGAATAAGAACGAAGGCGTTCAATTTGTCACCAACGCACTGGACAAGGGTATCAAGGCCGTATTTATAGGTATTGGATATGGTATCACAATGGTTGGAAATGCCATTAAATTGTCTGGCAGTAAAATAACAAAATATTCTGATAAAGCGGGAAATTTTAAGACAGAACACGATAAACTTTTACAAAAAAACGCTGATGAAAAAGCAGAAAAAACACGTTTATTAGCCGACGAACGCAATCAACAAACCGTTATTCAGGGCCAAATAAATACTTTACTGGGCGGTCGCACCTATGATGTAGCAAAAACAGATATTGAAAACAACATCAATAATTTAACAACCGCTATAAATACATTCTGTTCCAGTGAAATTCAAAATATAAAAAACATATTACAAAACACATATACTAATGTACTCAATTCCGGCACATGGACACCGTTGTCAGAAACCGAATTTCAGGAAGTACAACAGTTTTTAAAATCAATAGAAACTGATACACTTGCAGCTATACCGACTATTACAAGCACAGGACCAGGTATTGGCAGCTTAAATAGTGATATGATGGCCATTCAAGCAAATCATGCAACACTGATTGCCAACCGAAACAACCTGTCCACCGCGCAAACCAATTTAAACGATTTAGTAAACGGCATGGATACATTAAATCAGTTAAATGCCCAAATCACCCAACATGCTGACGAAGTAAGAAATTGGGATGCGAATCATGTTGATGACTTAGAAGAATTGGTAAAATACTGGAATATGCTTGAAACTGGCCGAAATACACATTCCGGCCCTATGTATAATTGGTTCCGCAATTTAAGCAAAAAAAATGCCCAGAAAAGATTTGACGGTCAGGTAAGCAGCATTATATCTGAATATAATCGCTCGCATTCAATTGCGGTATAGCATGTTGTGTTTTCGCAAAAGATATTGACAATTATAACAATTGTGTAAAAATCCCTAAAAAGGGGCTTACATGAGTGTATTTTTTATCCCGTATGCATTGGGCAATTTAGTATCTTTCACTTTTAAAGAAATATCTTGTAGTGATTATATGAAATACTCACAGGCGGCTTCTGCTTTGTTTCGGATTGGGCAAGAAAAATATTTAGACAATGCAAATGTAGACCTAGAACTTAGCCGATTGACTACAGAGCTGGAAAAAAAAACATAGGCAAACGGAACCTTTATATATTGAAGCAACAAAAAAACTACAAAATTTTAACGCACGATACAGCTCTATTATTATCAAGGGCCAATTACTGGAAGAAGCTGAAAACTATGAAAAACTATCATGGATTTTTTCATTTTCGTCTAAAGACCGTGACCTTGCTAAACACTATGAAAAGCATAAATCTGTCTATGACCAATTACGGGCATTAAAACAAGAAGTAAACAACTTACAACCATATTCTAAGGAATTTATAAAAGAAACCATAGCCCGAGAACGTTCCAAAGCCAGATATAGTTTAGAATATCGTAATGAAACCAAACGCAATAAATGGTATGAGCAACAGGAAAAAAAACAACGCGAACAACTACAAATACTTGACCCAACCAGACCATATGGTGCACTTATTAGTAATTTATCTATCTTTCAAAATGCAGCAACATGTAATATATCATGCTCTGCACTACATATATGGAATGCACAGACACAAATTATTAAACAAACTTTAATAAACAAAACTGTACAACTTATCCGCTAGGGCTTGATTTTTTGATGAATTTATGATATAATCTTTTTGATACGTCGCCGATTGGCGGCGTTTGTTTTTACATACCCTGCCCTGTGTGGTGGGCTTTTTTTATTTCTATAAAAATCAAAGGATAATAAATGGCACGAATTTTACAAATACGACGCGGAACCACCGCACAAAATAATAATTTTACTGGCCTGCCTGGGGAAATTACTATGGATACAGACACAAAAACCCTGCGCATCCACGACGGAGAAACACTGGGCGGATTCGCACTAGCACGTGCGGATGACGCGGCAATAAACACCAGTACATTTGACATTACAACGGTTTCAGACGATTTCTGGGCCGAAAAGATACCAGAATTTGTACCCGCGCCCTATTCCGTGATGGAAACTGATAATTTCCCAATTGCCGATGCGACGGCATATATGGAATATATTGCCGAAATTGACCGTCAACCGATATGCGTGCAAAGTATTTTAGTCTGCCTAAACGACGATGCAGGATATGTCGCCGGCGACGAAGTGCGCGCGTTTGGCATTGGTGCGCGGTGTAATCCGACACCGAATATACAGACCGCCCAAGACGGGTTGCACATACGCCTGATGATTGGGGGTGAATCATTCTGGGTCAGTCAAAATACAACAGGCGCAACAACCACGGTCACGGCCGAAAATTGGGGCATAAAATTCCGAGTTTATTATTGAAAACCATAAAATCATTTGCTATGCTGGGCGCGTAAAATAAAAAAGGATTTCAAATGTACATACTTGCACTGAATTGCGGTTCATCGTCCTTGAAATACCAGGTCTTTGACGCAGGGTCTAAACGCGCCATTGTTGGCGGCAATGTTGAAAAAATTGGATTGCCAGATTCTTTCATTACCCAGAAATATCCAGACGGCACGAAACAGAAAAAAGAAACCTCTATGAAAAATCATGACGAGGCTTTGAATGTCGTTCTGTTTATGTTACGCGAGGCATCTATTGACCTGAATGAAATCCAGGGTGTTGGGCATCGCGTTGTTATGGGTGGTGACAAATTCGCGTCGTCTGTGGAAATTACCGACGATGTTATCAAAACAATTGATAAACTGTCGCCGTTGGCACCACTGCATAACCCGCCTGCACTGCGTGGAATTATGACCGCAAAACAGTTGTTGCCAAATGCAAAGCAAGTAGCCGTGTTTGATACCGCTTTCCACCAGACTATGCCGGATTATTCGTACCGTTATGCTGTGCCAAAAGCATGGTACACGGAACTGGGCGTGCGTCGCTATGGATTCCATGGGACCAGCCACCTGTATGTATCAAAACGCGCGGCGGCTATGTTGGGCAAACCCGCGGATAAATGCAATTTGATTACAATGCATATTGGGTCGGGTGCATCGGCCACCGCAATTCGCAACGGTGTGTCGGTTGATACTTCGTTGGGTATGACACCACTGTCGGGACTGACAATGGGAACACGTCCGGGCGATTTGGACCCAGGTGTTGTTCTGTATGTAATGGAACAGTTGAAATTGACACCGGCACAAATGCAGACACATTTAAGCAAAGATTCCGGTCTGAAAGGCTTGACAGAATGTTTCGCCGACCGTCGTGATGTAGAAGAGAACAAAGCGACTAATGACTCGTGTCGCCTGGCAATTGAGACCGAGGTTCAAAATGTAAAGAAATACATCGGCGCATATATGGCGGAGCTGGGCAATGTTGACGCGGTGGTATTTACCGCAGGTGTTGGCGAAAACGACGAATATCTGCGCGAACGTTTCTGTACAGGGTTGGAAAACCTGGGGATTAAATTGGATGTAGCGAAAAACGCCAAAGCTTTGGCACGCCTGGGGGTGGAAGAAACAGAAATCAGCACCCCAGACAGCAAAGTCAAAGTGTTTATGATTCCAACAAATGAAGAACTGGTTATCGTGGAAGATACCCTGGCGATTATGAACAAAACATATAATCCAAACCATTTGTTGATGAATTATAGTTTCGCGAAACAGAAATAAAAAATCCCCGAAAGGGGATTTTTTATTTCAAAGAGCAATTTAGTGGTTAGTGGATAATGATGGATAGCATTAGTTATTGATAAAATTCATAACTGTCGCAAAAAAAATCGTGTCTCATATTTTTTAACTAATCACTGCTTATTATTTCCCGGAATATTTCGGCTGGGATTGTACCACCGGTAATCTTTGAATCCATGGGGGTAAAATCGTCATTGCCCATCCATACCCCAATTATCATATCGGCCGTTGCACCCACGAACCAGGCATCACGATTTTCATTACTGGTGCCGGTCTTGCCCCCTTGTACACCCGCCGCCCGGGCGCGTCCACCCGTGCCACCGGGTGCAACCACATCCGCCAACAGGCTTTGCATAAATTCAACTGTTTGGGGCTGTAATACCATAATTGGGTCGGACGGATTACGCTCATAAATCACATTGCCCAACATATCTGTAATTTTTGTAATTGAATACGGACGCACAGAATACCCACTGTTCCATATCACCGCATAGATATTGGTCAGGTCAACCAGACTCATTTCCGATGCGCCCAACACGGTTGAATATTCCCGGCGCAATTGCGTACCCACCCCCAAACGCCCCGCCATGGACAGCACCGCATCAATCCCATATGTTTCAGTCAGTTTCAATGGCACTGAATTTACACTTTTTGCGAATGCGGTTGCCAATGTAATATCGCCGTAATAGCGTTCGTTATAATTTTTCGGGTTATAGTCCCCAATCGCAAATGGAGAATCATTCACATACGATTCCGGCGTCAGACCGTTTTCCAACGCCACCAAATAAACCACGGGCTTAAATGCGCTGCCCGGTTGCCGCGGGGCGGTGGTGCGATTAAACTGGCTGACCTGGTAATCCGCGCCACCGGACATGGCCCGCAACGCGCCATCTGGGTTCATTGCAACAACTGCGCCCTGATACTGGCCAATACGACTCGGCAGAATATCTGCAATGGTATCCTGTAATTTTGGGTCCAGTGTGGTGTACACATACATATCGGATTCAAATGTTCCAATTCGGGATTTCAGTTCGTCCAACACATAGTCCGTCCAATACCGATACAGGTTTGTATCCGGTGCGGGGGTGGCCGGTCGCAATGATTGCGCCGCAATCCGGGCTTGATTTATTGTAATATAGCCCTGACGTACCATTTCAGTTAAAACAGTGCGTGCCCGTGCAATATTTTTATCAGGATTTTTCAGCGGACTGTATGTTGTTGGGGCTTTTAACATAGCGGCAATTTGTGCGGCTTGCCCGATTGATAATTTGCTGGCAGGGATTTGAAACATTACACGTGCCGCCGCATCTATTCCGCGCATTCCCCCAACCAGTGATACACGGTTCATATATAAATCCAGGACTTGATTTTTGTTAAACCGATTTTCCAACCAGTATGATAAAATCAGTTCCTGGACCTTGCGCGATATTTTCTTTTCTCGTGACAGGAATATATTTTTTGCGGTCTGTTGCGTAATGGTTGAGCCCCCCGATGCCACCCGGCCCTTGATAATATTTGATATAAATGCCCGTGCTATTCCACGCATATCAATTGGTCCATGGGTAAAGAAACGCTTGTCTTCTATGGCAACAATTGCCTGCCACACGTGGGGGGGCAATGTTTCAACTGATACAGGGGTTCCCATTATGCGATTTGCACTGCGTATTTCATTGCCGTTTTTATCCAAAAACACAACCGCAGCTGGTCGTGTTTCGTGCAAAATGGCATCCAATGACGGCATCCGTAAATAAATATATGACACATAGCCCAATACCGCGATACACCCGATTAAAAACAGGTTTAACCCCCATACAAACAACCGCCGTTTTAGCGATGGCTTTGGTGTATCGGCATCTTTATCAATATCACGATTACGTGGCAATTTCTTTCCCCTTTGCGAACAGCATAGCACAAACAACTTGCGTTTTACCAGTACTTATAATTATAATTGGGACATTAAACCCAGGGGAATATGGATATGAAAAAAATAGCAATTATTTTGGCGTGCCTGGCCGCCGTGCCGGTAATGGCGGATGATTATTGGGACGAATATGACTATGCGACAACTGCACCGCGTCGTGATACATACGCTGGCTTTCGCGTTCATAAAAACGAAAAAATCGCATTCAAGTACGACGAAACGCACGGTGGCAACAGTACCATTCGCAAAGATAACTGGGGCTTTGGGGCGGTTGTCGGCAATCGCCTGACCGATTATGTAAAAATAGAATTTGAAACATTATATACCGGCGTAGAACAGTCAAAACGCACCCGCGATTTTGATTACGATATCTGGGCAAATATGTTTAATGTGTACCTGTTTCGTGAATTTGGTGGCGCAGTTGCACCCTATGTGGGATTGGGACTGGGGTTTGCCGCGATTTGGGGCGATGTGGATACAAACGCCGGAAATATGTCGGATTCGGTATTTGACCTGTCCTTTCAGGCAATGGCTGGGGTGAACTTTGCACTAAATGACCGCATAGATTTGAATCTGGGCTTAAAATACCAGTATTATGGCGAAGTTGAGCATAAATTGCACGGTGATACATACGCCACCACCGACATTGACGCCACAGAACTTTACTTTGGCGCAGTATATAAGTTTGGAATCAAATAGAATCCCGCCAATGGCGGGATTTGTTTTGTATAAAAATCCTTGCTTTTGCGAAAAAATGTCTGTATAATCAAGCCGATTTTGCGGGTGGGCGCAAATTCAATCCGACTAACCCCACAAGTCCCCCAGAGAGATTTCGGGTGACCTTGTCACCAGAGACCTTGGCGAAGGGTGGCAAACTTTGATTACATTTTTCTTATGAAAGATTTATCCAAAGACTTATTTAATCCTGTATCCGGCGAAGACTTTGTCCAGATGTTTGATGCAAACTATGGCGCACAAGAAACTTTGCAGGGCTATGCAACCAAAGGTACCGTCAAAGACATTCGCGGTGATTTCGCGATGGTTGATGTTGGCCTGAAATCCGAAGGTCGCGTTCCATTAAAAGAATTCGGCGCATCTGTCCCATCCGTTGGTGATATCATTGACGTTTTTGTTGAACGCTATGAATCCCGCGAAGGTACAGCCGTTCTGTCTTATACCAAGGCGCGCGCAGAAAAGGCCTGGAAAGACCTGGAAAAAACAGTTGCCGAAGGTATTGATCCAGAAGGCACAATCATTGACGTTGTTCGTGGTGGCTTTACAGTTGACATCAACGGTGTATTTGCATTTATGCCATCATCCCAGGTTGATCATAAACCAATTCGCGATGCAAAATCTTTGATTGGTTTAAAGGATAAATTCCGCGTATTGAAAATGGATGCATTGCGCACAAATGCAATCGTATCTCGTCGCGCAATTCAATCTGATACAATCGCCGCAGCCCAGAAAGAAGCGATGAAAAACATTTCCCTGGGTGCTGTCCTGGAAGGTACCGTTAAAAATATCACCGATTACGGTGTATTCGTTGACTTGGGCGGTATTGACGGCTTGTTGCATGTCACAGACCTGTCTTGGAAACGCGTAAATCACCCACGCGAACTGGTTCACGTTGGTGAAAAGATTCAGGTCAAGGTTATCCAGTTTGACCCAGAATCTCATCGTATTTCCTTGGGCGCAAAACAGTTGGAAGATGACCCATGGGATACAGCGTCCCGCGCATTCAATGTTGGCGACACAGTATCTGGCAAGGTTTCATCCCTGACTGATTACGGTGCATTCATTGACCTGGGCAACAATATAGAAGGCTTGGTACACATGTCTGAATTGTCCTGGACAAACAAGAACATCCACCCAAGCAAAGTTTTGCAAAACGGCCAGGATGTGAACGTTGTTGTTCTGGGTATTGACCAGGATAAGCGTCGTATTTCATTGGGTTACAAACAACTGCAACCAAATCCATGGAAACAGTTTGCCGAAACACACAATGTTGGCGATGTTGTCACCGGCCCAATCAAGAACACAACCGAATTTGGTTTGTTCGTTGCCCTGACACCGGAATTGGACGGTATGGTTCATATTTCCGACCTGTCATGGAATAAACTGGACGAAGAAGAACTGAAAAAGTTCGTTCGTGGCCAGGAAGTGACCGCAAAAATCCTGGACATCAATCCGGAAAAAGAACGCGTCACATTGGGTATCAAACAATTGACCGAAAGCGCGGACAGCAACGCTGTATCCGTTAAAAAGGGCGCAGTTGTTTGTGGTACAGTTTCCGAAATCACCCCTGATGAACTGATTTTGGCATTGCCGGGCGATGCACGCGGTATCATCCGTCGTACAGACCTGTCACGTGAAAAATCAGAACAGGATACCAGCAAGTTTAAGGTTGGCGACAGCGTAGAAGCGTCTGTTGTTTCCGTAGAGGACAACACCGTTAAACTGTCCATCCGTGCTTTGCAGGTGACGCTGGAAAAGCAAGCAGTCAAAGAATTCGCGAATGAAGCCGATTCTGGCTCTGTTCTGGGCGACATCTTGGGTGCTGCAATTGAAAACAGCAAAAAATAATTCGCAATTGTGAATTGTTTCACGGTCCGGCAATCCTTGCCGGGCCGTGTTTTTTATGCTATAATTTGACTGTTATGAAAAGCAATAAAAACAACGTTATCGTTATGATGGGTGGCCAGGGCGTAGGCAAAGGAACTTTTTCCAAAATGCTGTGCGAACGCCACGATTTTAATTATATTGAAACGGGTGCTATTTTGCGCAATGCACCAGCGGATTCAGAAATTGGTAAAACAATCGCGGCGGGCAACCTGATACCAGATGAAATGACTTTCGCGCTGATGCGCGAAAAAATTACACCAGGCCGCGATATAATTCTGGATGGATTTCCGCGCACATTGGCCCAGGCCAAATGGCTGGTTGAAAATTATGCCAACGATTATAATATTCATGTCCTGTACCTGAATGTACCAGAGGAAATATTAGTCCAGCGTATAAATAAACGCATACGCGAGGGTGGCCGCCGTCGCGACGATGCATCGCCGGATGTAATCCGCAGGCGTCTGGATACTTTCCGGAAAATTACAATTCCCGCCATTGAATGGCTGCGCACCGCACCCAGAATACGTTTTTCCGACATAGACGCCCATGGCGACGCCCGTGACAATTTTGCAGAAATCCTTGTCGCACTAAAATCCTAGATGTTTTTCTTGTATCTTATAAAAATCCGCCCAGTGGGCGGATTTTTTTACTCGTACACGCACGGTTCGGTATATTTATATACTCCGGTTGTGTCGTTGTATGAACTGCTGTATGCATAGATATAGCATATTTCATCTGTACTGGATGCGGTGCATTCAGTGGCTGTGCCAAAATCGGTATACCCCGTCCCGCAAGAGCCACTAACAATATCGGTGTCACCAGCCCCCGTCCATTCCACCGCAATATATCCGCTGGGACAGGCGGTCAGTGGTTCTGCCCCGCGTGCCGTTCCGACCAAACAACAAACACCGACAAAAATAAAATAAATCTTTTTCATTCTTAAATTCCCCCTTTTTCTATAAAGATAGCAGATTGCTCATAAAAACGTCCGAATTCCACTGTGCGATATATATACAGGCTGCGGTGCACCAGTCATTGCAGCTGGCGTTATCGGTTTCGCTGGTAAATGATTCGCCTATGTCATAGGGTAGCCACGGCCAATATGCGTAAATCCATTTGGAAATAGCGGGTTCCATCAGTTTGCAACTGCAACCGTAATCAGCGTTTGTCAGGCCTGAATACCGGGCCATAAATTCGTATTCGTATGGCGTCTGGGCATTGTTATCGTGTGCGGACGTCCATTCCATACAAACGCCAATTCCACGAAATGTAGTACCCCCCGATACAATCCACCATTCTATGCCTGGTTCGGCTTGGCCTGTGCTGAGGTCTGGAATATTGGAATCCTCTATCTGGCCATTTGAACTTACATTTTTTACACAGCGTGTGTATCCGGCCCAGCCCCCGGTACAAATAAATAGCGCAATCAAAGGAAATAATACTTTTTTCATGTTTACCTCTCTTATTTGTTTTATAAACTGTTGGCATAGGCCAGACATTCTTTGTTGCAAAGGCCGTTACAGTTGCCACTAGAAGGATAATCTATATGTTTCCATGCCGTTTCATTTACGCCCCAGCGCTTGCACCAACAATACGCCAGGGTACTGCTTGGGATTGGAGCGTTGCCCGTGCTGTTATCGGCGCAAATCGCGGTCCAGTATGTCCCATCGTCCGCAACAAAGGCAATTTGGCGATTATATCCATCGCTCAGGCTGTCATTTATGTGAGAATAGTCGTTGCTATTATACGTCTTGCAAAGATTGGCACCATTGGCCACCCCAATAATCATAGTTGCCGAAAGCAAACCGACGTTTAGATTCGGCACAACTAAGGGGGACAAAATATGCGAAAAACCGGGATTTTTATTTGTGAATTTATGCCGAGGACAATCGTCCCATTAGATTCGGCATAGTTTTTTACGCTCTGTGCCCGGTATTATACCGCTTTGCGCCATTTTTGGCAAGCGAAAAAGGAAGGCCTGTGGTTAGTGCAAGTGGTTAGTGGATAGTGGTGGCTGGCTTTGGTTATTAGTCATTAGTAAAATTCATCAACGTCGCAAGTTCTCCTCCTGTGGAGGAGTACGGCGAAGCCGGGAGGTGGTCTTTTTTTTATTTATATACAAATTCCGTGATTATTATTAAAGACCACCCCGTCGCTATGCGACACCCCTCCACAGGAGGGGAACTTTTTATTTGATTCTATTTTACTGGGTTGCCACGCTTCACTTCGTTCGCTCGCAATGACAAATAAAAATACAATAATAACCAATGCCCGCATACTATCTATGCCTTATGCTCTATTATCTATGCCCTAAAAAAATCCCCTTTCGGGGATTTTTTTATTTCTGTTTTTCGGGGATTTGGCGGATGAATTTATTTATCAGGGCGGTGTTATCAGTGGTTTTTATGCGCCCCTGGGCGCGCTGTTCGGCCAAATCCAATATTTTGAAAAACTTTGGTTCGCGCAGGCGGGTAAATACCGCCATCGGGTTAAAACGCGATTTATTCATTGCGCGACCAACATTATGTTTGGTTGATACGAACATAATAGTATAACTGCCACGATATAAATCAACAGAACCGTTATTTTTGAAATAATAATCATCCAGCCAATCATAGCCCGCGCCGCCATGTGGCGCATTGATTTCCAATTGCAGATTGCCGCGCTTTAATGTGTAGTGCGTGTAATAGGATGGTTCAAATTCTTTTTCCAGGGTGGTATTATTATCCGTTATAAACGCAGTGGCGATATCATACGCCTGGGTCATTGAGATTTTTTTCGGCATTGTACGCGTTCCCCGTTATGATATTTTTTCAATGCGTCTGACACGGCGTTCGCAATCGTCAAACGGACTTTCCAAGAATGCTTGGGCGCAAAGGAATGCAACCTCTATATCAATATCGTCGGCCGCCAGTGCCAGTACATTTATATCATCGTGGAAACGGTCATCGCGGGCCTGGTCCGGTCGGTCACAGCGCGACGCACGGATATGGCGATAGCGGTTCGCGGCAATCATTATACCCGCCCCCGTGCCACAGATTAAAATACCGCGTGCGTTTTTGTCATCGGCCATAGCGTCCGCCATAGTTGCGGCCACATCCGGAAAATCAGCGGAAATATTGGGGTCATCAACGCCCAAATTTACAACCATATAGCCAGCTGCCGCCAACATTTCAATCAAATACAATTTCAGCCCCACACCACGATGGTCGGACGCAATATAAACCTTGGATACTGTTTTATTCATTTTTCCCTGTCCTTTCGTTTTGATAATTTACATTCCAGGCCCGTGTTGCCCGTGATATTTAATGTCTTGTAAGACAGTGTACCAGACATACGGGCGGCATTAAACACATTTGCTGTTATAACATTTGCATCACCATTTAATGTACCGTGTAAAAACAGGTTTGTCGCATTTATATCACCAATAACGCGCCCCCCACGACCAATAACGACGGTTTCAGCGGTCAAATTACCCTTGATATGACCGTGAATTTGAATTGTATGGTCCGTTTTAATATCACCGTTTAATTCACATCCTGCCCCGATTATGGTCGGTGATTGTTTTTCTTTTGCGTTTGTAAATGCCAGCATAGTTAGTCATCCTTTACAAATTTTGTTGGGTCAAATGGTGCGCCTTTGTATCGTATTTCGTAGTGCAAATGAGGTCCCGTACTGCGTCCCGTAGAGCCAGCCAGCCCCACCACCGTACCTGGACGTACCCAATCGCCACGCGATACATTTATATGCGACAGGTGGGCGTATAATGTTGTAAAGCCCAGACCATGATCAATTTCCACAGTTGTTCCGTATCCTACGCGCTCGCCCGCGGACACAACGCGTCCCGGGGCAACCGCCATCAATTCTGTGCCGATTTTACCAGCAAAGTCAATTCCACGATGTTTTTTTGGCTTGCCAGTAAATGGGTCTTTGCGTGTACCATAATTTGAAGTTATGCGTGAATTTACCGGTTTCCCCAACGGCAGAATTTCATTCAAACGACGCAATCCGTTCCAACGTTCTATGCCATCGGCCAACTTCTGATACTTTTCATCCAATTCACTATCAAACTCAACCGGGGTAAAAGCAGAACCAACAAGTGGATTTGTATACTTGTTCGCACTGCGTAATAATGTTTTTTCGCTAAGCCCCAGCGCAACAATTGTTCCATTTATTCTTTTGATATTTTTTTGTAATTGTTCTGTGTTTTCCTTGGTTAAATTTGTAACCATATCAACAATTTGATTATCCGCCTCAGCGATGGCCAGCATAGATTCAACCATCTGGGCGTTGCGCTTTTTCAATTCTTCGTTTTCGGCACGGGTCAATTCATATTCCGCCGATAATTCAGACATTTTGGTGTATTCGGGGGTAAATTCTTCGTCGCTGAACATTTCCGCCAAACGAGTACGCAGAAAGTCTAGTTCCCCCCAGGTCTTGATACGGGAATTCATCAATTTTTCTTTTTCGTCGTCTGACAATTTTTTTGCATTCAAAATCTTGTCATCAATAACGTTCAGATTGCGTGCCAATTCATTATACTTGGTCAGATAGGTTTGCAAATCACTCATTTGTCGGGTATGAGTGGCACGTGCTTCTTCTAATTGTTGGGTACGCATTTGTAACAATGGGCGGTGATATACAAATACATACGTGGACCATGATGCCCATAATATCAATCCTATTTTCCCACAGAATTTTGTAAAACGCCAAAAACTGCTTTGTGCAAATGTGTAAACATTGCCATGCGGTGTGTCCATAACCGTAAATTCACGCGGTGGGAAAATACGGACGATTACGCGCCATATAGCACGAAACGGCGATGTTATAAACGCCCACAGAGATGTAAAATATCGTGTTATAAAATTTATCATTTCTGGGATAGTTTAGACAAACATTCATCAATAGTCAAGCCGTCGCGCAAAATGGGCTCGTAATTCATGGACAGGCCATGGTGCAATGTTGCCCCCGCGTGTGAACCGACGCGTCCGCGCAGAATTACACGTTCAGCCGTATTTTTTGCGCCAAATAATGGGAATATATTTATATCCCCCAGACGGGCCGCCGTCATTGCGGATAATACGGTTGTCACCGTTGGCGCATCTGTTATTATACAAAAATATCCATTTGGGCGTGTACGCGCCACACATTTCCGCACCCATGCGGTTAAATCAGCGTTGTGATGTGCGTTGTGACGGGCCGGCGTACCACGAAAATACGGAGGATTTGTTAAAACCAGGTCAAATGTGCGCCCCGTACGCCAAGTGGTTATATCGGCGTTTATCAATTCTAGGTTTGCATTATTTAATTTCGCATTTGTTTGGGCATCAGTCAACATATCGGTCTGGATATCCAGGCCCGTTATCTGCGCGGCGGGATTATTTGCCAGATAGCACAGCCCCACCCCACCTGAACCAATACCAACATCCAACACAGTGGTCGCACCACGTGGCGCAAATGCCGCCAACCATACAGCATCGGATGTTGGATTATAATGACCGCGGCGCATTTTAACGCGCCCAGACATCAGGGTAAAAAATTCTTGTTTTATGCTCATTGGTATTTATAATAAAACAACGAAAATAAAAGGCAAGTTTATGTTTAATGATACGGTTATTGTTCAAAGTGCGGTCAGCGCATTTAATAATGCGGCCTTGGTTGCACCCGCTTTTTTGTGGTGGACCATATTAGCTTTTCCAATATTTATTATGGCATATTTTTGCGGCAATATGTTCCTGGGGCGCATTGGATGGACACAGGAAAACATATTAAACCGCGTGTCAATATGGACAATTGGATTGACTTTTTTGTGGGTGGTGTTGTTTGGGGGTAATTATGTGGTGTTGCGCGACGGGTTATCCGCCCTGCCCCTGATGACGGCGGTGATTGTATTTTTGACATCTTTGTTTTTATCATCGCATTTGCGTGGCGTAAAACTGCCACGGCGGTCAACGTGTTGGATTGGCGCACTGATAATTATTACAATGGTTGGGTTATCGGATTTACATACCTGGTGGGGGCCATTATTACAGATTGGCGCGTTAGTACTGGGGGTGATGCTGGGGCGTGCAGCAAAATGTGAAATGCGTCCGATTGCGGGGACTGTGTTGATTTTAACCACGATTGTTGTAGCAATTTTAATGCAACCAGAATTTTTCAGATTTGGTCAATTGGGGAATTTAACCATTATACATTTATTGGGATTGGTTGCATTTGGGGTTATGGCGATGGCGGTGGTCGTGCTGCATAATGTCAATCCACGGGGGCGTATTCATCGCAGCGCATTTGTGAAACTGAAATGGCTGATGCGATTGCTGGCGGTGTTGGGTATAGTTCTGTTTGTTATGACCGAAGCTGTACCTATTTTCCTGGGGACCCTGGCGGCGTTCTTTGTTCTGTTTGCTATGTCAATTTGGCACAGTACATCAATACCAGCGGACTTGGGCGCAAAAAGCTTTGCTATGATGCTGATGCTGTTTGGTATGCTGACGGTAATGCCAGCAATAGTCGTACTGGGGATTTTGTATTGGGGGACTATGCCAAAATCCAATGTATGGCGTGAAATTCGGGCTTTGTTATAATTGGTTATATTTATTTAATACCAATCAATGTCGTTATAATGTATTATCGTTAAAGTTAAATAATTAAAAACAGCGAGAAATACTTATGACGATACATCCAACAGCAATTATTCACGATGGCGCAAAACTGGGCGCAGACTGTAAAATTGGGCCTTTCTGTATTGTGGGGCCGAATGTCGTTCTGGGCGACCGCGTGGAACTGGTTGCAAATGTTGTTATAGAAGGCAAAACATCTATTGGCGATGATTCTATTGTTTATCCGTTTGCGGTTGTCGGCGTTATGAGCCAGGACCTGAAATGGCAGGATGAAGCAACAATGACCGGTGTTCGTATTGGTAAACGGTGTAAAATTCGTGAATACGCAACAATCCATTCGGGAACCCCTGCATCCGATGGAACTGTTATTGGTGACGACTGTCAAATTATGGTAAATGCACACGTTGCACACGATTGCAAGGTTGGCAACAGTGTTGTTATGTCTAATCTGGTACAATTAGCGGGTCACGTAGAAGTAGAAGATTTTGCCATCATTAGTGGTGGTGCAATGGTTTTACAATTTGCGCGCATCGGACGCAATGCGTTTATTGGCGGTATGTCTGGCGTTGGTAACGATGTTTTACCATATGCTATTTATGACGGCAGTCCACGTGCTGTATATCGTACAATAAATCGTGTCGGATTGATGCGTCACGGTTTTACCAACGAAGATATGCACGCCATTCACAGCGTATATTCCGCCGTATTCCGCGATGGCGAAGGAACTGTATCCGAACGCCTGGCCAAGGTGCGTAAAGAAGTAAAAAACAACAAATACGCAATGGATGCAATTGACTTTATTGAAAACCGTTCAAAACGTGGAATTGGCACATCTAAAAATGCAGAATAAAAAGCTGACTGTATTCATTATCGCTGGCGAGGTTTCAGGTGATGTCCTGGGGGCACGAATTATGGCCCAGATGCCCAATGTGCAATTTATCGGCATCGGTGGTGAAAATATGATTGGCGCGGGATTAAAATCTCTGTTCCCGATGTCTGATTTGGCGGTTATGGGCGCGATAGAGGTCTTGGCGCACGCAAAAACATTGACCCAACGGATAAAACAGACTGTCACAGCAATAATTGATACAAAACCTGATATTGTTTTGACTATTGATTCACCGGGATTTGCAAAAAGTGTTATAAAACAAATTCGTAAAAATCCCGCTGGTCGCGATTTAATTGCCAATGGATTAAAATTTCATCACGTTGTCGCACCCCAAGTATGGGCCTGGCGGCCGGGACGTGCAAAAAAATATGCGCGCACTTTTGATAAACTGTATGCATTTTTTGATTTTGAAATACCGTATTTTACAAAATATGGTCTGGAAACGGTCGCGGTTGGGCATCCTATTGCCGATGCCGTTTTAGGACGCTATAAAGCCCCACGCGGCAAAGCAGAAAAAATTATTACCCTGGTACCTGGCAGCCGTATGAGCGAGGTTAAACGTCTGTTGCCAATATTTCGTGATGTTGTGGATATGTTGTATCGCAATGGATATATGGGATATCAGTTTATAATTCCAACCGTTGAAACCACCGCCGAATATGTACGGGCCGAGACCGCCAAATGGCGCGTAAGACCAACATTAGTACCATCAGGGCAACGATATGACATTTATGCAAAAACATATATTGCGATTGTGGCCAGTGGAACAGTATCGGCGGAATTAGCGATGTTGCATATTCCAACGATTGTGGTGTACCAGATGAACCCAATAACTACTTGGCTGGTGCGCCAGATGATTCACGTAAAGTGGGTATCGCTGGTAAATATATTATTAAATCGTGGGGTATATCCGGAATTTTTGGGACCTGCGGCCACGGCGGAAAATGTGCTGGGGGCGGTTCAGCAATTGACGATTCCATCGGTGCGCGAAAAAATGATTGCGGAATTAAAGACCGCAGATGAATTATGGCGTCGTCCAGACGGCGCGGCCGCGCAAATTATTGCAACCGAGATTGAAAAGAGCCTGTGAAAATCCCGCCAAATGGCGGGATTTTTATGAGACAAGAGACAGGATGTTTATTAGTGGACAGAGGCAGCATCCCAGTTCGCCAAGGTTTCATAGGACAAATACATAAATACTATTTACAATTGGATTTGCTTGTGTTATAATTCGTGTGACACGGGTGGCCGTGTTGGGCGTCATAACCCTTGAAATTTCTGGTGTCCGCGGGGACATAAAATACCTCCAACCAAATGGGGTTGGAGGGGTGCTGAATATGTTGAATAAGCCCGCTATTTTCCAGAAATTATAGTTATGAACCTCCAACCGTCATTTCTGTGGCGGTATTTTTTATAACATAGGGTTGAACATGGCGGAATATATGCATTTGCCTTTGCGTGATACGAAAGCAGAAATAATAGACAAGCACCAATGGGGACGATATGAATGTATAAAAATAACAAAAACACGGGACGGTATATTTTTTACCCAGGATGGAGAACGGTATAATTTGTACAATCTGCCTGCGGGATTGGTAATTCGTGGTAATTTGAATTTGTCAAATATAGGACTGACCCAATTACCAGACATGTCAAAATGTACGATTGAAGGCAGATTTGATTGTTCTTTTAATCCATTAACCAGCCTGGCTGGCTGTCCCCGGATGGTTCGGGAATTTGTTTGTGAATACACAGATATTCGCGATTTGCGCGGTGCGCCAAAACTGGCCGAAAGTGTCTATGTTCGCCACAATCGTCTGAAATCATTGGTGGGCGCGCCACATACCTATTATGATGACGAAGATTTTTGGCGCGAATACCCAGATGAACCCAGGTATCTGGATTGGCCATTTATGGAATTTAATTGCAGCGATAATGAATTGACGACGCTATCGGGTTTGCCGGCGGGTTGGGATTTTATTGTATGCGATAATAACAACATAAAATCTTTGTCCGCGTTGCAACCGCATCCATTGGTGGACAGCCGTCTTTTTCATCCTTGTATTTCTTGTGCCAATAATAGCCTTGTGCGTTTAGACATTGATACGCGGTTTTCGGATGTTACTGTTCGTGGTTTTAATGGCAATCCATGCACAAAAAAATATGCCGAATGGTTTCTGCAAAAACGTGGTTTAATTAAAAATCCCACGGCATTGGATATTGCTGCTATGGTGGAATTAATGTCTGACCCAGATTTTATGGCGGATGGTTTTATGGATATGGACGAACTGCGTATCGCCAATCGTGAACTGTTTAATAACAAAAAAACATTTGCACGTGGCGCAACCGTGATTAAGGCCCGCACAAAAATGGCAACAACCCAGAAACAAATCACGGTTGCAAAGGATGATAAAGTCCACTAATATTTGCAGGAGGGATAGAGTATTATGAAAAAATCCAACAACAAACAAAAATCACAAAATACGACTTTACCAAAGTCCCTGTGGAAATTTTATTTCAAATATGCAGTACCTGGTTCTTGGTGGCCGTGGATAATGTGGGGTATATTTTTTACATTTGCACGTTCGGGCAGTATTCTGTTCCCGTATTGCGAACGTTGGTTTATCGCCCTGTTTGAACAGCCGGTACCCGATGGTCTGAATTTTGTGCAATTTGCATTGCCGACAATTTTACTGATTGTTGGGGTGAATTTATTCCTGTCCATCAGTGCCGTTTTGCGCGGAATGTTTCATGCCCGTTGGCAGCCACAAATTGGAAATCGTGTTTCAGTGGTATTAAATGATTATGTGCATCATCAGTCTATGTCATTCTGGACCGGTCGCATGGCTGGCCAGGTCAACAGTCAAATCGGATATATCACCAATGGTTTTTACGTGGTAAATGACTTTTTGCGGATTGTGGTATCGCTGGCATTTATGACGGTCAGTGTTGGTTTGATATTCCAAATCAATGTTTATGTGGCCATTATATTCGCAATCGTCTTTGTGCTGCGTGCGCTGTACAGTTGGAGCCTTATCAAACCAATGAGCAAAGCGTCCAAAGATGCCAGCAGCATTTCCAGTAAATTATCGGGCAAGGTTGTAGATAGTATTTCAAACTTCTCGGTGGTAAAATTGTTTGCGGGCGCAGACCGCGAGCGGGAACACCTGGAACCTATCCGCAACAAACATATTGCGGCGCGTATTTGGTCGTTCTTTGTACAGCGTTTGTTCTGGGGTGTACCATTAGTCGTTTGGGATATTTGCTATGGCGCAACCCTGTTGTTCTGTGCATATCTGTATATGAATGGGCAAATTACCGTATCCGAAATCGTGTTCACGGTGTCTATATATTTCAGTACAATGAACACAATCAGCAGTATTGTGGATTCCATTCCGGATATGACCGAACGCATCAGTTCTGCGTCCAAGGCGTATGATGAACTGATTGTTCCAATTATGGTAAATGATGCGCCAAACGCCCCGGCTTTGTCGGTTTCATGTGGCGAAATTGAATTTCGCAATGTGTCATTCAAATACAAACGCAAATGGGTGCTGCGTGATTTTAATCTGAAAATCAAGTGCGGCGAGCGCGTTGGGTTGGTTGGCCCATCGGGCGCGGGCAAAACAACATTGGTGAATTTGTTGATGCGATTTTATGACCCAAATTCAGGTGACATTCTGATAGATGGCCAGAACATTCGCGATGTGTCCCAGGATTCTTTGCGTAAAAATATTGCATTTATCCCGCAAGAGCCGACTATGTTTAATCGTACACTGCGTGAAAATATTGCATATGGTCGCCATAATGCATCCACGCGCGAAATCCAAAACGCAGCAAAACGTGCCGCAGCCCACGATTTTATAATGGGAACCGAAAAGAAATATGAATCAATGGTTGGCGACCGCGGTATAAAACTGTCGGGGGGACAGCGTCAGCGTATTGCCATTGCACGTGCTTTCTTAAAAGATGCGCCTATTTTGGTCCTGGACGAGGCGACAAGTGCCCTGGACAGTGAAACCGAGGTTGCGATTCAAAAATCTTTTGACGAATTGGCAGATGGGCGCACAACTTTGGCGATTGCACACAGACTGTCAACACTGCGAAATATGGATCGCATTGTTGTTATCAAGGATGGACGCGTATTGGAACAAGGCAGCCATTCAACCCTGGTTCGCAAACGTGGTGGTGAATATGCCCGCCTGTGGCGGATGCAGTCCGGTGGATTTATCCAGGAATAACAAATCCCGCAATTGGCGGGATTTTTGACAATTATATTGTAAACACCAATACACGGACTATTCCGCCCAGGTCACGTTCGGCACGGGAAAATGTCCATTTTTCACTTTCAAATATGTTTTTTATTTCTGCGTCCTGCCCCACCCCGATTTCCAGGTACAGTTTGCCGCCCCTTTTAATCCAATCTTTGGCGTTTTTTGCAATAATTTGATATGCAGCCAAACCATTATTTTTTGCATACAGCGCCGTTTTCGGGTCGTGCCGTGCGCCCGCGTCCACGCGCATGTCGCCACGCGCAATGTATGGCGGGTTTGAAACAATAATATCAAACGGCGAACCGAAATCGTATGGCCGGTTAAACGAACAATGCAATACGCGCACGCGGTCGCCCAACCCCAAATCGTGCATATTTTTTTTGGCAACGCGCGTGGCGCGCAATGATTTATCAATCGCAACACCGGACGCGCCCGCGACATTCTTTGCAATCGCGCCGATTATACAGCCCGTACCGGTTCCCAAATCCAGAATCCGTGGTTTTGCCCCCACCCCGCAATCCGCAATCACCGCCGCAACCAATGTTTCGGTATCTGGGCGTGGGTCAAGCGTATATTTATTTGTATAAAATTGTAATCCATAAAACCATTTCTGATTGATTATTTTGGCAACAGGCACACCACGACGCAACGCGTGCGCCATACGCCATACTTTGAATCTGGTCAGTTTTTTTGTGTTATCGCAAATGATACGCGCGGCGCGAATGCCACCCGCCGATTTCAAAATTGTGAACGCTTGATTTATTTCCATAAAGTCATTATAATCGGTGCTATGAAAAAAGCAAAAGATATTCTGAACACCACCAATTTGACACGTATGGTTATGGCGTTGGCCATCCTGCTGACATTGGTTGCAATATTCCTGGTCGCGACTAAGCGCACACCAGCGGCAATGCGCACCACGGCCCAGGCCGAATGTAAATCAGTCGTTATGGTTGCCAGTGGCGATACACTGTCTAAACTGTTATTGGAACAGGGATTGAATCATAATGATGTGAACACAATTGCTAAGGTATTAAAATCCGATGCAGGGATTTCAACCCTGCGGGCGGATAATGATAAAATTGAATTTTTGCGTGACGATGATGATGCACCAGTATCCAAGATTGTGGTAATTCCATCACCCTGGCGTCAGGTGGAATTGACCTGTAATGAATCAGGCGCGTGGGATTGTAAAACCGTGGACATAGAACGCGATACGCGTGCGGTTTATCGCAATGGAGAAATCCTGGACGGGGATAGTTTTTATCTGGCCGGGCAACGCGCTGGCATACCGGCGGGAATATTGGCGGATGTTTATGATTTGTTAGCATTTGAAATGGACTTTGAACGTGATGTGCGTGCGGGACAAAAATTCTCGGTACTGTACGAAGAAAATTTTTCAGATGGCAAAAAAATTGATAATGGACATGTCTTGGCTGTATCGTTTGAGGCCCTGCGTGGTAATGTTCAAATGTACCGTTTCCGCAAATCTGATGGAACAATCGGATACTATGATGCCGACGGTAATGGCGCAATCAAATCGTTAAAGCGTACCCCGATCAACAATGCCAAAGTCACCAGCAATTTTTCACGCAAACGCAAACACCCCGTGTTGGGATATACCCGTGCGCACAAGGGTGTGGATTTCCGTGCGTCAACCGGAACCCCTATTCCGGCCGCCGGTGCAGGGCGCGTTGTGGCACGCGGATATAATCGTGGACATGGGAACTATGTGAAACTACGACATAATGGTTCGTATGAAACATTGTACGCCCATATGTCCAGGTTTGCTAAGGGGGTAAATGTTGGCACCACTGTACGCCAGGGTCAGACGATTGGCTATGTAGGCTCAACCGGGATTTCAACGGGCCCACACCTGCACTATGAAATCATTAAAAACGGCGTTCATGTAAATCCAATGACGGTAAAATTGCCCGCGATTAGTAATCTGGACAAGACCGATAAAAAGAAATTTATTGAATACCGTAAAATCTTGGATGATGGGATAGAGCAATTGTCCAAAAATCCAACAGCATATATTCAGTTATAAAAAATCCCGCAAAGCGGGATTTTATTTTTTATCTGGTTTTCTGAGTCATTGTCATTTGATTTTGATACAAACGCTGTAATTCTGTTTGCATCTGGGCATAAAGACGTTGCATTTCCACAACTGTGCGCCCCATTGTAAATGTCAGCGTTTGGATTTTTTCGTTGTTGTTACGTTGAGCATCTATTTGCCCTTCTAGTTTTGCAATTTTTTGTTGCAGAGAAGCATATTCACGGGCTAGTTTTTTATAATCTTTGTCGCTTTGTAATTTTTCACCATTATTATTCATAAATTTACCAATTGCATTCTGAATCGTCTTGGATTTTACCAGCATACTGCCGTATTTAAAAGCCGCTCGTTTTCCAGCCTTGGTTCCCAGAAAACGTTTTAGAACTTTCGGATTTGCCAGCACTCGTAACCACACCGCCATTTTTTTCTCCTTTGTGTTAGTGTTTGTCTTATTTATAGCTTTTATCCCATACCATTTTAATATCAGATTTAAAATCCGCACCTTGGGTTATAATAGATATAGGCCCATCAAAATAACATCGTGTTTTTTCAATAACATCGCTAACGGTAATTTGTTCGAACATTTTTACCGTTTCATAGAAATCATACAAGCGACCGTAATTACGATAAAAACCTATCAATTTATCACATCTGCGACCGGCTGATTCCATCCAATCAGCATCACCTAAACAATCTTTGCGATTATAGCGGTCTAAATCATCTGGGGTAATTTTTGGATTAGTATAAATATCATAGGTGTTTTTGGCAATAAGACTTACCACCTGTTCAATATTTTCTGGTGCTGTTTCCGTGTAAAAACCCGTAAGCGCAAATTTTTCATTTCCCACGCCATAACCACTGAATCCATAGACCAGACCATTTTCCTGTCGTAGAATATCAGATAAGGCTTTTATGTAAAATCGTTCAAAGCGACCAATTGCAAAATTGTTATATCGATCTTCATATCGTGGTGAAAAAATATCAGGAAACAGTATTGCCAAACGAACATTCTTTTTATCCGATTGCAGATTATGAATAACAGACGGCGTATATTTTATATCTGTATTTTCTGAGACATTGTGTGTCGGCAGAAAAGAAAAACTTTTTTCCAATAGTGATAATGTAGCATCTGTATCCACAATTTTACCAGATATGCCAATTATACAATTTTTTGCAGACAATCGACGCGACAAGAACTCTTTCATTTGTTCGCGTGTAAACGACATAATACTTTCAACACTGCCTAAATTACGGGTTGAAAAAGTTGCATAATCAAATAAGTTTTTGGAAATAAAATCTGTAAATTGACGGTCGGGTCTGTCCTGAGCCCGTCGCAATTCATCACATATAACCCGACGTTCTATGTCTATCTTGTCTGTATCAAACAATGCATTTTGTAAAGTATCACCAAAAAAATCAATCAATTTATCCAAATTTTTTGCTAATATACGTCCATAAAAATCCAGTGATTTGTTGCCGGTCGCTGCGTTACGCGTTCCGCCCCAATAATCCATATAGTCATCAATAAATTTCTTGGATGGAAAACGTGTACTGCCTTTGCCAAACATATGTTCGCAAAAATGCGTTAAACCATATTCGTGCGATGCTTCATCACGACTGCCAGTATTAAAATGTATTTTTATATTCGTTGTTTCCAAATCCATTGGGTCCAATATAACCGTGACACCATTAGATAATTTATGCAGGGTCGGATTGTATTTCATTGGAGACCTCTTTATTCTTATACAACAGACAGCAATCACCATAACTGAAAAATCTGTACTGCTGGGCAACAGCATGCGCGTATGCGTTTTTCATTTCCTTTAATCCCGCAAATGCAGATACCAACATAAACAGTGTTGATTTTGGTAAATGAAAATTCGTCAGCAGGATATCAACCGCACGGAATCTGTGCCCCGGTGTGATAAAGATGTTTGTCGTGCGACAAAACGGCATAACACGACGGAACCGTTTGTGGTTACGGACACGCATTGCCGAACTTTCCAACAATCGCAGTGATGTTGTACCCACCGCAATCACGCGACGGGCGCGGTTGATGATTTCGGCCTGTTCATCGGTAATACAGCCCCATTCACTGTGCATTTTATGTTGAGATAAATCCTCGGTCTTGACGGGCAACCAAGTTCCCGCCCCAACATGCAATGTAATATTTACTATTTTTGCACCACGCGCACGAATTTGGTCCAATAATTCGTTTGTAAAGTGTAATCCCGCCGTCGGCGCAGCCATAGACCCCAATGGAGCGGAATAAACCGTCTGATAACGTTCGCGGTCAGCAACTTCTTCCTGGCGGCGCATATAGGGGGGCAAAGGCAATTTGCCAACCCGTTCCAATGTTTCAAATACATTATCACACAGGAACTTGATTTTTATTCCACTTTCACGTCGTTGGGAAACAATGCCTATCATGGTGCCGTCTTCTAAAGTCAAAAGGCGGCCAGGCTTTAATTTTGTAAACTTTTTACACAGACCCCACCAATACCCGTCCCGGGTTGCGGTGTGCAGGGTTATTTCATATTTGCCGTCGGCAATAAAACGCGCCGGAATTACACGCGAATTGTTAAAGACAACAACGTCGCCGGGCTTTAATAAGTCCAGAAAATCGCGGATATGTTTATCCTGGGTTTCCATACCATTTACAACCAGCATTCGCGACGTATCGCGTTCGGGCAAAGGGTGCGACGCAATCAAATCCAACGGTAATTCAAAATCAAAATCAGACGTGTGCAACATTTTATTTCCTAAACTCCAATCCTTGGTCAACGTAGTTTTCGGCTTTATCCTCCCAATCGGGCTCAACGCGCACAAATAAATGCAGGCGCGCATTCACATCCCACTGGTCCTGGATATCGTGGCGGGCGGCGGTGCCGATGCGTTTTAACTGTTCCCCGCCCTTACCAACAACAATCTTTTTATGGGCATCGTTCCGGACCGCTATCTTTTGATATATGTCCAGAACGCCATCCGCATCCACATCAACCCGTTCGGTGACGACATTGATATGATATGGCAATTCCTGGTGAATATATTTATAAATCTTTTCACGGGTCAATTCCGCCAGATATAGGTTATCCGGCACATCCGGCGCATCAACCGTGTCAAACAAATATGGGGATTCCGGCATAACATCAGCCAAAGATGTCAGCATTTGTTCCACACCGTCGTTTTTCAATGCGGAAATCATAAATATCTCGCGCCACGGGGCCAATGTATTCAACTCTGCCACCATTGGCAATAATTCCAGTTTGGGGACAGAGTCAACCTTGTTCAATGCGACGAACAAATTTGGTCGGTCGGCTATTTTTTCCGCCAATGTGCGAATTGTATCTGTTATACCCTTAGTCGCGTCCAACAGCAATAATACCGCATCCGCATCCGATACAGCGTCCATAGCGGCGGCAACCATTGCGCGGTCTAGGCGACGCGATGGCTTAAAAACACCGGGAGTGTCCACAAATATCAACTGTTTATCACCAACCATTTTCACGGCGCGCAGACGGGTGCGAGTGGTCTGGACCTTGTGCGAAACAATGGACACTTTGCGCCCCATAATTTGATTTAATAATGTGCTTTTGCCCGCATTTGTTGGGCCAATGATGGCGATGAAGCCAGAATAGGTCTTTTTAGTCATATTTCCAGGATACCACAGCAATTTGAAAAGGCAACAAAAAATCCCTTGCAAATGCGGGAATTCTTGGCACAATCAGA
Source organism: Alphaproteobacteria bacterium (assembly GCA_017463185.1). Lineage (GTDB taxonomy): Bacteria > Pseudomonadota > Alphaproteobacteria > Rs-D84 > Rs-D84 > Enterousia. Next base: position 31,205 of record JAFTPS010000008.1, read on the forward strand.
AAAAAACAAAGGATTTATATTATGCAACTGACCGGTCCCGAAATCCTGCGTCGTATGCAGGGCGAAAATCCAGATATTGTTATCACACCTTTTGATATGCGATGCCTGGGGCCAAACAGTTATGATTTGCACCTGGGTGATACACTGCGCGTGTATAAGCATACAATTCCTAAGGGAATGCGGCCCGCCATCCCGTACAAGGGCAGCACCGGTATGCATCACATGCGCGACTGGTTTGAAGACAACGGATATCCCACAATGGGCATGGTAGATTCAGAACCATATTATTATCGCGATTATTTGAAACATCCGGAAAAATATGATTTGCGTAATCCACGGTATTTAATTGACCCAACAAATCCAAAACATCACGAAACAATTGATATCAAAATCCCGGAAACAGGCTTGGTACTGCATCCAATGTTCGGATTCCTGGGGTCAACGGTTGAATATACAGAAACACGCAACCTGATTCCACATATTGACGGCAAATCCAGTGTTGGGCGCAACTTTATCAAAAATCATTTTACCGCCGGACGTGGCGACGACGGATTCTGTGGTGATTGGACCCTGGAAATAGAGGTATTGTATCCAACCGTTGTATATCCATATATGCGTATTGGCCAGATTTATTATGAAACAATCATGGGCGAACGTATGCCATATGATAAAATCAAAACCAGCCACTATAATGGGCAACGCGGACCAACCGCGGCGGCACCAATTCCGATTGACCGATTCCTGAGAGAAAAACAGAAATAAAAAATCCCGCTTTGCGGGATTTTTTATTTCAAAAAGAATGTTATTGTGGATACAACACGAACTTTCTTGTTTATAGATTGCCTTTCGTCCGATGACCAGCGGTCGGTTGGGTCGCGGGCCTCTATACTAAAAACACCCTGGTTCGCACTTTTGATTTTCCCCAGGCGTGCGTCCGCGTCCTTAGCAAACTGTTCGCCGGCGGCGGTGGCGTTTTTAGTCGCCTGCTCTATCATAGAAATTTTAATATCATTCAGACCATTGAAAATATACATTGGACCGGAATAATCCTCGGTCACGGTGATGCCACGACGCACCAGTTCGCCCATTTTACGCGATGCAGCATCCACCGTCGCAACATTACCGGTGCGTACCATCACGCCCGTATCTATGACATAGCGACCATTGCTGTTTTGAGTGCGTAATTCGGCATCGGAATAGCCGGCAAATTTATCACGCACCTGGACGCGCAGATTCTGGATTTCATCCGTGCTAAATCCATTTTCCGCCAAAAAATTATATACACTGGCGATATCAGAATCTATCTGGCTTTGTACCGTGGCCAAGTCGCCCCCCACACGATTGATTTTTATATTCCAAACCGCTGTGTCGGCAACAACATCCCGCTCGGCCAGGCCTTTGACCGTGACGGTACGTGTTGAAGCGGCGCGATATACGCCATTGCCGATAAAGAATCCGCCCAACGCCACCCCCAATGCTAAAATAGCAATCCAGGAATTAGATATTGATTTGATTTTTTCAACTGCTTTCATTTTTATCCCCCTTTTATCCAAAGAACAAATGCACAGCAAATGGCGCAACAATTGCGGTCATAACGCCCGACAGGACTATGGCCAGGCTGCTGGTTGCGCCCTCAATCGGGCCCATCTGCATTGCACGGGTTGTACCCGCGGCGTGCGCCGCATTACCAATCGCTAGGCCACGTGCAATCGGATTACGCAGGCCCAATTTGCGACATACAACATCGCTGATGGATGCGCCTAAAATCCCCGTCACAATCACCGAAGATACCGTCAGCGCGACCACGCCACCCAATTCATGGGTAATGCCGATTGCAATCGCAGTGGTGACGGATATCGCCACCAGGGAACGCGCAACTATGTCCCCCAAGCCAAAGAAATAACAAATCATTATAACAGTCAAAACGGAAGATGCCACACCGATAAATACCGCCAGCAATATTGGTAGCACATGCCGTTTCAATAATGGCAACTGGCGATACATTGGCACCGCAAAACATACCGTCACCGGCACCAGAAAATATGTGATATATTTTGCACTGTCGTTATATTCCGCATACGACACACCCGATAGCAACAACACCGCCACCACCAGAATAGTTGCCAAAAACAACGGTGTCGTCAGGGGGTTGGACCAGCGACGATTGACTAATACCGCAACCACATACATAACCAGCGTCAAAACAAACCCAAAATACAGCATCATTTTGCCGTCCCCCTGTTGAGTTTTTTATCGGATGTTTTTGATGAATTGTCACGAATAAGCCCCTGGGCAGTGACACCGGTCATCAACATAGATACTAAATATGTCATAACCAATAAAATAACCAACATTATCCATTTGTCTGCTATATCGGCCCATACATCAATTATTGCAGCCGCGGGCGCAACAAAAAACAATCCCATAATACTGTGAAACCAATCAGCAACATCGGCAACCCATTCCAATTTCACAACACCAAAAACCAATGCCAGGAACAACAGCACCAATCCATAAATGCTGCCCGCGATGGGCAGTGGAATGATATGTCCCAAAACCTCGCCCAGCAGGACAAAAATCATAATTATGCAAAACTGAAACAAATATTTCATTGCACGCCCCCATACATCCCAAACACTACACCAATCCCCACAAAAAAGTCAACAGGAAGTGAATAAAAAAAACGCCCAATTGATAGCAACAGAATAAAACAAGCAGATTGCATTCAAAAAAATATATTTTATACTTTATTGTATGAAAAAATTATCGGACCAGGATATAGAGCAAATGATTGGCGATGAATATCGCCCAGATGAACGTGCCGTGTGTCGCGCGGTGCGGGCTAAGTTGTGCCTGGGGGATTTAATTCCACGCACACCAAACATACCAGAACACGTGAAATTAGACCTGCATAGAATGACCGAAGAACAGGCCTGGGATGCTATTATGGATGTTGCAAAATCTGGCACACGTACCGCACATATTATCACAGGGGCCAGTGGCATCCTGCGGCAAAAATTCCCACAATGGGCAACGGATAGTCTGTTGTCACCATATATTTTATCGTTCACCCCGATAAACAATGGCAGTTTTTCTGTAAAATTCAAAAAGAAAAAGTCTGATTAAAATGTAAATTTAATATTCAGCATACCTGTGTGGGCGGTGTAATCACTGCGGATATCTAAATCATAGCTGAAACCGATATTGAAATAGTTTGAAATGAATTCAAGCCCAATTCCACCGGTAAAGGCCGTGCGATGTGGCGTAGCAATGGGCATTTGATACCTGTCGCCATTTAATAAGCGGACAGTTATTTTTTCTGTGCCATTTGTGATAAAATCATACGACAGGCCGGCATTTAATGTTGGTCGCACCAGAAACCAAGTTCCAATAAAATCATACCCCAGTTTTAAGCCCCCCATTCCGGTCAATGTATTATACCACCATTTGCGAAATTCCTGGGCTGCGGCATCAATATGCTTGTGTGTGTACAGGCGTGCATAACGCGCCCCCAAATGGGGTATAATCGTAAAAAGACCACGCGTCAGGGCAATACCTGAATTTATTTGGGTGGCAATAAAGTCTGTGTCATAGGCTGATGTGTTTAATACACCTGCGATTGTTTTATCGCTTTGCCAGGATGTATTGCCACCGGCCAGCCCCATATTTATAAATATTCCCGTTTTTCCCAAGTATTCTGAAAATAAAGTCAATGTATTTGTTGTGGCATTCGTTTGCGGGGCGGTTTGGCGCGATTGGGTATCCAGATAACTATACGCCACCCCCAACGCAATACCATCGGTCAAATATCCTGTGGCACGGATATGGGCACCATGATTGCGGGTTCTGAAATTAGTATTATTTCCGGAATCAAAACGATTATATGTTGCCACGGCCGTGGCATCCACATCCATATGGCGATGTGCGTGGCGACAATTTGGCAAATTATATGTACAATTTGTGCGACGCGATGACAGTGGTGCGGTTGTCGCACGAAAATTCAGGTCTATTTTTTGCAATGTGTCATACAGCGTCAATGCCGCGTCATTATATGCAACAACCGACAGGAATTTTTGAAAACGGGCGGGGTCTGTATTGCGGGCATTGTTTAACTGATATGCAACTGCACCACCACCCCCAAAATTATCCAGTACCCGCCCCCATGCCGTGGCCGCCGTATTCAAATACGGAGCATTTGTGAATTCAGATGCCGCGATGGCGGGTAAAACAGTACATAAAAAAATCATTATTCCGGTTGGTGCAATATTTTTCATTTCTTGTACCGATTTTTTTGTTTATAATACCAAGAAATTGGGCTATTCTTTACAGGAACTATTTACTATGAACAAAATCAAAACAGTTTATGACCATATCCGCAGTAATAATATCAAGACCGCGATTCTGGTACTTTTGTTTCCGCTGATATTTGTAGGATTGATATTTTTATTTGTCTGGGCCGTTGCACCAATTGACCAGGCGATTGAAACAACGATTACTGTTGGTGTGCCGACAATTGTTGTAGCGTTGGTATGGTTGCTGATTTCGTGGGCATTTGGGGATTCTGTGATGTTGAATGTGGCCGGCGCACACGAAATTTTTGAAACAGATACCAGAAATCGTGAAATATTTCGTGCGGTGGAAAATGTAGCATTGGCGGCGGGGTTGCCTACTCCGCGGGTTTATATCATAGAAGACGAATCTATGAACGCCTTTGCCACGGGGCGCGGACCAAACGATGCATCGGTGGCATTGACACGCGGGATAATAAACCGCCTGGACCAGTTAGAATTAGAAGGTGTTATCGCACACGAAATGGCACATATTGGAAATCGTGATATTCGGCTGGATATGATGCTGATTACAGGTGTGGGGGTAACTGTATTTATTGCTGACATTATTTTGCGCGGCGCAATGTATGGTGCGCCACAATCATCCGATGATGACAATCGTGGCAACAGTGCGGCGGTATTGATGATGGTATGGTTGGCATTTAGTGTATTTAATGTGTTTATCACACCACTGTTGCGGATGGCGGTATCACGCAACCGTGAATATGCAGCGGATGCAACCGGGGCAACGATTACACGCAATCCGGGCGCACTGGCGAATGCACTGCGTAAAATCAGTTCGGATTCGCGGGTGGAACGTCTGGACAAGGTAAAATCTATGTCTGCGATGTGTATCGCGTATCCAGGCGCACCGCGCGAGTTTTTAAGCGAAGCACTGGCAACCCACCCACCGGTGGAAAAACGTATTGCGCGACTGGAATCAATGGTGCAAAAATAGGTAAAAGAAAAAAAGGTATAAAAATATGGCAAATTTGCATTTTCATTATGGCGTGATGAGCAGTTCTAAATCCGCAAGCTTGCTTATCAATGCGTATAATTTACGCAATAATGATGTAGCGGTGGAAATTATAAAACCCGCATTTGACAAACGGTTTGCGGCACAGAAAATTGTATCGCGCATAGGGTTGTCGGCGGACGCAATGGCAATGCCGAATTTGGAAAATTATGTACCAAAGGCTAACACTAAATTTGTATTAGTGGACGAAGTTCAATTCTTTGCCCCGTCAGACATAGATAAACTGGTACACATTGCCGATATGCAAGGCAAGATTGTGATGTGTTATGGCCTGATGGTGGACAGTAATGAACGGATTTTCCCCGCATCTCAAAGATTGGTAGAGGTGGGCGCAAAACTGCACCGGATGGAATCAACATGTCAGATAAAGGGTTGTATGAAATTGGCAACACATCATCTGCGCTTTGCACACAATGGCACGGTTATTCGGGCGGGCGACCAATTTGCCCTGGGCGACAGCAATTATAAATCTGTATGTCGTGGACACTATAATGAAATTTATCACGGGATAAAACAGCGGGAAAAATAATATGAAAAAAATTGTGATTATTGTTGCTTTGTGTCTGTGTACGCGTGGGGCCGTGGCGATTATGCCGTATTTTTCAGCGGGTGGTTCGGTCGGTATCGGCGGGGGTGATGGCGCGGTGCACAGTGGCGGTTTTGCGGGCGCGTTTGGCGTGCGCTATAAGGTTGCTGATATAAATATGCGAACCGAATTAGAATACAATAATTTGATATACGACAAAGAATATAAATATGCAGGGCAAACATATGACTATGATTTGAAAACTCAGTTATATTTGGTAAATGCTATGGCCGATATTTATGGGGGTGGAATGCGGTCGGGACTACATCTGGGGATAACGGCGGGCGTGGCGGACTATAAACGCGAATTGCCAGAAATTCTGGGTGGTGTGGCAGGCGACGAAACATCATTTATCTATGGTGCAAGCGCGGGTGTTGGGATTTATATGATAGCGGGCCTGTATGCGGATATTGGGGTAAGATACCTGCGCACACTGGACGATGACGGCATAGACAGCCTGAGTCCATATTTCACAATTCGGTATGGATTTTAGTGCGATTTTTATTTTTTTACAGCCTGCAAGGCTATATCACGCATCTTTTGCACACCATCATAATAATATTTTGGACGTGCCACCCGGATATCGGCGTTTTTATTGACCCCAATAGTTGGGATTCCGTTACTAACTATTCCAACAATTTTATTGTCATCGCGACGTAATATAGCCGCACCAGAATACCCAATACTAGCGGTACAATCAACATGCATAAACTGTTCATCATAGCCAGTAATATGGCAATCATCTTGTACTTTTAGGTTATCACCATCATTAAAAATACACTGGGGATACGCACAATGAACACAATCTTTTTGAGTATCTGTCTTGCAAGCATATTTACGCAATTCTAGTTCAACCTCTATCATTAAATTTATACCAGTTATATCCTCGTTTTTTTGTTTTAGATTATGCAATACTTGTTGATATACCTTTTTTACAATTTTTAATTCATCATTCGTTAAAACCTTTAATCCACCATATCCCGCCAGTTTTACAGGTGTACCAACCGATTCCTCTGGGCTTATATCTAGATACGGAACATCAAATCCATCCGTGCTTACTAAACCTGCATCCAGGTGTTCTGCTTGGACGGTGGATTGAAATTTTGAACCTGTAAAATCAGTACCATCAGTTGTTACCACATTTATAAAATCTCTGCCTTCTATACAATGATTACATGTTAAAACCAAGCCTGGCGCGATGAATGTACCGGTAGCAGAATCATCTAAATGCACAATTGAATTAAAAGGCACCGTTTTCATTTCTGTTTCGGAAACATAACGACGACGGTCAATTCCGTGGCCTATCATTTCAGCCGTCGCGCTCATACACAATGTGGCCATTATTGCTGCACAAGATATTATTTTCATTGAAGAACCTCTTCACATAAAGTTGCCTGTTTCACCATTTTATTTGCTAATGTTATTACAGATATATTTACCCCCGTACCAGCTGCACCAACAGCCGTTCCCAATCCCGCCATAACATTAGCTGCGGTATTCATTCGCTTTTCCCGACGAATCCCATCGTCTGAATCATCATTTCGTATTTTATCCGTATTTGCGGCGGCACTAACGCCCGTACCAGTAGCACCAATAACTGCACCACCGATACCAGTTCCCATAACCGCTGTCATACGGCGTTCTATTTTTTCTAAATCAGAAACCTTTAATTCTGTACACCATGTTATAATACTGCTAATCTTATTCATAATTGGATTTGTAATAGGATTTATACCTGATGTCTGCATTTGATGATACGAATTTGATAATTGCGACACCGCAATATTACACGCAGTAGCATGTTGTATTAAATCGGACTGGTCACGATTTATACCAGATAAAACAGCGGATGCAACACCTGTTGCCGAATTTACTGCCATTAAACCCGTGCGCCAATTGCCAAGCTTTTTGGATTTTTGTGTACGTTCTTGGATTTCAGCTAGTTGCTGCATAGGCAACAGGATATTGTTAAAAAAGTCTTGCTCGCTCATTGTGGCAACACTGTTTACATCACAACCACCAGCCTGGCAAATTTCGGTCATAATTTCATCAATACGTTTGTCCTGAGTATTTTTCTGGACACCGGCATAAAGTGCACCACCGCCAGCAACCGTCCCCACCGTTGTCACAGCAGTATTGACCCGTGCAATTCCAGCAACAGATGCAATCTCATCAGATAAACCAGAGCAAGCCGTTTGAACTATATCTAATTGCGAATCCGCATCAGACAATAAATTTCCCATTGCCATAGTTGGCAACAGGCATAAAAATGCCATATATTTTTTCATTTTCCTACAAAGTCCCCCATTTGTACTTGTATAGTATCATAAATTTATCATAAAAAAAATATTTATATTTTTTCTTGCATTCTGGATAAAATTCGTATAGAATACACAACCGTTGCATCCATAGCTTAACTGGATAAAGCATCTGACTACGGATCAGAAGACTGAGGGTTCGAATCCTTCTGGATGCGCCAGTTATTCAAAAAACGCCCCAACGGGGTGTTTTTTATTTAAGTTTGCGGATTCAATAACGACTAAAAATCCCCCAATTGGGGGATTGTTTATTTAATAAGATTTCCCATTGCGACGGCGGTATCGCCCATACGGTTAGAGAATCCCCATTCATTATCATACCACGCAGTCACGTGTACCAATTTGTCGCCCAGGACCTTGGTCTGGCCTGCATCAAAAATAGAACTGTGCGCGTCGTGTGTAAAATCAATTGATACCAATGGCAAATCATTATATCCAAATGTTTTGGATTCGGCCGCTTTCATTGCCACATTGATATCATCAACTGTTGCGGCTTTTTCCAGATTTGCAACCAATTCAACAACAGACACATCCGGTGTCGGTACGCGGATTGCCATCCCATCCAATTTGCCCGCCAATTCTGGCAAAACCAGTCCGATTGCCTTGGCAGCACCAGTGCTGGTTGGAATCATAGACAGGTTTGCCGCACGTGCACGACGGAAATCTTTGTGGTTTTTGTCCAACAATTGCTGGTCACCTGTGTATGCGTGTACTGTTGTCATCCAACCAGATACAACGCCAAATTTATCATTTAAAACTTTTACGACCGGTGCCAGACAATTCGTTGTACAAGAAGCATTTGAAACAATCAAATCATCCGATGTCAGGGTATCCTGGTTCACGCCATACACGATTGTTTTATCCGCGCCGGCCGATGGAGCCGAAACCAACACACGCTTTGCACCCGCTTCCAAGTGAACTTTTGCTTTATCGGCGGCTGTAAAAATACCGGTGCACTCCATAACAACATCAATATTTAATTCGCCCCATGGCAATTTAGACGGGTCACGTTCCGCGATACATTTGATGCGCTGATTACCAACAATAATGTATTCGCCATCCAGTTTGACATCCATTGACAGATTCCCGTGTACAGAATCATACTTTAACAAATATGCATTTTGTTCCGCTGGTGCCAGGTCATTGACCGCCACGAATTCAATATCATCACGACCGGATTCCAGTGCCGCGCGTAATACTAAACGACCAATGCGACCAAATCCGTTTATAGCTACTCTTACTTTTGACATTTATTTATCCTTTCGTTTCATTTCTTGTTATTGGACGGGGATATAATAGCACCATAATTTTCCGAAATACAATATTTTATTTACAATTGGGCGGGCGTGGGTATAATTGCATACAATGATACAGAAATCATACATCATCACCGGTCCAACCGCGTCGGGCAAGTCCGATTTTGCCCATCGTTTGGCTCAGCGCACCAATGGCATAATTATAAATTGTGACAGTGTGCAAATCTATCGTGGGATTGAAAACATCTCGGCCAGCCCATTTGCCACACGCCCCATATCAGATCAGATTGATAGTATTCCTTATCGCCTGTTTTCCATATTGCCGCTGACCGAACAGATATCTGTGATGGATTATTTAAATCTGGCACGGCGCGAATATGATTCCGCTATCCAGGATGGACGTACGCCAATATTTGTGGGCGGAACAGGATATTATATAAATGCGCTGATAAACGGGATTTCCCCTATTCCGGATATATCAGATAAAAATCGCACGCGTGCACGGGAAATTGTCACGCGTGATATAGACGCGGCACGCAAAATGCTGCCAGCTGACTTTCCATATACTGACCCACAGCGTATCGCACGCGCGATAGAGGTCTGGCTGGAAACAGGTCGCCATTTAAGCGAATTTCAGATGTTGCAGCGTGTTGGTGCGGTGGCGCCAAATGCTGTGCGAATTTTAATAAATCCAGATACTGAAATCCTGCGCGTGCGCATTGCTGCGCGTATTCCGCAAATGATTTCCGGGGGCGCAATTGATGAAGCCCACGCCATCATCGCTGCTAACTGGGATGAAAACCGTGCCATAGGCGCGGCACAACTGTGTGCGTTCCTGCGCGGGGATATTGACCGGGAAACCTGTATTCAAAATTGGATAACAAAAACGAATCAATATGCTAAGCGTCAGCGAACCTGGTTCAGAACCCAGTATAATCCCGACATTATTATTGACCATATCCCAACGGACAAAGATTTAGACATATAAAAAAACACCGTCAGACGACGGTGTAAATACTGGCGGGATTGACGGGGCTCGAACCCGCGACCTTCTGCGTGACAGGCAGACGCTCTAACCAGCTGAGCTACAACCCCTTAAAGCGTTATGTATAATATACTGTTGCTGGAATAAATGCAAGTACTTTTTTTATGTGTTTCGTAAATATTTTAGCGGGTCTTTTTTCTTGTTCACTATTGTATTTTTTTAGTTATACTGAATTTATAACTGTACCAAGGGGGAAAATATGAATTTCAAATTTTTAGCCATTGTGGCGTGTGCATTAGGTTTGGCGGCCTGTGGCGATGATACACCAAACCCAGATATGCTAAAAGGCGCAAATTTTATTTCGGATCAGCCGGGTGTAAATATAACCCTGTCGTTTGACCCGATTGATATGCGTGTATATGGCGGTGTGGTAAATCGTTATAGCGGCGAATATTCTGCATTTGGCGACACAATTAAATTTGGACCGTTTGTGTCCACCATGATGATGGGCGACCCCCAATCCATGGAAACGGAACAGGTATATTTTCAATTTATGCCAACGGTGGAAAAATATGAATTATCCGATGGTAAATTGACTTTGATTGGTGAAAACGGAACGGAAATAGTTTTTACCCAGGTTGACGAAATCCCTGACGTTGCCCCAAGCGCACAAAATGCGGAATAAAAATCGCATAAACGCTTGACACGGGGATAAAATCCAGTTATAATTTGCCGGCGTTCAAATATGAACACGGCAGTTTTGGCCCCATCGTCTAGAGGCCTAGGACACCGCCCTTTCAAGGCGAGAACACCGGTTCGAATCCGGTTGGGGCTGCCAAAATAAAAAGACCACCGTTTGGTGGTCATTTTATTTTGCAATACAATCTAACTGAGATGATACGTTTTTTTAATTTTGCACTATTATAGACCCTCTGGCAATTGGTCCAACACTTCTTTTGTTTCGGATTTATAACAGTAATCTGACTCCTCGTTAAAATTATAACCGTTGGGGCAGACCTGGTTTAATTTTGACATGCCTGCACTGGAACGAGTACACCAATTATCTTCGTTGTCTGACGCTTCGTCAATTTCAAACCAGCCACCATTATTACCTGTTTCACAATAGGCATCCTTGGCAGCAGTCATTGTTGGTAAGCCCGCAATACATTTTGCCGATTTGCCGTCTTTGCTGCGACGGGCACCGTTTTCCCAACATATACACGCCCCCCAGGACTGGGTATCAACCCCCAGAACATAATCACGCGGGCACATATTTTCATTAGCTTTGATACCATAAAGGTCTTCAATCTGACTATAACTGTTATTTCTATCGCTAAAATTTGCCAGACATATATTATTTGATTCTTCGGAAGCAACCATGTCGGCATTACCATACAAATTAGTTTTGACAAACTGAAATTCCATAAAGCGTCCCTGTAAATTGGTGCATTGGGTTGTCAGGATGTCAACAACCTGGTTATACAATTCGGTGGCAACACCCGTTGGGCGCAATTTGCGGTGCCCCATACTAGCCCCACCATCAACAAGCAGACCATATCTGTACACAGTATCGTTTTCGTCTTTGCTCTTGACACTATAGTTAGTGTCATTGGTTGTATTTGTTTTTTCAGTGTACATTTTATCAAATCCACCAAATGCCTGTTCAATCATTTTACGGTCGCTACACGCTTCAATATCCGTCAATTGACTGGCACATTCGGATTTATATGGACATGCATGATTATCAACACTGCAATCACAACTTGTACAATCATACAAAGTAAACCAATCAGGTGCGGTACCATTGTGTGCCGTGAACAGACCGCTGTACGGATAATAGAAATTTTCATAATTCGTGCCACCGTATTTATCAAAACACTGTTTCACGACGGCGCGACAGGCGGTCAATGTATCCGTGCCCTGGCGATTGTCAACATAATCCTTGATAATATCACCATCAAACATATTATTACACGAATTTACATACTCTTTACACATCTGGGTATTCAGGGCGACTTTGTCTGGTTGCAGAATAACGCCCGCATCCCCGGTCAATTCCGCCATTGCGGCGGTGATTGCAGTGTCACTGTCCATATAACAGGATGCAACAAAGTCAAAGCAGCCCTGTTTAATTTCGGCCACTTTCGCCTTTTGTGCATAGTATATATCCAACAATGCCTGATCCAAATATTCAGACCAGACGGTATCTGCATTCTCGGTACAGGTATCCAGGGCATCGGCCGCAAATTTTTTGGTGCGATTTTCAAAATTTTGAACAAATGTGCGATTGCTGGAATTTTTGGACAGTTTCTGGTCTGCGGCCTCCACCCCATCGCTGAAAGTCAACAGTTTTTCAAGTTTATAGAAGTCTTCTACCCCGGTGATGGCCTTGCCCGTGGAAATATCAATATATTCGCCGTTATCCAGACATTTGTAATAGCCAGGGCCGCAAACCTCTTCACTTTGGATTGCGGCGGCGACCGCGTTTATACAGGTCGGAATATCTGACGAATTATGTTTCTGGCGATTTTCAATACGCGCCAAGTCCAGCATTGCACTGCCCTCGCGTACGGCGGCCTTCATTTCCTTTTGCTTGTTTTCTATTGCAGTTTGTACGGTATTACAATCCTGTTCCATTGCCATAAGGTATGCCGTCACGGCACGTTGCAGGGACGCATCGTTGCAATCCGCACGGACCGCAGAACGACAACTGGGATAAACCGCGCTGTATAAAGCCTTGCCATTATAAGATGCGATAACTTGACCGCTGTCCGCCATACCGAACGCGTTGACGGTATCAAATGAAATATTGATACTGTTCAAATCGGAATATTTACCGCCGACAGTTGAATCTTCGCCCCGGATAGTGTTCATGATGGCCTGTAATAATGCCTTAGACGCGGATTTATCAGATGTCAAAGCATTTTCACCGTCGGATGCAGTTTTCATTGCGGTGGCTTGGGCCGCAGTCATACCAACCACATCCAGATTTTCGGTAAATACGGTCAACTGTTCCCCTGCGTCGGTTAAAACATCACGCAATTCGCCCAATTCATATACACGGTCGGTACAAGAACAACGGCGATAATCGTCGTTTTTCAGGGCGCAAAACTGGTCCATACAGGTAAAATATGCGTTTTTACACTGCTCGTACGCGGCACCGGTGCGTGTTTCAGTTGTTGTGGTGTTCGTATCAGTTGCTGCGCGGACGGCAACAGTCTGGGATATGGTGCGCGCATTTTTTGTTGCGACGGCACGCGATGATACGGATGCCGTGTTTGTTCGCTTAGCATTGTTGTTGGCCGTGGCACGTGTGGTGATGGCACGCGATGACGATGTGTCGGCGGTTGCATTGACCCGTGGCGATAATGCCGTGGATGTGCGCGCAGTACGCGACCGCACGGTTGTGGAAATTCGCGATTGGGATGCGGTATCCGATTTATTGCGCGAAACCGCAGTGCCATCACGCACAGCCGCGCCGGCCACGCCAGCGCACAACAGCAGATTTGCAGCAAAAATCAGAATTTTCTTCATCTCTGATAAAAATGTTAGCAATTTTGCATAACCTGGCGCAAGCGAATTATCAGAGTTTTTTTATCAAAGAATGACACACAATAGATAACAGGAATTTTTTTCCAGCACCAAAATGAAAAAATTATTTTTCTTGTTGCAATGAAATTAAAATTGATATAGTATGTTTGTCGCCTGCGGATATGGCGGAATTGGTAGACGCGCTAGTTTCAGGTACTAGTGGTGGCAACACCTTGGAAGTTCGAGTCTTCTTATCCGCACCACTGTTTTGGGGTTGTAGCTCAGCTGATAGAGCGCTACGTTCGCATCGTAGAGGTCGTGGGTTTGAGTCCCATCAGCTCCACCAAAATAGTTTGATGCCGCGAATTGCGGCATTATTAAAAGTCTTCGGGGATATGGCGGAATGGTAGACGCTGAGGACTTAAAATCCTTTGGTCATTGCGACCGTGTGGGTTCGAGTCCCACTATCCCCACCACCTGTTTATCTTTTACGCCCCCTGCGGGGCGTTTTATTCATATACCATTATTTCATTGGGATAAATTTTGCTTTTGAAATTGCCACACGGCCCCAATTTACTGTCACCACGAATAATTGGGATGCGTTTACCATTAGGCGACATAACGTAAGACGCAGTCCCAGAATAAATAATTTCATAATGCAGATGGGTTAAATCACGACTCATTTGCCGAACACGTTGGTCACGATTACCACCAGTATGCCCCATAAGACCAATCATACATCCGGCAGACACCTGTTGACCTTGGGTTACCAAAATTTTATCAAGGTGCATATACTGGGTTATCCAACCGCCCCCGTGATTTATGCGAATATAATTTCCGGCAGACTGGTTTTTTCCAGCGTGAACAATTTTTTCCACACGACCATCAGCGGTTGCATAAATTGGCATTTGATAAAAATCAGCGGTACAGCCGATATCCACCCCTTCGTGTGGGCGACCACGACCACATCCATACGGGGAACAGAACATCCCACGATTAGTATTATTAGCAATTGATTGTGAATGCGATGATATCCCAGGTGATAAATCATCCGTATTGACCGGCAGACCGAACGGAACCGTTTGGCCACGCGGCAATGCAGGATGTACGCGAGAACAATAGCCCGACCCCGATACTGGTGATGGGGTTGGCTGGGACGGCGTGACGGGCAAGACCGGCGTTGGAACTGTCGCGACCGGCTGAGTGGTGTCAGGTGTGGTGGGCGTAATGGTTGAGCCATCACCCACCGGCGGATTACCATTTTCATCACATCCATCACAAATGGGCAATCCGGACAATTGCAATTCCCGCTCTATTGCACGATGGGCGGCATCCTCGGCAGATTCAAGTTCAAATATTTGATATGCACTTAGGCCGGCATATGGTTCATAGCCCGCAGCCTTGTTCTGGGTGCGTTCGGTGAATGAAGTGTCAGCAATTGTTTTTGGAAAAGAAGTCGCTTTTAAAAGACTGGCCCCAGTTACAGCGGTTGTATAAAAAATGGAACAAAAACATACCTTTGCCAATCTTTTCATATGAAAAAGTATAACATTTTTACAGATTAGTGTGAATAAAAAACTTGCGCAGATAATAAAAAGAGTTATATAATAAGCGACATCCGTTATGGATGTGTAGCTCAGTTGGTTAGAGCACCACGTTCACATCGTGGGGGTCGTTGGTTCGAGTCCAATCACATCCACCAAGATTAAACACCGCCCTGGCGGTGCTTTTTTTTGAAGCAAAAAAATAAAAAAACGGCAACAAAAATGCGGCAATATGTATCGGAACACACAAAGATTTATCCAACTAAGAACCTTTTCCTAAACAATCTATTGTAATTGCGTACAAAAATAAAAAAGGTTATAATTATATTGTCTTAAACAAAAGACATACAAACCTTGAAAAGGAGAAAAAACAGATGAGAGGACTTACGAACTATGTTCTGAAACCATTGACATTTATTGGTGCCCTGAACTGGGGATTGATTGGTATCTTTGGTTTTGACTTGGTCGCATTTTTGTTTGGCCCCGCAACCCTGGCCAGCAACATTGTGTACGCAATTATTGGTATCGCAGCGTTAGTATGGCTGATTTGGATGTTTATTGACAAACCATCATCCGAGCGCAACCGTTAAAAAAAATTCAAAGTTTCGTGTTCACGCGCCCCCGAATAATTCAGGGGGCGTTTTTATATCTTGATTCAAAAAAACAAATGCGCTAGGTTTTTAACAAAGGGGGAAACCTGGATGAAATATGTTATTTCCATAATTGCATTGTTTGTATTGGTGGCATGTGGTGGTGGTGACAGTGCACATAAACTTGACACCAGCAATACAAAAAGTGAATTGGACGCTATTCGCGCATCTAATCGCGAAGTCACAACCCTGGAACAATATACAGACAATCAGGTTGACACCGTCGCATTTGTGTATAATCGCCTGGGATTGACTATGCCAAACACCAGTGGCAGTACAGTATATTCAAATGAACGCATTGGACATTCAACAACCCAATCAGACCGAGATAAGATAAATATTATGGGTAATCTGTATGCAGATGTAGTTACAAAACTGCAAACGCTTAAAAGTTTTTCAGACGATGCTGCATTTAACACACTGACCAACAAACAAATTATTGAAAGTTATAAAATCGTTGGTGGAACGGATGAGTACAACACGGATGAATTATCGGATGACAACAAAAACATTATTCGTAATTTTGTAGAAAACCATTATTCCGATGTGCTAAATAAATATTTTAACTATGATACCGAAAGTGGAGATTGGATATGGTATCCGAAAACACAAACACTGGCGGATATTGAATTAGTAAATTCAACCCAAGATGCCGGTCTGATATTCACACTGAATACCAAAGGAAAAATTATCGCCGTAACTTTTGATACCCCAGAATCAAATGTTACATATGACCGCGTGGATAAAAATATTTTCAAAAATAAAACTGATAATGAAACCAGTCGTGCAACAACCACTATGTTTGGCGCACAATACAATTTGAAATATACGGATTTTGGCAGTTTTATTGTTGACCGCCCAATAACTGATGAAAATGGTGCAAAAGCCTGGGAAAACATCTCAACAGATTTCATCGCAGGCGGATATGATATTAAACGCATAGATAAAAATAATATATCAGGCGAATATGATTTTAATGGTCGTGCCATTGGACACGTTGTTGGAACAGATAATTCAACAATTTCTTTGGCGGCGGATGCAACTTTGAACTTTGATAATGGCACAGAAACCTTGGATATGAAATTTTCAGAAAATAATTGGTACGATGTTCAAATTATACGCAACGAGAATAATGATACCGCAATAAACTTTACCGGATCAGATATAACCGAACAATTCCGTATTTCAGATAACGCTAATATGACGAATGGTCATGTTGACATACAATATTATGGCGACAAAAATGCACCAAGTGAATTTAGTGGAACTGCGCATTACGCCGATCCCAATGGTATACAAATGAATACGGCTTTTGGTGGCGGACTAAAATAATATTTTAATCACATAAAAAATGGAGGCTTGCGCCGACATCAGATTTTGTGTTTAAACGCATATATTCCAATATATAGCAACACAGATTTTGCATCTTTTTCCATTGCACGAATTATTGCAATTTTTTATAATTACACTATGTCAAAAACACCTGATTTATTTATATTGTCTGAGCACGCAGAATTGTTAAAAAAACTGCAATCCTGGGATATTGCATACCACCAAAACGACGCGCCAATTGTTGATGACGCAACATATGACGCGGCCAAGGCACGAGCCCTGGCAATAGAGAACGAATACCCGGAATTGGCACGCAATGGCGCGTCCACGCATGTGGGGGCCGCCGTATCAAACAAATTCAAATCATATCCACACAGTGTGCCTATGCTGTCTATATCGGATGTATTCAATTCGGGCGAGGTTGCGGACTGGTTCAACAAATTATCGGACAAGGATATTTTTATAGAATTAAAAGTTGATGGTGTATCGTACGCTGCCCGATATGAAAACGGTGTGCTGGTGCGGGGACTGACCCGGGGCAGCGGTATAGAAGGCGAAGATATTACCGCAAATCTGATGACCATACCGGATATACCACAAAAACTGATGGGCGATTTCCCAGATGTGATAGAGGTTCGTGGCGAAGTATATATGTTGCGCAGTGATTTTATTGCATTAAATACAGAATCTGAAAAACAATTTGCCAATCCGCGTAATGCGGCGGCGGGTTCACTGCGACAGTTAAATCCCGCAATTACCGCGACACGGCGGTTATCCGCATTTGCGTACACATATGGGGAATTATCGGAACGCACCTGGGGGACGCAAAGCGAATATTTTAACAGACTGGAATCCTGGGGATTCAAGACCACACGCCAATGGGCGCATCACGCACGCACAATGGATGAAATTGACCGTGTATATAATGACATTATGCTGATACGCGCCGACATTCCGTTTGATATAGATGGATTGGTGTTGAAAGTCAATAATGTTAGCATTCAGGAAAAGATGGGCAGTCGCGCCAACAGCCCCCGGTGGGAGGTAGCCTATAAATTCCCCGCTGCGCGCGCAATTACGGCACTGAATGATATTACAATCCAGGTTGGACGCACGGGCGTTCTGACCCCGGTGGCGGAATTAGAACCGATAAATATTGGTGGCGTCGTTGTGTCGCGCGCGACCCTGCATAACGCGGATGAAATTGCGCGCCTGGGGGTGAAAATCGGCGACAAAGTTATTGTTCAACGCGCGGGTGATGTTATCCCCCAAATTGTTGGCGTGGCGGAACAAAATGCAAATACCACACCATTTGAATTTCCAACACAATGCCCCGTATGTGGCGCAAATGTTATCCAGGAATCGGGCCAGGTGGCACGCCGGTGCATAAATACACTGGGGTGTCCGGCGCAAAGAATTGGTGAATTGGAACACTTTGTTTCGCGCAAGGGGTTTGATATAGACGGCCTGGGGACAAAACAGTTGGAAAACTTTATTTCGCGTGGTTGGATTAGCGACCCGGCGGATATTTTTGATTTGATAAAAAATTATGGGGACGCGATAAAAAAACTGGATGGATTTGGGGAAAAATCGGTTGCAAACCTGAATGACGCGATTGAGCATGCGCGCAACCCAGAACTGCACAGATTCTTATTCGCAATCGGCATTCCAGAGGTGGGCGAAGTCACCGCAAAAATATTGGCCCGCGCGTTTGGAAACTTGGGGGCTGTGCGGGTTGCGCCAGCATGGAAATTAAAGCAAATTGACGGTATCGGTGATGTTATGGCGGATGAAATCGTATCATTTTTTGCCGATGCACATAATGCGGGTGTGATTGATAAATTATTGGAACGGGTAAATGTTCGCGACAGTATAATTCAAACCGCGCCGACGGATGGGCCGCTGGCCGGGAAAAAGGTCGTGTTGACGGGAACACTGGCCAAATATACCCGCGACAAAGCGCGCGAGATTTTGGAACGTATGGGCGCAACGGTTGTGGGCAGCGTGTCGGCAAAAACAGATATTGTTTTAGCAGGGACAGAGGCGGGTTCAAAACTGGCCAAGGCAAATGAATTAGGGATTACCGTATGGGGCGAAGATGATTTTGACGCGGCACAAAATCAAATTAGCGACTAAGGAAAACACTGCGGTCATTTTCCAGGAAATAACGTTTACCCGGCATTGCGCTTATAAAATTACGCAGGTATCGCAATGAATTTTTAATCAATGTTGTTTCAATAGTCTGGACATCTGCGTCATCCATTTTCAGGCGATTCCAGCGGCGTGATTCAAATGTGTTTGGACCGGCCGCATCGGGATTGTGATTATATTTAACCTCTATCAAATAATATGGATAATTTTTGTTGATAAAGCGCATACGCTTTATTTGTTCATCTATATCAATATAATGAAACACGCCCATTGCGACAATCGCATCCAGTTTATGCGATGTGGCCAAATCGCGACTTTGTTCCCATGTGATGGGATTTGGCACACGACCACCGACCAGGCGTGCAACACGGTCATAAACATCCATAATTTCGGGGATGTCAATATAGTATGCATCGTCCAGATTGTAGGCGGTCTGGAATGCGGCCGTTAATGGTGACAAGCCCGCCCCAAAATCAACGAATGAAAATTCAGGCTTTGTCGCACGCTCTGCCAGGAATTTTACACTTTCGGAAAAACGAATGGCATAATGCAGAGACTGCATAGGAACATCGTCGGCCCATTCAACACAGCGGGACGCAAATTCGGAACTGCGTAAAGTTCCCTTGATAACCTTTTGCCCCATTTGGCCCAGATAGCGTTTGGCGTCAGATGTACTCATAACATCCAACAAAGCACAATTCCATTCGTGGACATATTCGGTTATTGTCGGGGATACAGGCGCAATATAGCGTTTGAAACGCTTTAACGCCGGTTCCATAAACATACTGCATGACATTGGTATGTCCATTAAACCAAAAGTCAGGGGTTTGGATTTTGGCATAGATTTACCGCCCCCTGCGGGCAGGCCGGGATATTTGGTGTTGAATAAAACCGTTGCATTCACGGTCCAGGCAGCGACGCGCCCAGTCCGAATTACTGCGTACCAAAGGTTGGTTATCGGGGCCAATGATGGCAAATCCCGCAGGCCGCCCATCGGCATCAACATACATAAAAGCGGGACAACGGCCACGACCAACCAAGCCCGCATCAAAATCAGTGGAAATTTGCGTACAAGCGCGCGTAATGCGTGGCGAACAGCGGAACAGTGGCACAGCGGCGCAATGCCCCCCCCCCACGGATATTTTTGGTGTATTTATTGGTGTTTAGCAATGACACATAGCCGTTGTGCTGATAAAATTTTTCCGCCCGCGACAGGGATACCAATTCAACGTAATTTGTACTGTATGCGACCGCGCGTTCCGCGGACGCCAACAGGCGGCGACCTATGCGTGCGCCCTGGTACGTGGGATGAACATACAGGCAATTTACCGTTGCCGTGCCAGACACACAATCCCCACGTATAAAGCCAATCATTTTCATATCATAATACGCCCCAAAGGCAAAATTAAACGATTTTTTGCGCCAATCCGATTTATATTCCGCCATATAGTGTTCAATTTCATCACGACTTAACGGCAGGCGATAATTTACATCCATTGTCGCGGCGCGAATGCGCATAAAATCAGTCCAGACGCCGGGGGCGGCCTGGTCAAAGATTGGAAAGATTGAAATATCGGTATTCATGATTTATTCAAAAATAATACAAATATTTTATTTTGTCAATAGAGAATTTTATGCGCCCTGCTCTGCAAAGTCTAATTTCAGACCGGGAAAGTTTGTATGTGTGGCGTCTGGGATTATTTCCAATTTATGGCCCACGGTCCATTTTTTGGACAATCCGGGTGGTACGGTTCGGTCGCGACCGCCAATATAATGAACCTGGGGGACATTCGGCAAGTGGTCCAGATTCAGCGACCCCGACAGTGGCATATCGCCAAAATGTGCGGTCCAATCATCGTGATTCAGGACGCCAGCAACGGTTATCCACCGAACTATATTTAAATCCCCGCCCCGCGCGATAATCAATCCCGAAACCATTGCCCCACCTGAATATCCAATCAGCACAACCGGACGCGAACCCGCAACATTTGCGACCGCCATTGCCATACTATCAATAATACGCGCGGAAAACCGTCCATCTGTCCAATCGGTACGCGAACAACCCTTGGATATAATATATTGGCACGGACGCGCCATATAAACAACATTTGGTCCATTATCCGCCATTGCCAATTGACGCACAAAATCGCCACGCGGCGTGGGGTCGGTGGTGGGACGGCCACGGGCGTTAAATGCGTGACCGTCACCCTCTATATAAATATGGATTGGGGCGGTGGCGTTTGTTATTCGTTGTTGGGTATAAATTGTGAAATCATTTGCTTTTATTTCCACTGGTGCAAAATCGGATAAAAAATCCGTATGGATTGCACATGCCGTCAACAATAAAAAAAGCCCGAAAAATCCCCTTTTCATACCACCCAGGATATGTCAGAGCCATGTAAAAGTCAACGCATTAAAATTTTATAGATTTTTAAGAAAGTTTTCCGTATAATGTATGTGCAGTGACGAATCGGTTGCTGTGGGATGTCGAAATCTCTATCAAGCGCGTCAGGTTTGACGTAAAACAGCCCTGTGACAACAATTGTTGGAGGGCTGGTGGAATAAAAGCGGCCTCAGAAAGTCCGAAGAATACACCACACTATTCGCTTGATAGTTTCGAACCTCCAACACTTTAACTGGACTGACTTGTATATTATGCCCCCACTCTCAATCATCTTATCTCGGGGGCACTTTTTATTGCCAAAAAATATTTTTGACAAAAATACTTGACAAACGAATTGACAAATATTATTTTTAGGATATAAATCATAACAAATAAACAAAAGGGACAACCGAATGTTTGACAAGTTAAAGATGAAATGGGCCGCACGCAAAGTTAAACGCAAGCGCAAACCCGCCACTAAAAAGAACGCACGCCGCACAACCAAACGCAATTCGTTCTGGGCGCGCGTATGGAATATTATTTGCTGGCCTTTCCGCCAAGTGGCAAAACTGTGCCGTCGCCTGTGGGCATGGATAAAGGGGCTGGATTTAGTTGGTCTGGTAAATTTGACATTGTTGGTGGCGATTATCGTGTTGTTCACTATGTTGATTATCAATATTGTGGGATGCCGTGGCAAACAACCAATTGTTATTATGTCTGAGCCCGTACCCGTCACACAACAGGTAAGCATTTCCGAAAACAGCGCACCGATTGAGGCAACACAACCCACCCTGCCCGTAAAGCGGGACGCGTCAACACGCAAAATGGTTGCACGCCCAGTCAATGTTGTGCCGGTAAAAAAATACGATGCACAAATTGCAAAACAACAGATTGCACGTCAAAACGACAAATTCTATGGCGATGTGATTATTGACAGCCGTGCAAGTGGCGCAATGCTGACACACGGCGCAAAAGTTCAAGGCAACCTGTACATTCAAAATATGCGCAAGTACACTTTGCCGTGCGATATTCGCATAAACGGGAACTTGTTCCTGCGCGATGTAAATATGTTGCAATTCTGTGGCGACTTTGTCATCACTGGCAACATATATGTCAGTCCACGCTCTTCGTTCGGGCCGATTCCGGCAACTGCGCGACTGGGTGGACAGGTGGTTCTGTAATCCATAAAAAAAATACAGAAGTTTTTTCATATATCTCCCTAAGTAAAAGACCGCGAAAATTTGCGGTCTTTTTTTAATAGAAATTATTTTAATATCGTTTATAATAGGATTGCATCAAAGAAAGGAAGAAAAATGTTTGAAAAGTTGTTAAATGTTTTATCCAAGAATTTGGGTTATACCGTTGTGCTGGTCGCGGCAATTTTGCTGTTCGCAGTATTTTCAGACGGTTTGATTGCCGGGTTGATTACCGCGATTTCTGCGTTGCTGGCATATACTTGTATCCAGGCATTGTATCAAGAATACAAAAAAGTACCTGCAAAAACAACGGCCAAGAAAAAAGCAAAAAAATAATCAAACGCCCAAACAGGGCGTTTTTTCAAACGGTATTTTCCACAATTATATTATGCAAACATAAAAAATCCCCCGAACGGGGGATTTTATTTATCAAAAACTTGTTGCCTTAATTGTTCAGCCATAATCATTTTCTGCTTTAACTTTTTATCTGCACTATTAAAACGTTCTATATTTGTCCCAATTATCTGAATATTTTTAGGGTCAAACACCACATGTTCCACATGACCATCTGACGAATTATAAATCAATCCATCATACCCCGCCGCCTGAAACGCCCGGGTGGCCTGTTGCGCCATAACAACCTGACTATACTTATCGCCCATAATTTTATCGTGATTTTCTTCTGCAATCTGCATTATGTGCCCAATCTTATCTGCAATCTGTCGCTGTTCTGGGGTATATTGCGCCTCGTCCATCGGAAAAGACGATATATCCAGTGGATTTTGCAAATTCACCCTAACCGCAATTTGTTCCAACCCCTCGTTATTCCAATATGATTTATTTGATTGCGTAAAAAATACACCATCAAAATTATCGGTAAAGCGACCCTCACCCTTTACCGCGGACGCAACTTTAAACCCGTTTTTCAAAATATTATCTGCGTTTTCTCGCGTTGTATAATGATACAAAGTATGCTGAATTTTACTGTCTGGAAATACTGTCTTTGCCACAATAATACCTCATCTTAAAAATCCCCCAGTTGGGGGATTTTTTATAATTAAATACTGTCTGCATTGACCCAGCGGCCGTTCTTTAACAGACCTGGGGCCATACCTTCGCTGCTACGCAGGGCATCAATCACACCGCGCGCCTGGGTTGCATCCAGATTCACGATACGAACTTTGTACATATCACCTTCGCGGACGACAACGGCATCGCCATATGTTTTCATACGCTGGGCCAGGTTATCTGCGCTGTCTTCGGCATAGAATGCAGCAACCTGGACACTGTATTCGCCGGATGTTGCGACGGGTTGCGTTTGTGCAACAGGCTGAGCCACAGGCTGCGCGACCGGCTGTTCAACAACAACTGTTTCGGCAACAACGGGCTGGGCCACAACTGGTTGTGGTTGCGATACAGTTGCTCCCAAAGTTGCTGTCTTGACCGCAGTGGACTGTTCAGGCAGAACCTGGATTTGGATTTTTGCCTGGCCATTCATACCAATTTTATTTGCGGCCGCTGGCGACAGGTCCATAATACGGGTATTCACAAATGGTCCGCGATTATTTACACGAACAATGACAGACTGGCCATTATCCAGATTCGTCACACGTGCAATTGTTGGCAGTGGCAAAGTTTTACTGGTGGCAACCATTTGATTGACATCAAAGATTTCACCATTACTGGTTTTTGTGCCATTTAGTTCGGTTGGAATAATGCCAGCAACACCAGTCTGGTTGTACGACATATCCTCTACTGGGATGTACTGGACATCATCCACCTTGTATGCAGTGCCAATATAGTATTTTGGCGCAGCTGCCAACAGGTATGTATCATTCAATGTCTGTTGCGCATCAGGTGTCGCAGTTGTGGTTACCAATGTTTCCTCGCCAAAGCCATCGGCCCCGTAACCATTAGAAGAACCAGTTGTGCTTAAATCCGCACACCCCGCTAGCATAGCGGTCAGAACCGCCAAAGAAACTATTTTTTTCATATTATAGGACTCCTTACATTCTTTTATGATTAGATTTTATCATAAAAAAGCCCCAAATACAAATTTATTTTCTGCAAATAATGCGATCCAAAATATACGCCACTGGCAGATACAAAAAACCATAACCCGCAATCGCCAGTCCCAGAATCCAGATACTGGTTATCGGGACAAGCGACAGCACCATCCCCAGCACTGCTGACCACAATCCAAATACAATTACCGCCCGAACCGTACGAGAATCGTGATTTACCAATGCGCGCACACGACACGCACGACCCAACAGATAATTTTTAAGATAACCACTGATTACCACCCCAACAGGAATCGCCAAATATCCAATCAACGGGAATAACGCCAAATATAATATTGCCGCAACCCCCAAAGACACTATACTGGTTTTAACGGGTGTTTTAACATCCTGGGCCGCATAAAGAGTTTTGCTGTAAATCTGACTGACCAGCATCGCAGGCAAAACAAAAGCTTGAATCATAATTGCCGTGGCGACTGCGCGTGTTGATTCCGGTGTCCACGCACCGTATTCAAACAAATACTTTATAATCGGTTCAGCCAACACAACCAGACCCGCCACACACGGCAATATCAACATCAGCGACCGACGCATAGAAGAATTTTGTTGAACATAAACACTGCGCATATTTTTATCCGCTAATGCATTTGAAATTGACGACATCAGAACAGTTCCCACCGCCAATCCAATCATCGCAAATGGTAATTGCACTATGCGATCTGAATAATACAGCCAGGATACCGCACCACTTTGAAAGCTAGCAACCAATGTACCAACAATAATGGTGATTTGATAAAAGCCACTGCCCACAATACTGACCCCCAGGCGGCGAAATAAACTTTTAGCCCCGGGTGTCCAGCGTGGCACAATCAGGCGCAGACCAAAGTGCCGACGACGAATACGCGACCATAAAATAGCAAACTGGATAACGCCAGACAGTACAACCGTACCCGCCATCAGATATAACACATTTTCCGTACCAAAATACCACGCACATAACAGGGCACATATCAACATTATATTTAAAAGCACAGGCATAAAAGCCGCCAATAAAAATCGCGAAAACGCATTTAATATCGCCGATAAAAATGCCGCACCACAAACAAAAATTACATATACAAACATTATACGCGATATCGCGACGGTCATTTCCATTTTGCCAGGCGTGGCATCAAAACCAGGGGCCAAAATCCATATTACCAGGGGCATAAATATTTCAAACAACAGCGTAATCCCCAGCAACACAACCATCAACCAAGAAAATACATTTCGCGCAAAATTATCGTCCTTTTTCAAATCGGTATACATCGGGATAAAAATTGCGGATAATGCTCCCTCGCCCAGCAAGTCACGGAACAGATTTGGCAATTTGAATGCCGCCAAAAATATATCCGACAAACGTCCCGCCCCCAGTACGCGCGCAATCAGCATATCACGAATAAAACCGAATATACGGCTGATGCCGGTCATCGCACCAACCCCGAAAATATGTTTGCCTAGTTTCATACTTTTGATTATACTGCGTTCAAGACAATAAAATCAAGGCAGGAATAAAAATATGAAAAAAACATTTGCTTTATTGACGCTTTTGGTAATTTTGGCGGGATGTGCGGGGGCGGACAATAAAATTGTTGCAGAGCAACCTTTGACAGATATTTATGCGGCTGCATATGAAAAATTTAATGATGAAAATTACGAAGAAGCCGCAACCGAATTTTTGAAAGCAGAATCCCAGTATCCGTCCAGTCCCTGGGCCGCAGATGCATTGATTATGGCGGCATATGCCCAGTATCTGGACGGGGACTTTGCCGGTGCAATATTGGCGGCGGACAGATTTATGCGCTTTCACCCCGGGCACAAGGATGTGCCGTATGTACTGTATCTGCGCGGGATGTGTTATTACCGCCAGGTCAGCGATGTTCGTCGTGAACCCGGAATGTCGGCGTATGCCCTGCAACAATTCCAAACATTGGTCCAACGTTTTCCACACAGCCCATATGCGAAAAATGCAGAAAACAAAATCATTATCCTAAAAAATTATATAGCGGGCAAAGTTATGTATTCCGCACGCAACGATATGGCACGCGAAAACTGGCCCAGTGCGATAAATCGCCTGCAATCGGTTGTGCGCGACGCCCAGGAAACCGCGATGACACCCGAGGCTATGTATCGCCTGGCCGAATGCTATACTGCGATAGGATTGCCAGAACAGGCAAATGGATACGCGGAAATGTTAAAACTGAATTTCCCAGATGATGAATGGACCAAAAAGTTGAAATAAAAATCCCGCATGCGCGGGATTTTTATTTCAATGTTCTGCGTACAAAGTTCAATTATGGAATTTATGAAAAATAATATATTTCATCACTATTCACCAGCCACTTATAACGCCCAATAACAATCAATAAAAAAACGCCGCGTGGCGTACTCAGTCTGGGTTTGCTGGGAATTTTTTATGCCGAATCCAAACGGTCCATTATTTTCGGCATTTATTCACATACATTTTACCGCGGAAATCGGGGCTTTGTCAATTGGATTTTATGCCGAATCCAAAGGACCGTTTTCCCACGGTCCCCCAAGATTCTAAGGAAAAGGAGAGTTTTCATATGAAAATCAAATTACTGGCAGGATTGACATATTTGTTTATAACACCCGTGTGGGCTGGTGGCGACGTTTCTGATACATTATGCCAGTATTTGGACACGAGCGATGTTTTGGCAGTTGAAACATGGGGCCCCAGCTGTCTTGAAGGCAGCACCAATTGCGATGAGTTCGCAGATTATGTGAATAATGGAAGTCGCGCTGAATACAACTCTGGTACAGTCACACTTACAGAATGTGATGGTTTGGTATGCCATCAGGAACAATATAGTCTTGTTATCAATACGGATTCTATGACTGGGGCGGATTGTCAGATTGTTTACGAAGACCTGGGTGAAGTTTGTGAAGCTGGTGCAAGCTGGACGGACACTAGTCGCACAGAGTGTTGTTATGACTGGCAAACAACAACCCGCAGTGTTTCTGGGAGTGTATCTTATAAATATCGCACGTGTGGCACTTCCGGTGGCGCAATATATCATCAGTACAAATGTAACGAAGACCGCAACTACTATGCGGGCGACGGCACATACGATGAATATGGATTTTTGCTATCCAAGGCCCCGGATTCTGGCTATGTCACCTGTACCTGGGACGACAGCACAAATGCGCCGACCAAAAATTCGTGTACCGGTTGTGTTGCCTGTACCACCGGTACAACATATGAAAGTACGGATGATGCCTGTTATGACCGTAAAATCACATGGAGTTATTATCTGCGCACAGACGATGTATATGGCGATTATGGATTGTGTACAAATGACAGGGCCTATCTTAATGCGGATGGCAGTTATTATGTCTGTGCCGCCGGCTGTTATGGCATACCCACCAGTTCCACCACCGGCTGTACCCAGTGCCCCAAGATTTCAGCCCTGGGGACAACAAACTATGAAACAAATATAACATCAGATGCCTTAAAATTATACCAACTGGCAACGGCAACCGGACATGGGACAACTTTAGGCAACTCTTACAGGGGTGCTACATCTATTACTGGTTGTTATGCAAACAGTGGTGCGAATGTTGACCTGGGGGCTGAATATATAACACATTATCAGGATTCCACAGGAATATTTTACTGGCAAGTAGATGAGATGTCATATAATTGTTATTGGGAATAAAAAAATCCCCCAAACGGGGGATTTTTTTTACATCATACCAGGCATACCGCCGGACATTTGTGGGGCGGCCGGTTTATCATCCGGTATTTCGGTCATAACCGCACCCGTGGTCAGCATTACGCCAGCCGTACTGGCCGCCGCCGCAATGGCCGTTTTTACAACTTTCGCCGGGTCAATAATACCCGCTGCCATCATGTCAACATATTCGCCGGTCTGGGCATTATAGCCAAAGTTATAATCGGACGATTCCATAACTTTGCCAACAACAATTTCACCCGACACGCCCGCATTTTCGGCAATCTGGGCACACGGCGCAACAATCGCACGACGCACAATATCAATACCGACGTCTTGGTCATTGTTTGACCCCTTGATTTTTTCCAGGGCGGACACAGCACGAACCAGCGCAATACCGCCACCGGCAACGATACCTTCGGCAACGGCGGCACGGGTTGCAGCCAAAGCATCATCTACACGGTCTTTCTTTTCTTTGACCTCTGGTTCGGTCATACCGCCGACCTTGATAACGGCAACACCGCCAACCAACTTAGCCAGACGTTCCGACAATTTTTCACGATCATATTCACTGGAAACAGTGGTCAAAGCCTGGCGAATTTCATCGGCACGTGCCGCAATTGCACCTTTGTCCCCACCGCCGTGTGCCAACAAGGTGGAATCTTTGGACACAACAACTTTTTTCGCACTGCCCAGCACAGCCGGTGTAATATTTTCAAATGTCATTCCCATATCGTCGGAAATAACCGTTGCGCCGGTCAGGACAGCGATGTCTTTTAACATTTCCTTGCGACGGTCGCCATAGCCTGGTGCTTTGACCGCACAGACTTTCAGCCCGCCACGCAGGCGATTTAGCACCAATGTTGCCAAAGCTTCGGATTCTACATCTTCGGCGATAATCAATAATGGTTTCCCAGATTGAGCGATTGGTTCCAGGATTGGCAACAATGCCTGCAAGCCTGTAATTTTCTTTTCAGAAACCAAAATTTGTGCACCATCCAATTCCGCCAGCATTTTTTCACTGTTGGTGACAAAGTATGGCGACATAAAACCTTGGTCAAACTGCATACCCTCAACAACGTCAATTTCTGTGTCCAGACCTTTGGCTTCCTCTACGGTGATTACACCCTCTTTGCCAACACGCGCCATTGCGTTTGCGATTTTTTCACCAATGTCGCTGTCTGAATTTGCAGAAATGGTTGCAACCTGGGCAATTTCAGAACTGTCCTTGACTGGGCGGGCGTGGGCATCAATATCAGCAACCACAGCAGCCGTCGCCATATCAATACCACGTTTTACATCCATCGGATTCATACCCGCGGCGATTACACGACGACCCTCGCGTATCAATTTTTGTGCCAGGACGGTTGCCGTTGTGGTGCCATCACCCGCGTCATCGCCGGCTTTCTTGGCCACTTCCTGGACCATACGAGCACCGATGTTTTCGGCGGGGTCTTTTAATGACACAGCCCGCGCCACCGTTACACCATCCTTGGTTGCAACCGGCGCACCATAAGATTTTTCAATTACGACTGTGCGACCCTTAGGCCCCATGGTGATTTTGACCGCATTGGCCAGTTTATCAACACCCGCCGTCATTTTATCTGTATCAAAAATAATTTCTTTTGCCATTTTCTATTCCCTTATTCAATGATTCCCAAAATATCTGATTCTTTGATTAAAACATAATCGTGACCGTCAATTTTAACCTCGTTCACGGACGATGCCCATTTTGCAAACATAACAACATCCCCTGCTTTGACGGTCATCGGGATTAAATCATCGCCCACATATGCACCCGGCCCCGCTGCAATAACACGACCGCGCGACGGTTTTTCCTGGGCGTTATCTGGGATAATGATTCCGCCGGCGGTTTTGTTTTCCTCGGCCAGTCTTTCTAATAAAACATAATTGTGTAAAGGTTTAAACATAAATATATCTCCATTCTTATACGCTGTGTAACAGATATAGGTTAAAAAATATTGATTTCAAGTCTATATTTTAATATCCTGAATTATAAACACAAGGGGAATAAAAATATGTATGATACAAATAATATCTTTGCGAAAATGATACGCGGTGAAATCCCAACAAATAAAATTTATGAAAACGATTATGCGATGAGTTTTTGGGATATAAATCCTATGTTTGAAAAGCACGCGCTGGTTATTCCAAAGGGACCATATCAAAACATTCTGGATTTTGCGAAAAATACCAGTGCCAGTGAACAAAACGCGTTTTGGGATTGTTTTGCCCAGACCGCAGATAAACTGGGGATAAAATGTGAATTTAATTGCCTGGCTAATGCGGGGGCGGACGCACCATTTGTAAAGCAATCTGTATTTCATTTTCACCTGCACCTGGTGGCAGGGGAACGAACCGCCGCATTCCGGGAACTGGTTGCCGAATTTAAATAATGAAAATTTCTGTTCGTGTTATTCCGCGCGCAAAGCTAAATCGGGTTGAGGTTCAGTCCGATGGTACGGTGCGTGTACACACCACCACCGCCCCGACCGATGGCAAAGCAACAGCGGATGTGATAAAAATGCTGGCGGCGCACTATGGCGTTCCCAAGACCAGCATAAAACTGGTTCGCGGCGCAACATCACGCGATAAGGTGTTTGAGATATAGCAAAATCCCGTAGCGCGGGATTTTTTAGTGGTTAGTGTAAGTGGTTAGTGGCGGAATACATAAAAAGTTATTGGTGGCTTTTGTGGGCGAATGCCAAAGGGATATAATTTTATTATTTGCATAAAAGCCTAAACATATGCTATAATAATGGCTGAATCCAATGGGAATTGGGTTCGGGGCTGTCGTAGGCCTAATCACATCCGGTGCAGAATAAAGGCGCGTCGTAAATCCGATATGCTTCCTGTGGTTTTGCATCGTTATTTTTCCCTGGCTGTAAAAGCAGTCGGGGGGCTGTTCGCTATACAACAGGGCTGGCCCGAAAGCGACGGAATCAACGATGTGATGATTTACGAACTCCCCGACCGCCTGAATTTCCACGGCGGTTTATTTTTTTTGAAAACAGAGGGGAATATGCGAACTGCGTTTATTTTGACTTTATTGCTGGGGATTGAACACGCATATGCGGTATCCGATTTGAACACGGCAATTGAAAATGTACGCAATTCATGTGATGGAATATCGGGTGAATTAAATCACCTGAAAACAATAGCGGGAATAAACACCGCCGTGACGGGTGTCGGCACGGTCGCTGGTGGCGTTGCACTGGGTACCGGTATCGCAAAAGCAAAAGTGGATAAAGAAGCCGCTGAAAATGAAGAACTTATCGCAGCACTGGAAGACGCGGGTGCGGTTCGTATTACCAGCCTGGATATGTTTTATGAAACTTTTGCGGATACATTAGATGAAACAAACACTGCCCAGGGAAAGTTATATGCCACACAATTACGCACCAAGAAAAGTAAATTAGACAAAAAATCCAAAAACCTGGGGAATTGGCGTACGGGTATGCTAGCCACCAGTACCGCAACAAATATCGCGGGCGTGATTATTGCCGGAAACAATCGGGAAAAAGGCGATTTGAAATCACAAATTGATAATTGCCTGGCGGCGGTAAAGGTGCTTAGCAATGTACGGATGCAGGCACGAATTTCCAAAACGGCAACGGATGTGGAACTGGCACGGGCCGAGGCGATTGTTCGCGCATGCGATGCGTGGTCCACGGTGGATATCAGCAGCATAAACAACAAATCCACAGGCGCGGCGGTATCCAGTGGGGTTGGTGTGGCAACTGGCCTGGCGGGAACAATAGTATCCTCATCAGCAAATTCGGACAAAGTGCGCGACGGGGACAAGGATAAAGAAAAAAATCTGAATACGGCGGCGAATGTATTGGCGGGTGGGACAACCGCGGCCAGTTTGACCGCCACAATATTTAACGCAACACAAATAGGTGCAATAAAACGTGCGGCAACGGTTGCCGATGAATGCGAGGGGGCACTGAGATAAAATGAAGAAAATATTTATGATTTTTATTTTGTCGTTTTTTACATGCATGCCAACATTTGCCCAAGACGAACCAGAAATTATTATCTATGAGGCCAAGGGCAAAACATATTTTATCACGGGCCAATTGTTGGAACAGTTAAAAGCAGATGCTAAAAACACCTGTTTGGATGGCGTGATGGCCGAAGACAAAGAAACAAACAAATCAAAATATACAAAATTTTATGAATTATTGTTATCCCAATGTCGTCAAAAAATAGCCACATTGTCAGGTGAATTAAAAGAAAAAGGAACGCTTACGAACATAGTTGATGCCTATACAGCAAATGTTATGTCGCGCCTGTCTATACTTGGTTTGAATCCATTAAAAATAGAAGATGAATACAAAGGATGTATAATAACGCAAGCAGTCCTGCAAAACCAATTAAAGAAATTATTATCGGGCAACACACAAAAACATCAATATACAATGAGCGCAGATATTGATACATGTATAAAAAACATAGAAATTCATTCGGATACCAGTACCTGTCCAATAAAAACATCCGTTGATAATGAATCCGTTATCGCAAATATGCAAAATATGAATACAGAGTACAGAAACAAAACAATAACCTTTTCCGAAAAGCCCAATATAAAATCGGGACAAGTATTGGTTTTCAACGGTCAAGTTTTGGTCGTGTGTGATAATGGAAATCCCGTATCCATTATTAAACCAACTTTTTCTGGCTATGTCGCATGCAGGGACGCAGAATTTCAAGCATATCCAAATGTTGGCAGTACACCCGATGGAATTTATTTGGCAAAAAAAGAAAAAATAGAAGAACCAGAAGACTTAAAGTCGTGGGGCGGGTATAGAATCCCGCTGTTGCCGGCCCATCAAACACAAACTTACGGTCGTGATAATATGTATTTTCACGGTACCAGTGATGAAAACAAAAGACGTTCTGGCGGGTGTATCAGTTTGGGGGTGGCCATTGATGATTTTATAGAAGGGGACTGGTTTCAAAATCAGGCAAATGATTTATTGATAATCGTTGATACTCATTAAAAAGGATAAAACAATGACAAATATTAAACAAAAATTAGACAAGGCAAATACAGACATAAAACAAAAGTTATTAGCGCACCTGGGTAAAACTGGCCTGGATTCAGCGTTTCGGGCAACAATGGCCAGTGGTATGCTGGGTCTGGTTGCATCAACGGTTGATTTGACTTCTGTTGATGCCAAAAATGATATTGGCCAGGATATAACCATACCACGTGTTCAAATAAACTTTGATTCCGACCAAATGATTAGCGGATATTCGTATGATTATGCCAAGAAGCACGATATGCTGTGGTCATTCTGGGCAAACATCGTTATGGCCACATTGCTGTTTTTTGCTTATTTCAAAAAATTAAAAAACAACACAAAACTAGCACAAAAGGCCAACGCCAGATTTCGTGCGGCCGATATACTGGCCCAAACCAGCCTGTCTTTTAATGACATAGAGGAAGTTATGCAACAGGCCGACAAAACAGCCGTTTTAGAGATTGTACAAAATTTAACAAAAAAAGACCGCGCATTCTTTGATAGTTTTATCGCCGACCCAACAAATATAGAAAAACAAGAATTGGCTATTGCGATTATTAAAACACACTTAAAAACACATCCAAACGAATTGGATAAATTGTTTAAGGCGTTTGACCCAAAGACTATTCCCCAAGAAATACGAACAGCATATGAACAAAGCAAACAAAATAATACAATTTCTTGGGAATGGGCAGTTTCACAGTATAATCAAGGAGCAGAAAAATGAACAAAAATGATTTAGAAAACCTGGTTGAAGATTACGGCTATTTTGATGCATTCCCCGACGGTGCGTCCGCGGGGCGCGCATCACAGGCGGTGGAATATATGGCTGTCCTGCCCAAGCATGGTAAGAAACAAGCCCTGATTGACGGGGCGGCGCGCGTGGGTGTTTTATTACAAACCGCACGCAAGCAATTCCCAGATGGGAAAATACACGAATGCCTGACATTTCCAACGGCGTATCAACAAAAATTTAAACAACAAATTCGTGATGTTGTAAAAGCCCGTGAAAAATAAATAAACCGCCCAATCGGGCGGTGTTTTAATAATTCAAAATTTGTTCGGTCAATTCCGTGATTGAATTTGCGTTGTGCATACGATAATCTGACAAGCTTTCAATAAAACCACTGTCCATCATATGTTTTATCAATTCCGAAAAAGGTCCCCAGAAATCGTTCGTATTCAAAAAGAACAATGGCTTGGTTGTTTCACCAATTTGCTGCATAGTCATAATATCGGTCAATTCATTCAAAGTGCCAATGCCGCCCGGCAAAATTATAAACGCATCGGACAATTCAAACATTATTTGTTTGCGCTCGTTTACACCATCAACAATTTGAACATCTATTTCAGCGTGGGCCGGTTCCTGGCGGGCCACAACATCATCAGTGGACACACCCACCACTTTACCCCCAGCACGCAGGGCCGCCGTTGCAACCGTGCCCATCAATCCAACATCACCACCACCAAATACCATACGGATACCGTTTTTTGCCAACATTTCACCAACGGCAGCCGCGTCAACAGCAAACTGGGAATCATTGCCAAACTGATGACCACAATAGACCGCAACTGATTTTAATTTCTTTGCCATTTATTTTTCCTTTATTTTTGCGAATTATAACATAAAATATCCGTACAATGAACGAAAAGTTTAAGGATTTTGTTCGGAATTTTTGCGGTCAAAAGCTGGCCGTGGCCGTCAGTGGCGGGGTGGATTCTGTGTGCCTGTTGCACTGGTTGGTGGAAATGGGAATGGATATTATAGCCCTGCACGTGAATCACGGACTGCGCGACGCAGCAACGACCGAGGCCACATATGTTATGGGGCTGTGCGAAAAACTGGGGGTGCCGTGTCGGGTATTTCAGTGGGCGGGCAATAAACCCAAAAACGGATTAGAAGCCGCCGCACGAAACGCACGTTATAAATTTATGACCGATTTTTGTGTTGAACACAAAATTGACGCTTTGTTTGTTGCACACCAGGCGGATGACCAAATTGAAACTTTTCTTATGAACCTGGCCCGAGGCAGCGGGGTTGTGGGCCTGGGGGCAATGCGGACGGTGTCATATCGCGATGGGGTAAAAATCGTACGTCCGTTATTAAATGTATTTCGCAGCGAACTGATTGATTATTGCAACACACGGGGGATTAAATATTTCAGCGACGAGATGAACTATGATGATAAATATACACGTGTAAAAATTCGTCAAAATCGCCATTTGTTGTCCGAGAAATTAGGTATCAGCGATAATCGTATTTTATTGGCAATTGAAAACCTGGGACGGGCGCGGGATGCACTGGATGGCGATGTTGGGGTGGCAGTTGATTCTGTAATGCGAGATGGCTATGCATATTTTTCAGATTCTTTTCTGTTTGACCTGGGGGCCGATATTAGATTAAAGTTCCTGGGTACATTGATACAACGCATTGGGGGGAATTGTTATCAGCCACGGTTGAATTCGCTGAATATCGCACTAAGTAAATTGCACGATGATTGTAAATTTACACTGGCACATTGCACGGTGCGACGACTGGGGAATGAAATCCTGGTTGTACCCGAAGGCGCAAGAGTAAGTATCAGAAAAAAACGTAAATGTGAGAAAAAATGAAAAAACAAAAAACACAACAAAACACAACAACCGCAAAAAAACGGGATTCTGGGACCGTGTTTTTGGCGGTATTTGGATTATTGTTCCTGGCAATGGCGGGGCGTGCCTTTGTTATTGGTGGTGCGCCAACCGTACCAGGTCAGGCACCCGTGATAAATAGCACTAAACCAGTGGAATTGTCGTTTTCAGATATTCTGCGCCGTGGGGACGAAATCAAGACGATGAAAATCAATGGCAATGATGCGACGGGAAACCTGGCAGATGGAACGGCGTATCACGCAACAATTGCGTATGACCCAGAATTGCTGACAAAACTGTCAGATAATGGGACGGCAATTAGTATTGATACATCCAAAAGTTGGTTGGAACATTTGGGAACCTGGGTCCCATTGTTGCTGACACTGTTATTTATATTCTGGATTTTCCGCGGGTTACGTGGGGGTGCAGGTGGCGGACTTAGCCGCAGTTTAGTAAATCAAAATCCAACTAAAATCACCACGGGCAAGCCCAAGACAACCTTTGCCGATGTGGCGGGAATTGATTCTGAAAAACAAGAATTGTCCGAAATTGTAGATTTCCTGAAAAACAAGGATAAATATAAAAACCTGGGGGCGCGGGTGCCGCGGGGGGTTCTGTTATCAGGTCAGCCAGGAACCGGAAAGACCTTGTTAGCACGAGCCATTGCAGGAGAGGCTAATGTTCCGTTTTTCGCGGCATCTGGTTCGGATTTTTCGGGAATTATTGTGGGGTTGGGTGTTGCCAAAATCAAAGAAATTTTTGAAATGGCGAAACGCAATGCACCGTGTATCTTGTTTATTGATGAAATTGATGCAATTGGGCAAAAGCGTTCAACCCATTCATACAACGACCAGGACCGCGAACAGACCCTGAATCAATTATTGATTGAAATGGATGGTTTTGCCAATGAAAGCGGTATTATCGTTATTGGCGCGACCAATCGCGTTGATATGTTGGACCCGGCGTTGTTGCGGCCCGGTCGCTTTGACCGCCAGGTTTATATTGAATTGCCAGATATGGCTGGACGACGCGAAATCCTGGATTTATACGCGAAAAAGAAGAAAATTGGACTGGATGTCAATCTGCAAGACCTGGCACGTGGGACAACCGGATTTTCGGGGGCGGATTTAGAAAACCTGTTGAACGAAGCCGCCTTGCACGCAGTACGTAGTGGACGCGATGAAATCACCCCAGACGATATAGAAGAAGCGCGTGACAAAATTATTATGGGACCACGCAAAGTACGCAAAATGCGACCACAGGATATAAAACTGACCGCATATCACGAAGCAGGACACGCATTCGTCAGTTTGATGTACGAAGACGTCGCCGACCCTATTCACAAGGCAACCATTATCCCACGCGGACGCGCACTGGGGATGGTGCAGCACTTGCCAATTGATGACAAGGTTTCAATGACAATTGCAGAGGTTCGGGCAAACCTGTCTATTGCACTGGCCGGTCGCAGTGCCGAGGAATTATTCTTTGGTGCAGACAAAATCACAACCGGTGCGGAAAGTGATATCGCAATGGCGACGCGGCTGGCACGATATTCAATTACAACCGCTGGATTGTCCAAGAAAGTTGGCCTGGCGGCGATAAACCAAGTTGGTACATTTGGCACACGCGGGGCGTTGGAAAATGCGTCTGAAAAAACCGCAGAAATCGTTGATGCAGAAATCAAAGCGTGGCTGGATGCGGCACACGCAGACGCAACCAAAATTTTAACCAAGAATAAAAAGATGGTTGAAAAACTGGCCAATGAATTGCTGGCACGTGAAACATTGACTGGAACGGAAATTCGTGAAATTGTTTTTGGCAAAAAGAAAGAAACCAAAAAAACAGTTGAAAAACGCGCAAATGCAAAATCAAAAAAGCAATAATTTTGAAATCATACAAATGCCACCACGGAATACTAATTCCGTGGTGGTGTCGTCCGGGGATAAATGCGCGATATTTGACCCATGGGGACGTGCAAAGGATTGGGAACGGGTGTTGATTGAACGCGGACTGAAATTACACGCGATTTATGCGA
The DNA here is from genome assembly GCA_017463185.1 of Alphaproteobacteria bacterium. GTDB lineage: Bacteria > Pseudomonadota > Alphaproteobacteria > Rs-D84 > Rs-D84 > Enterousia. The sequence goes on from JAFTPS010000008.1 coordinate 69,973, forward strand.
CACATGCGCACCCAGACCATATTTCCGCAGCACCTGAACTGTGCCATGCGTTTAATGTGCCGTTTTATGTATCACCCAATGACCGGCCGCTGGTTGGGTGGGGGAATGAAATATTGGATTTTTTTGGGATTGGGCATATTCACGCGCATGATGTAAATACCACAGATATAACGCCGGGGAACTATGAAATATTACCGGGGATAAAAATGGATGTCATGGCCACACCGGGACATACGCCGGGTGGATTGATATATTACTTTCCAGACGCGCACATATTGTTGACGGGCGACACATTGTTTCACGATGGATATGGGCGATTTGATTTTCCAGGAGGAAACGCCCAACAATTATTTCAAGCAATTCAGAATATAAAGAACCTGAATTTACCCGATGATACATTTGTGGTACACGGTCACGGCATGGATAGCACGATTGGATGGTTGCGCAAGAATCATGAGTTGTTCAAATAAAAATCCGCCCAATGGGCGTTTTTTATTTCAAAGAGCAATTTATTAGTGAATAGTGGTGGATGTTATAAACGTAATTTTATGAATACAAAATTCTGTCATCCTGTGCATGGATGACAAAAAATCCCCCGAACGGGGGGGATTTTTTTTAGCAACCAGTTGCAGCACCAATCCATTTAGAAACAGATATATCCTTGTGCAACAGGAAATCGTATTCACAATTACCGGATTTATAAGAACCTGTGCAGGCAGCTAATGTCAAAACGGCGAACAAAGCCAACATTACTTTTTTCATATTTTCTCCTTTGGGTTATTTCAACGTTGGTATTATACAGGACGCTTTTCCCATTTTCAATACTTATATAGAATTTTTTATCCAATGTATGCGATGACCGCATACGGCAATTACATCAAATCGCGCGTCGCCCATCCAATTTATCCGCGCCAAATATGTTTCCGCCGCGCGACGCAAGCGCATCGCCTGGGTTGCAGAGATTGCACCAAAAGCACCTTCAACAGAGGACCGATTTTTAACCTCTATAAAAACAATCAAATTTTTGCGACGAGCTATAATATCTATTTCTGCGCGATTGGTATTACGACCGGTAATATAACGGGATTCCAGAATTTTGAAACCGTGAAATCGTAAATAATTTCGTGCCAAAAACTCTGCAAAAAGCCCTTTCTTATAAGAATTAGAACGCATAGGGTTTGGCCTTGAAATTTTCACGAGCGGACTGGATATTTTTTGCCTGGTCGGTGGCGTTGCGCCCATAATCGGCCAAGTCTAATTTGCCATAATATGCCGTCATCATTGGGTCATACGAATTAGTGGACGAAATCCATGTATCTGTGCCTGAATTTGGCGCACCGTATTTATCCAAAACATTTTGCCAGAAAGCCAAGATTTTATTTTCACGTTGGGCGGCGAATTTTTCGGCATCACCCTCAAGCTCGTTCACATCATTGGTATAAACTACACGCCAGACCAGGTTATCGGTAGCGTTGCTGGTGAAATAGACAACAATTTCTTCGCCCGTATTTTCTCGGACCAGATGTAATTCAGATGCGTACAACAAGCCACGATTACGGGCCAGACTGTTGATACAGTTTTCCAATTCGGCGGGGATGACTATGCCCTGGCTGCGGCATTCATAATCCAGGTTATGTTTCCAATTTTTATGGATGGTATAAATTATGCTGTTCTTGGCACGTGGGGCATATAGACCCTTGGTCCGGAAAAACAGTGTTTGGACATCATCAAACGGCATCCCCAGCATTATCCCCGCGATATCAAACGAGCCCACCGATGCCACCGTTGCATCGTCGTTCAGCTCAACGGATTCCATTGTGATATCGGCATCTTCGCTGTCCACAATAGAGAATTCTTCAAAGTCCCACGAGTCTGCCGCGCAAACCGGCGCACAGAAAGAAATCAATCCCAGTAAAAGCGCAATACGACGCATCATTTTATTGTCCACCCTATTCCAATACAAAATCAAAGACACCGAAACGAAATACCGTCGCGGGGTCACCACCCGATTCCAGTATATGTTCCACATATTTGTCAGATTCGCGTAATGTTGGTTCAAAGAATATATCCAGCAATATTATGCCATGTGTTATTTCGGGGGTGGCACTTAAATCATTTGGGGTACGCCAAGTGTACAAAGTATAGGGCACGGTTGTATATTTACTGTCGTCTGATTTGAATATTGCGTTTGCGTCAATTTCCACCGTACGCAACACATGGGCGGATGCCAGGGCCTGGATATCCTGGGCAATTTGTGTTTTCCATTTTTCAAACGATGCGGCGGTTGACATTCGGCGCAGGCCCGATTGCCCCGCCATACGCGCATCTATGTTCGCCATATCGGGCAACACATAAAACAACTCGGTGATATATTTTTGAATCAGCATATTACGCAATTTGGTATCCCCCAGGTCCGATGGACTGGCCGGTACGCCGACACGGCGGGCGGGCTGGTTCGCGATTTGGAAAAAGTACTGTTCAACGGTTGATTTACCCGCGGTATCATAGATTGCGCCAGACATTGCCAATATGGCGCATATCAGCACCATTAAAATTAAACCAGCGAAAAATGTAATCAGTTTCCTCATCAATCTATTCTGTATGCGTTAAAGTCGGCGACATAGTACCCTAGTGTTGTGGGATATGCCGTTTTGTCATTTCCCACCCGAACAATTGCCAGGATTTTTATCGGCGCAGATATATTGGATTTAATTGTGGCGCGAACCTGCCATCCGCCTTTGACATCCAACGGAGTCATTCGCAGGGACGATGTATCCAAAGACAATGTTTCACCATTGGCACTGCGCGTCATGTAATCTGGTTTTACTGTGCCGACAAAACGGCTATACAATCCGTTATCGGTCAGGCAATACAATGTACAGGCGTTTGTATCACGGCCGGCCTTATTCTCGCGGTCGCAGACGGTGGAGCGGTCGCACTTTTGCCAATTGGCGGCGTTGCGTTCAGCACTTGTGCCAACCTGATACCAGGCACGCATAAATTTGCCAATCACAGATTCCTGTAATGTGCGGTCGGCGGTCATTTGTTTGTCGCGAAAATGATTATGACCGACAATTTCCCACTGGCCTGTGATATTATTTACCGATATTAAAAATGGGTGGATGGTGATGGAACGCTTGACCCACAACAACAGGCCACACGCACAAATAATCAACAGGAATACCGCCATCGTTGCAATCGCCATTGCGCGGGAAACAGCGATACGCCGTCCCGCTGGAAATGCTGGCACATCAAATTCCGATGGATATTCCAATTTCACCCCCCGTATCAATATACTAGGCCTGGTACACCATAATGCAGGCGCATGGGCTTAGTTTCAATTCATTGTTGTCATAGCCAACGCCAACCGGTTCGCGGTCATAAACCTGGCCACAGCCGGCCAATGCAATTGCAACGAACAATCCCAAAAATATTTTTTTCATAAATTGCCCCCTTTCCTTTTTTTGAATTATACGCAATTTACGCGCATAGCGTCAAGATTAAAACTGAGTTTCAAATGACAGCAAGAATCTTTGTTCACGGTCGTATTCGGTCATCTTTAATGGCCAGCCCCACGAAAAGTTCATCGGCCCCATTGGGGTATTCCAATAAATTCCAACACCAACGGATGTGCGCAAATTATCATCAATATCATTTGCACGACCGGCAAAATAGTCTTCATCAGCGGGTGGTTTGCCCAAAATACCATAGTCTGCGAAGACAAAACCCTTTATCTGGTATTCATCTGGGATAAAGATTGGAAAGTTTAACTGGGTTGAACCATTTAATTTCCATAATCCCCCCAGCGCATATGTTTTATATGCCCAGTTACGCGAACCAACACCCGCGACATCAAATCCACGCAATGATTCACCACCCAGGAAATAACGATAAACACGGGAAATATAATCCCCCCCCAACGGTTGCAAGTATCCAAAATCCAAGGACGAGCGCAACTGCCATTTATCATCCCAGAATTTTATCATTCCGATAATATCCGCACTGTATCGCATAAACGATTCCGTGCCACCAAATCCGGTATATGCAATCCCCAGATTCGCAACCACCCCAGTATGGGTGTTTTGCTGGAAATTTGTATCCAGATTATAGTATTTCAGGTTTGTCCCCAGGGTATATAAATTTGCCTTTTGCCAGCCGGAATCCACCTGGATATCATAATTTTGGTCAAATGACGCCGACAGACGTACACTTTGTGTCCAATGGTCTGTCAATTTCCACCCCATACGGCTGGCAATTGTTAAACTGTCGCGGTCATACCCAAAAGAGCCCAGGGATGAATAGTCATACATTGTGTATGAAACATCAAATCCCGCTGATAATTGCCGCCCAAACAGGTATGGTTCGGTAAAACTGAATAATGCCTGCTTCTGGTATTCCGCAATAGAACCACGCAGTTGTACAATCTGACCACGGCCCATAAAGTTGCTTTCGGTAATTCCGGCATCAACCATAAACCCGTTGATATTGGACCACCCAAAGCCGCCGGACAGTTCACCGGTGGGCTGTTCTTCTACCTTGACATCCAGGTTCATCATATTTGAATCTGCGACACGCGTGGGAATCATCTGGACGTCTTTGAAATAGCGGGTGCGCATCAGTTTTTGACGGCCCTCTTCTATTGTCTGTAAAGAAAATGGGTCACCCGCACGCATTGGCAGTGATTGTTCAATCACGGAATCAAATGTACGAACATTGCCCAAGATATTGATAGAATTCAGATAAATACGATTTGTTTTCTGAATCTTGAATACCAAATCAATTGTTTTGTCATCGTCATTTTTGGTCGGGACGGGTTCAACATTGATGAACGCATAACCATATTCGGCGACCGCACTGCGCAATGCAGACATTGTTTCATCCACCAGGTCAACATTATATGTATCACCAGATTTCATAGCAATTACATCGGTCAATACTTCATCTGGGATGTCATCAAATGGGTTATCCACGGTCAATTTTCCGAAATCGTATTGGTCGCCCTCTGACACGGTAAAGACCACGGAATAATATTCGCGGTCGGGGGTAAATGTGCCAGTGGTATCGTTTACATTAAAATCAACATAGCCATTGCGTAAATAAAACTGGCGCAACATTTGGGCATCGTATTGAATACGATCGTCATCAAAAGTATCAAATTGCGTCATAAAACGCCACCAGGCATGTTCACGGGATAAAATCTCGCCGCGAAGGGTGCGATCGGAAAATTTTTTATTCCCGTCAAAATCAATGTCGGTGATATAGGTCGGGTGGCCCTCTGTAATTTCATAGACAACGTTTATACGATTATCGTCTAATTCAATTTTTTTCGGTTCTATTTTTGTACCAAAAAATCCCTGGCGTTGATAAATGGTCAACATACGCTGGACATCCGCACCAACGGTGGCCGCGTCATATGATGTGCGTTCCTTGGTCCGGATTTCCTTTTTCAGGTCGTCGGTTGCGACTTCGTCGTTGCCTTCTATGGTGACCTGGTTGATGATGGGCGATTCAGTAATATCTAGTTTCAGGACATTACCAGACATTTTTACACTGATTTTGGAAAAGTATCCACTTTCCTGTAATTTTTTTGCGATTTCATTTGCACGCGCGTCGCCAACATTATCGCCAACATTTACATCGGATAAAATCCGGATGGATTCGGCATCCATACGCTGGTTCCCCGATACATCTATGCGTGAAACGGTTGCGCCAAATGCGGGCGCAACCATTACAGAAAAAATTGCAAACAATGATATTTTTTTCATACAACTATCCATTTAATCCAAACACACGAACCAAATCATTCCACATTGTCAATGCGAACAGAGCCAATATCAACAACCAACCAACCATTATCGCGATTTCCATACCGCGCCCCTGTAATTTGCGGCGGGTAATAGCCTCTATTATCAAAATCAACAGGTATCCGCCATCCAACACTGGCAATGGCAACAGGTTGATTACAGCCAAATTCACCGACAGCAACGCAATCAGCGACAATAATGTAAAGAATCCAGCCAACATTGCACGCCCAGAATATTCAGCAATTGTAATGAACGACCCCAATTGTTTGGATGAACGCTCGCCCGTTATAATTTGTTTCAGGACCACAACCAAGGTCTTGGACTCATAATATGTTTTGCGCGCACCGGAATACATTGCGCGAAACAGATTCTGGCGGGCGGGGTCGGCCTTTTTACTGCCGTCGGCAATCATTCCCCAACGTTCAGACGGAGACAATTTTACATTTACTAATTTATCGCCACGCACAATCATAACATCCGCGTCACGACTTGCCGCCAATTCTTTGGCCAGAATCAAATCACCCCAATTGGAAATCTTTGCATCGTCAATACGAACAATTGTATCACCCGGCTTTATCCCAGCATTAAAAGCAATTGATTCTTGGATAACCTGGCCAACAACAGGTAATTGCGAATTTCCAACCAAACGCGGTTGAAACATAAACAAAGATGTATAAATTACCCAGGCCAGGATAAAGTTCATCGTAACACCAGCTGCAATAATAATAAACTGTTTCCAAGCCGGTGCCGATAGATAATGTCCACGCTTTTTATCAGCGGGCAAATCAGCATATTTTTTGCGATTAAACATATCTTCTTGGCCATAAATGGAAACATAGCCCCCCAATGGCAGACACGCAATTTTCCACAAAGTTCCGTGTTTATCGTGCCATTTTACAATCGCTGGGCCAAAACCAATGGAAAAAGTATCTACACGAACACCCGCCCAACGCGCCGCTAAAAAATGCCCCAATTCGTGAACAAATACCACGATACCTAAAACAATCAATAATGCGACAATTGTCAACAGAATATTCATTTGTACCTTTCCTTTGCCTTTACAAAAATATTGCCTATAACATTACCAGCCACACCAATGGCAATGCATAAATCCAGCCGTCAAAACGGTCCAGCATTCCACCATGCCCCGGCAGGATATTTCCAAAATCTTTGATTCCCATTTTGCGTTTTATCCAACTGGCGGTTAAATCGCCGTACTGGGACAACAGGGACACACCAATCCCAATCCACAACAATTGTGGCATAAAAGTATCCGCCCCTAACAATCCGTACATAACCGACGCAAATGTACCACAGGCAATACCCGCAATCTGGCCGGACCAGGTTTTGCCCGCCGACAGACGTTCCCACATTTTATCGCCACCAATCAATCGGCCAAAGAACCACGCACCAATGTCTGCAAATGATATAATCATCAACAGCAACAACATAATCCAGGGACGCGCCCCAACGACATTTGCCGCCGCCAATACCACAAATAGCCATACCAAAAATCCGCCAAATGACAGCCAATTTTTACGGACCACATCACGCGCGGTATGATTTATACACAATATCATTTCCAGAATCATAAACAACCCAACTATGATTGACAGATAACGTACCGCCGAAAAACCAAAGTATTCCGCCACACCCGCCGCAATGGCGATAATCGCCATAATTGAGCCCACAATAATTCTTTGCCCTGTATTTGACATAGTTGTCCCCTATTTTTTTGTGCCTGCATAGTTAGCCTTTTTCCCGCCACCAAATCTGCGATTGCGTTTAGCAAACGCGTCCAGTGTGAATTGCCATAATTTTTCACTTTTTACCAAATCTGGCCAATGTTCTGGGATAAACAGCAATTCTGAATACGCCAATTTCCACAACAGGAAATTAGAAATTCGGTGTTCATTACTGGTGCGGACCATCAAATCAATCGGCAACAGGTCGCCCGTATCCAGGAAAGTTTCAAAACTTTCACGCGTGACGGGTTCGCCCGCGGCGATGGCCGCATTTACCGCGTCAATGATTTCACCCTGGCCCCCATAGTTCAGGGCAAACGCAACCGTACCACCGGTGTTGGCGGCGGATGCATCCTCTAGCTTATCACACAGGTCCGCCAATTTTTTCGGCAGGCGTTCACGCGAACCAATAATGCGATAGCGCAAATTTTTTTCCACAGCGTGTTTCATATTCTTGTTCAGTTCCGTATAGAACAGGTCCATCAGGAAATTGACCTCTTCTTCGCTGCGAGACCAATTTTCAGTTGAAAATATAAAGAATGTGATTGTTGACACGCCACGGGCAACAAACCAATCAACCAGATTTTCAAAATTTGAAATTCCCGCCTGATGTCCCATCAATGGTGGCAATCCGCGCATTTCCGCCCAACGGCGATTTCCATCACAGATAAATGCAATGTGCTGAGGCACGGGTGCATTGGTTTGTATGGGATGTTTCTTTTTCAAAAAATTAAACATATCTTTTCTTTTGCGTTGTGATTAGACAGACATAATATCGGCTTCTTTTTCGCGCGCCAGGGCATCAACCTCGGTCCCGCGTTTATCAAAAACCTTTTGAATATCTTCTTCGTATTTACGCTGGTCATCTTCGGATATTTCCTTGTCTGCGACGGCGCGTTTGATTTTACCCATTGCGTCTTGACGAATATTACGCATAGAAATCTTTGCTTCTTCGGCGTATTTACCAGCAACCTTGGTCAGTTCACGACGACGTTCCTCGGTCAAAGGTGGCATATTCAAACGAATTACACCGCCAGCCGTCATAGGATTCAGCCCCAGGCCCGAATCACGAATAGCCTTTTCAACCACGGGTGCATTGGTGATATCCCAAACGGTCACAGACAGTGTCTGGTTATCAGGGGTGGCGACGGTTGCGACCTGGTTTATTGGCATTTCAGAACCATATACCGGCACGCGAATCCCGTCCAACAAATGTACAGATGCGCGCCCCGTACGCAAGCCCGCATATTCATTACGCAAAACATCAATAGTTTGGGCGGTTTTTTGTTCAACTTCTGACTTTAAGACTGAATAATCCATAATAAAACTCCTTAGGTATAAAAAAGATTAGCAAATTGATTTGACATTTGGCAAGAAGAAATATAGAATATGTCGCGCAATGGGGTTGTAGCTCAGTTGGTAGAGCACTTGCATGGCATGCAAGGGGTCGTCGGTTCGAGTCCGATCAGCTCCACCAGTATGGCGGATATAGCTCAGTTGGTTAGAGCGTTGGTTTGTGGTACCAAATGTCGCCGGTTCGAGTCCGGTTATCCGCCCCATATTTGACGATATCCCCTTTGAAGCATGTCTTTGAAGGGGTATTTTATTGAAACGACTGTATTTTTATTGTCCAGAAAAAGGTTCGAACTTATCAATTTTTTGATTTTCATTGCTTTTTTATGCGTTTTATGGTATAATACGCACCAACAGACGGACGACATTGGTCGTCTTTTTTTTATTACCCGCATTTGCGGGCGTTTTTTTATGGAGAAAAACTATGATAACACCAAAATTTTTACAAGAACTGATATCGTCGCCTGAATACGGCGATAAAAACAGCGAAACATATAAACGTGCAACAAAGTATATGAACATCTTATATCCTGGAACAGTACAGTTTGATGCAACTGGTCGTATGATGCGCACAAAATATGATATGACATTGGAGCAGTTTCATAATGCGCAACATGAAATAGAAATGGAGTTCGAGTCCGATAAAAGTGATGCAGAAGCAGAAGTTATGGACACATACGGCGATTATTTTGAAACAATTGGCTTTGATTTCAATATTGAAGATTATATCGTTTCTGGCGACCCGATACCGGTCAAAGTTTTAATGCCAGGCGGATATGTTTCAAAACGAAGTCTGGAAACATACGATTTGAATATCCCAGAATTTGAAATAAAGCCCAAGATATGGGTATGGCACAGCGAACACGGCGAAAATACATGCGATGAATGCTCGGAAAATGATGGGGCAATTTTTGAAAACAAAGACGACATACCAGATATCCCAGTTCATCCAAACTGTCGTTGTTGGGTTGAAGAAGTAGAATTGAATAAGGCCGGCAAGAAAATAGGCAGCAAGGTTTATAAAGGCCAAAAGCCAGAAACACAAAAGGTAACTGATATGAAATTTGAACAAGCGTACAATAAATTACAAGAACCCGAAGGAGACTATACAGACGGAAAAGACCAAGTTCAAGATGAACCGACTAATATGGGCATAAAACAAAGCACGCTGGATAGATACACTAACAAGCATCCAGACAAAAAATTCCCAGCAGATGTAAAATATTTAACATACGCACAGGCCAAGGAAATTTATAAAAACGAATACTGGAATAACACAAAAATCCCAGAAATAAAAAACGACAGAATACGTGATGCAGTTTTTGATATGAATGTGATGGGTGGTGCCGGAAGGGTTGTTCAACGCACACTAAATTCTTTCTTGGGCGCAAACTTGGTTGTTGATGGTGCCATAGGTAGCGAAACAATTAAATCCATAAATGCTATTCCTGATAGCAAAGTCAACGAATTTATGGTCGCACTAAAATCTGAAAGAATAGATTATTTAAAGGGCACACCAAACTGGAAGACAGCAAAAAATGGCTGGATAAAAAGAGTAAATAAATACTAATTATTGCTTAATCCATGTTCCTTCCAGCGTTGCTTGCATACCACAAAATGTGCTAAATGAATCTGCATTGATAAAATGCAGATTCATTTTATCTTCTGACTCAATTTGAAACAATATACCAACAGGAATAAAATATTCTGTATCTGTCTCTCTGTCATATTGATATTTTTTGTCTTTGTATTCTGCCTTGTCTCCGCTGATTTCTATTCTACCTTCGACATCACAGATATGTAAATCGTACCAAGATTGCAGCTTAAAATCGCATGTTGCATCATCGCAGCTAAAAACTTCCAGTGTCCCACCAAAAACAGTGCGCTGGCCATTTAGATACCACTTCCCCGCCCACTTTTGGTTTGCGTTTTCACATTTTGCCGATTGATGAAGCAGCATACAAAAACATAAAATGGATATAAAAAAACGCGCGTTTCTAGTCATCTATATGTATTATATTGCTATGCCTAACAGGTGTCAATTATGAAAAAATAGATTGTACAAAGGCAATTGATATTGATTTTTATCAATCATATCTTTTATACTGCATTATATGAAAAAGATTATTTTATTTTGTATGTTTTTGATTGGTTGTACACCAACAGACGGTAAATCTTGTGAGTTCTGTGGCAAATGGTCTTTTGACCGATTTGAATATGCCGGATATATAACCGCAGATTGCGATGGGATGGCACAAGGTTATTATGAAAATACCGCAGTTGAAATCAATAATTCAAATATTACTATCGGCGGTTTTGATGTTGATGAAAATGCACAAGAAATTCTGGTAAAAAAAGATACAGGCATAACAGAAAAATTTTATGTTGCAAATTCTGATTTGATATACATCTATTTGGATGGATGTAGGTTTTATTTTCAGCGAGATTATACACAGGTCGCATTGAATCAACCAAGAGCATCACATAATTTACTGGTATGATTTTTACTGTTATCTTTTTCAATTTTAGCTAATATTTCGTTCAACAACGGGCATAAATCAAGCACTTGTTGCACATTTTCGGGTAGAACCGTGTCAAATTCGGGGCCCCATCATAAAAAGCACCCCATCGGGGTGTTTTTTATTGAAATAATTTCGTATTTTATGATATAATATCCGTATTCAGCGGACGACATTGGTCGTCTTTTCTTATTACCCGTACACGCGGGTATTTTTTATTTGAACAAAAGGAGTTATAAATGGAACCTACTTATATATCCGCATTTCCAGGAATCGGCACAACCAGAATGTATGTTGGAAATGATGGAAATATTTATGAAGCAAGTGGCGGAAGCAGAGCATGGCGTAATAACAACCCAGGTAATCTGGAAGATGGAAAATTTGCACGTAATAATGGAGCGATTGGAACAGATGGCAGATTTGCGATATTTCCGGATGCTGCGACAGGTTTTAATGCTATGGCTGGTTTGTTGGCAACAAGCTCTTATCAAAATTTAACAATAGAAGGCGCAATAAATAGATATGCGCCACCAAATGAAAATAATGTTGAAAACTATTTAAAATCCATTGAAAAGCAAACAGGTTTTCCACGTTCAACGCCAATGAATAACCTTTCCAAAGATAATTTATTAAACCTGGCAAAAGCAATGGCAAAACACGAGGGGAATATATCAGGCAAAAAACGCCTTGTTCCTAAACATGAAAAATACGTTTGGGTAACAGTTGGCGATGATAAAGTTCGACCAGAGCATGAAGCACTGGACGGCGAAGTCAGAACATGGTATGATACACCACATCCAGGTGAAGAATATGGATGCAGATGTCATGCGGAAAGTGTTGATTAATTTTTTTATTTTATTATTGTGTGCGGCTTGTACGAAACAACTTGATGAATATACCGGTATTTTTTCTGACGGCTTACCGATACCAGATAAAACAGAGATTTTCGATTTGTCAGACGGATACGGAACAAAACAAATAGATACTTTCTATATTGATGTTAACGATAACGGTACAAAAGACACGATTAAACGTGGACGTTTTGTGACGAGTACCGCACACTCTTATACTTTTTACGATATATATCTTGATAACGGTAAAAAATTAGAACAATTAACAACTTTGGAGGGAGCGGATTGTTTTTTGCGTGCTTATAAATTTCAAATGCGACCGTTTTTGATAACATGCGCATCAAGAGCTATAGGCAAAGATTATATAGAACCTACAAAAGTAAAAATTGAAAAATTTGAAATTAAAGATAACAAAATAAAATCTGTATCGTCCAGAGAACATAGACCAATTTGTGATGTTAGATATTTATTGTAAACAAGTACGTAAAAATATTTTAAATTCTTTCCTGAAATGAAGTAACGTACAAATAGATATTTATTTTTTATCATCTGATTTGTCATAATGCTCTTATGAAAAGGATGGTGATTTTATTGACTTTATTGATTCCTGTGGCTTTATGGGGGCATCCAATTGACACTTGGATTGATAAAATCATTGAATATGAAACAGCTAATAAATGATGTATGCTGGGGTAATTTTTGTTTGACAGATTACAGTCGATAGTGTAATCATTTGAAAAAAGGTTTTTTATGAGAGATCAATTAGATTTTGCGGTATCAGAGATAAGACGAAATTCTAAATCGCCAGAGCAGCACATCAAAATAACAGAAAGAGAAATATCCGATCACAAAGTACGTATTGGGGCAAATTTTCCAAATGTCGCTCTTTTTACAATACCAACGGGAAAAGTGTATGGAGATGTTATGCAAGATATTATCATTGACAGTTTTTTGGACGTAAAAAAACATATTGATGATACAAAATATGATGCTGATTGTGGATGTTTAAGACTCGAAATAAAATCATTGAGAGCGATAAATGGTAAAGAAAACAAAGAGTCTTATATCGTTACAAGAATATTTAACATTGAAGACGACCCTAAAACAAGTATGTTTTCAACTTCGTCATTTCAACAATCCAAACCAAGTTTCTGTGATTGGTTTGTTTTTCATATTCTGTATGGTAATGCAGACAGGCTATTTTTGATACCTTCTAGAATGGTCAGCCGCAACTCAGGCAAAAATAACAAGGAACCGGGAAAAATGCTATTATCTAAGCAACATGGTACAAGTCCTATAGAAGGCCAAATAAATCTTTGTGAAGTTTTGAAATACAAAAACGTTTTTGAAATACCGAATTATACACACTCAGGAAGGTATAATTTTTTAGATCTAAAGGAACAAATTGACAATAAACTGCAAGCAATCAAATATACACTACCCGAGTAATGATTCATTATGCTACATGCGCGAGGATGCGTTTATTGGCGGGAACAAATTCCATTGGAATAGCAAAATAAAATCTTTTGTTGTTTTTTTTCATATCACTGTACCAGCTGGTTTTAGAGATAAAAATGATATAATCAAAAATGGAAGAAAGAGGTTCGTTGGTGTTTTTTTTCCACCAATCTATAAAGAAGTCTGTTAAGTTATCTTCTATACCCGCGACAGGGACAGTTCTGTTTGCACCTGGAGAGACATTGCGATTGCAGTCATATTCACAAAAACCAAAATAATCTGTAGAACTATGAGAAGGATTACCCGTAAAATAAAAAGATGGGCATGGGTTAGGGTTTAATTCATATACAAAATTTTTATCTTTTTTTATTTTTTCACTTCTAAAATAATAATGTGAAATTTCGCGTCCCATTATCGGCTTGTAATTACTTTTATTCCAAAATTCTTGTAGAATGTTTTCTTTTGCTTGAATGTTTTTTACATACGACAAAATTATTCGCAATTTTGCTTGTACTATTTCTGTTTCATATGGATTATCAAATACTTTGAGGTGTCTTTTCCCATTAAATTGTAGTAACTGATAAAGTTCCTCTGTTGAAATATTTTTATTTCCGATTATTTTGCATAATCTAGCTTGAAAATGTTCTAGAGGCTCCCCAGCAACAGACATTAGTAAACTTTCACAAGGAACAGAACCAAGGAAAGTTTTTTTGAATATTTTTTGAAACGGTATGAAATCTGTGTTTGATAGACATAAATATTCATCTAAATTCGCTTGTTCTCCATCTATAGCAACATATTTCTGCTCATTATTTTTAATATTAGTACTAAAAAGATTGTAACCAGATTCCTTGTGCTTATTTTTTACCAATAACGACAGACAGACCAAATCCTGCGAAACGTCCTCAAATTCTGTTCCTTTAATGTGTGTTATATTCATGAAGCAACAGGTTTCTTTTAAGAATTGTTTGAAACGACTAAAAAATTTCGAGTTGTTTTTCAATATTGATTCAGGAATAATATAGTGGATTTCACCATTGCCACCGTTCTTCAGAATAATATCAATTGTGTGTAATATAAAAAATACCACCTCTTCACGTATGCCAGGAACATTATATTTTTTTGTAAGCCACTGAAGATGTTTTTTATGTGTTGATAGCGAATGTGCAGGAGTTCTAAAAGGAGGATTCCCAATAAAAATAAGCTTTTTATTAGTTGTTATACTAAAATCGTAAAAATTCATGTTAAGCAACTGTACAGAATCATCTAAGTACTGAATAAATAGATCTTTGTCTAATTCAACTCCTATTTTCTTATTTGGTAAATTCTTCATGCAATGTAAAAAATTACCAGTTCCAAACGATGGTTCTATAATTATTGCCTCGCTAACATCAATAGTAGATAGAATCTTATTACATATAGAAACAGGAGTAAAAAATTGCCCCAGTATGTATTTGTTGGATTGAACGTTTTTCCTTTCTATCATGTGGGTGATAGTAGCAAGTTCTATCAATCAATTCAAGGGAATAAAATAATCTTTGTTAAATTCCTATATTGTCGTCTTTATCATTGCAAGTGAGTATAAATGACCGTGGCAATCCAGTAAATAAAATCCGAATAACAGCCTTCCCCAGTTGGCAAGGCTGGCACCCCTTGTGCAGAACGAAGGGTGTTTTTTTTAATTCTGGCTTGACTTTGTGGGGGTTTATTCCTATGATTTGCGTGGATTTCAAAAGTAAGAGAAGTCTGGGACTTAGAAACTCCCGATATAACAATCCGGTGCGGTTTGCATCGTTAAAATTCGGCGCAATCGCACCGTTTTTGTTCCCGGCATTGGGTCGGGAAGCCTTTGGTTATAGAACAAGGGATTTTCCCGAAAGGCCAAAAGGGCTCATCTGATTGTTATGAGGTTTCTAACTTCCCGGCCGCCACAGATTTACTGGCGGCGTTTTTCTTAGATTCTGGAACCCGAACCCTGTCCCAGTAATGGGTGGGCGCATACGCCATATACCGAAAGCGTGTGGAATTGGAAATGTACATTTTCCAATTGTTTGAACGCCCATCCAAAAGTTATAAGGAAACCCATATGCCGAAAGTATCTATTGTATTGCCTGTTTATAACGGGGAACGATTTCTTGAACAAAGTTTAGACTCTATACTAAATCAAACTTTTTCCGATTGGGAATTAGTTATTGTAAATGATTGTAGCAAAGATAAAACCCCAAAAATTGCAGACCAGTATGCACAAAAGGATGGCAGAATTAGGGTTATTCATAATAAGGTAAATAAAAAATTACCCGCCTCATTAAATGTTGGTTTTGCACAAACCACAGGCGAATATTTAACTTGGACTAGTGATGACAATATTGCAAAAACTAACTGGCTGGACACATTAGTAAAATATTTAGACGAACATCCGAATGCAGATATGGTTTCCGCGAGCATGGAACGAATCAATGAAGATGGGAGTATTTTTGACCTGCCACCCGCTAAGGACGATAGAAAAGTTATAGATTTGGCATATCGTTGTAATGTTGGTGCTGCTTTTATGTATCGCCGCAGTATTGCCGATATAGTTGGCGAATATGATACAAATACATTTTGTGCAGAGGATTATGATTATTGGTGTCGTATTGCCTTGGCTGGTGAATTACATTATTTGGCCGATAATATATATTCATATCGTATAAATTCAGCATCTTTAACTGCGACCCAACAACCACGAATATTACAAAAAAAATCAGACATCCAGAAAAAATACCGAACAGCTTTTATTGATAAATTTAATATGGGCTATATAAAGCGAGCCATATTGTCTTATCTGTCTGTTGAACGCAAATGGTCGCCTATGTTCATTGTTTTTGACACATATAAATTTATTCTGCGCCAGGCCACAAACATTCTGTTGTTCTGGAATACCACTCTACGCAAAAGAGTTTTTCAATCACTAACAATTAAATTATAAAGGGGAAAGTTATGAAAAATATTATTGTAATTCTAGGTACACGCCCAGAAGCCATAAAATTAGCACCTATTGTATTGGAATTGCGTAAAAATCCAGAATATCGTGTATTTGTTTGTAATACAGAACAACAAAAAGAACTTTCCAATCAAACATTGGGATTTTTTGGGATAAAAGCAGATTTTAATTTGGATGTAATGCGTCCGAATCAAACATTAGCTGGTGTTCAATCCAGAATTTTAACCGCTCTATCCGATGTATATCAAAATAATCATTTTGATGCGACAATTGTTCAGGGCGATACAATGACTGTATTTTGTGGTGCTTTGGTATCTTTTTATAATCGTGTTCCTGTATTTCATGTAGAAGCGGGGTTACGTTCTTATGATTTATTTGAACCATTTCCAGAAGAGGCAATGCGTCAAATGACATCAAGAATTACTGATTTGCATTTTGCTCCAACTGCATTGGCATATGATTCATTATTAAAAGAAGACATCGCAAAAGAAAAAATTACTTTAACCGGTAATACCGTTATTGATGCTTTGTCATGTTTATCAGACGAAACATTAGAAAACGCAAAGTCCGCATTGATTGCACGTGGCGTTCAGTTAAATGATAAACTTGTATTGATAACGGCTCATCGTCGTGAAAATCATGGGGAACGTCTGGATAGAATTTTAGAGGCAATCACAACACTTACCAAACAGTACCCAGACCACCAGTTTGTATTACCAGTTCATCCAAATCCAAATGTTCATGATAAAGTCTATAATGCACTGGAACACTTGCCAAATGTTATTTTGACCAATCCACTGGATTATCCAGAATTAGTCTGTTTAATGAAAAATACAAAATTGGTATTGACGGACAGTGGTGGCATCCAAGAAGAAGCCCCAACATTTGGAAATCCTGTTTTGGTTATGCGTTATGAAACAGAACGCACCGAAGGCGTTAGTGCAGGGTTTGCAAAATTAGTCGGTGCTGATATTGATAAAATATTATCAGAATCAAATGCAATATTATCCAAAGATAAATCCTTGACCCGTCTGGATGGCAGCAAAAATCCATATGGCGATGGACACTCAGCAGAAAAAATAGCACAAGCAATTAATGAATTTTGGAAATAAGGCGATAAGAAATGTTAAAGACATTATATTTTAAGTTGCGAAATTTTGTAACTGCTAGACCTTTACGCAAATATATTGCAAAAAGAATTAATGAATCTAAGTTCAAAAAACTTGTTGCTATGATAGAATCACAATATGGTGAACGGGCCGTACTAATTTTTCAGGTAGCAATGTTTGATTCTAAGGGTGAAAAATGTTTTAATGGTGGTGCAGAACGCTATGTTACCGACCTAGCAAATATTTTATCAGATTGCAATTACGAGCCTATACTGGTGCAAAAAGGGGAAAACAATAATAAAATTTGGGAACGCCAGGTGGGCAAATTACGCATATTTGGATTACCTGTTTCAGAATATATACATGCGATACGTTTTTTTAAGAAATATAAGTTTGTAATATATTCTGGTGCGCTACAATGGGGAAAAAAATTACATCCTAATATTTTAATATCACATGGAATAACCTGGGATACACATAGTAAAAATGTGGATACGAAACAAATATTTAATATTTTCCAAGATGTAGATAAATTTGTTTCCGTTGATACAAATACTATTTCTTGGCTACGAACAACTTTTTCAAAAACTCTAAAAGATTTTGATGCTAATTATATTCCAAACTATGTTGATACAAGTATGTATTTTCCAAATAAACGTAATGCGGATAACAAAATTCATATAACATTTCCAAGACGCGCATCCCCAGAACGTGGCTATTGGTTGATGAGTGCCGCCCTCCCCCCAATATTGGAAAAATATAAAAATGTTATTTTTGATTTTGTAGGATTTGCTCACGGAGAAGAAATACAGAAAGATATTTTACGTTTAGAGCAACAATATCCGGGGCGCGTAAAACATTGTATGGTAGGTCCAGACGATATGCCCAAAATATATCAAAATACAGACATATCATTGATACCAACTATTTATGCCGAGGGTACGTCTTTATCTTGTTTGGAAGCCCAAGCCTGCGGTAATGTGGTAATTGCAACAAATATCGGAGGATTACCAAATCTAATTTTCAATGGCTTTAATGGCCTGTTGATAAATCCAAAAGGTCAGGATTTAATGAAAGCTTTAGATAAAATTTTGGCGAATGAAAGTTTAAGAAAAACTTTATCTGAAAATGCTGTTAAAGTTGCACATGCTTTTGATAAAACAAAATGGATAGACGCTTGGACACAAATACTAACCGCATAAAAAACGCCCCAAAGGGGGCGTTTTAATATCCAAATGCCATCCAACTTCTTTCTGCTGTATCATATGCGGCTCCATTCCAACGAATTTGAACCAAAATACCAGTTGTTTTTTTTATTCCATAACATATTGATATATTACCAGTGTTTTCATTTATCATTATTGGTGTTACAGAAAAGCTATAATTTGAATTAGAAAAAGGTATTAAAAAATTTATTCCCGCAACATTGGATATGCCGCCCTGCTCTATCCAGCCGGATTTATACCTGCGATACCAGGAGTAATTATTTTCCGCGGTGGAGGATTGATATGCAACCACATAATCCGCGGAGCTCAGGTCGGTTGGAACACTGTCCGCACGCGCCAGGGGCGTCCCGCCCGGGGTCAACCCGTCGTGAACACGGACTGTGTTGGTTGTTGTGTCTACGGTCAATTCGCCCGCAGCACCGGTGAAAGTATTATGTTCGGTCGCGGTGCCGCGCCGGAACTGTATTTGCTTTGACATTGTGTTTCCTTTTTGTGTAATTGTGTGAGATATGGGTATTAGTTATTAGTCAGTTGGTTATTAGTGCTTTTTGTCATTGCGAGCGTAGCGTGGCAATCCAGTAAATAGAATCAAATAGGAATATATAAAACTGGATTGCCGCGGGGCTTGCGCCCCTCGCAATGACAAGGAAGTATTTTACAAAGTAAATTTTTTGTTGTGTAAAAAATATGAGTATAAATCCCCCCACCCCGGAATTCCAACGCCGATAAATCGTCGGGAATTCCGCCCGCCCCACACAAGGGGGCAGGGAAAATCCCGCTGGAATTTTTATTTGATAACGGCCGTTTTTATTAGATTTAGGTCTTCTTTGATATCGTCTATTTTTATTTGAATTTGGCCTATGCCGGTTTCCAGAATCGTGGTGCGGTTTTCCAGGGTTGTTATACGCGTGTCTACGCGTTCCAATTCCGCCAAAGATGAATCTTGGCGCGCAACCCAATATATCGCCCCAGCAATAAATACAATTAAAAACCAAGCCCCACGCAAGTTATCCAATACATTATTCATTGCGATTGCCCCGTGGTTATGTGGTTTTCTATTTGCCGGACCAGGGCGCATTGAGCCGCGTGCCAGCGCAAATCGCCGTCTGATGCGTTGGGTCCCAGGGTGCGTTCCAATGTTATCGCACGCAGGTGGCGCAGCACCGCCGCACCGTGCGTGGTCATAAATGCACGGGCATAATCGGTTGAAATGTTCGTCATTGTGTTATCCCCCCAGTCAATGTTTCCAGTGCACTTATTTGAGCAATGGGTGCAATGTATTTTAATTCGGCGTCGCTGTTCAGGCGGATTGGGTCTATCAGCCCACGACGCGACAAAATCTGTAAACCACGGTCACACAGTGGACGAATGAATTCGTGCAAAATACGACCGTATGTAGCCCCAAGTATACGCATCATATCTGCGTTACGTGCCATGATTTCGGTGGCGGTCATTTCTTTTTCACTAAGCAGGCCCAAGCGATCTGCCAGCAAAGTATGACGAATGCGTTCACGCAGGTCTTTTAATATCAACTGGGACACATCAAAATCTGCGCCACTGGTCAATGGGGTCAGACCAGATGAACCAACAGCCTTGGGGATAATGCTGCCGGGGGTCAAATTGATGTTGTTCAGGTTGATTACACCGTCATCATCCGCCATCCAGATGCCGGAAACGGCAATTGTGGCGTTCTTTAAGACCAGTTCTACGACTTTGTTTGCGGTCTTGATATCGGGCAGTGCGCGCAAGACTGGACCGCGACCATACAATTCGCCAGATGCCACAGACCAGCGAAAGATAATATATGGATTGGTTTCAAATGTGCCTGTGGATACTATATTATTTTCAATGTCGCCACCCACATCCAACCAGGCGGTAAAGTCAGAACCAATCAAACTTTGCACCAATTTTAATGGTGTTTCTGGGTCGCGAGTAATCGCTTCACGAATATCTGATGGTGGTGTCCATGTTGGGAAACGCGCCAAAACATCGCGGGCGGGCATTGATGTAGTGTGAAAGACTGCGTTTGGTAGAATTGCTATATCATTTATCGGTATCGCCGTAAATGTAAAGGCAGATGATGCGCCAATCGGTGTTTCTGCCATAAACAAACACGCCGTACCCAACACCACCAAATCCATATAACACTGGTGAATAACAGTATAAAAATTTGAATCGTTCAGGTGTGCTCGCAGGGCAGCGGTGGCCGTGTCTGGGTTCGGGGAAAGTTCACTTTCTGGGACCAGGGTCAGCCATAATGATTCTGGGGGGGTCAACAATGTATAAATTGATGCCGCCAGATTATCGGTCGCATCCGCCGCCGTACCATCATAAAGCGTGGCCAATTCGTTATCGTCGGTTGGCATAGTATAGCGACGCGCAGCATCCCAGCGATTTATCCACGGGGCGCGAGCATCCAATGCACGTTTGTATAAATTTTGCAGGTTTTGTTGCATTCGTTTTATCCTTTTTTTAGTTAGTTTAAATCTTGAAATCCATTTTGGCCCAATATGTACTGGCTTTACCGATAGATGGGCGTACCGATATTGGAGTGTCCGCAATTGCACCAGCGATTGCGTCCAAACCATCATCGTGCGTATTCGTTGCACCATTTGGGGAAAAGCCCAACATTTCAGCCAACAATGGGGTATTTCGCACGCGAGTATGTGCGTACAGGCGACCTGTGGTTAAAACAGGTTCTATGGCATCCAGTATCCGGTCCACTTTGGTCCGGGTATTGGATATACGATTGATATAAATATCTATCCCCATTTTGGTTGCCGCATTTCGCATAATTTCTGGCAAGCCGCCACCTATGCCATTGGTTTCCACAGAAATTCGCCGGATATCATTATCGCGCATAAAATTCAGCACCATATCACACTGATATGACAGCGGATATTCCGTGCTTTCTGGAACTGTCAGATATAAAATATCGTGAATGAATATACATCTGTTTTTATCATCGCGGTATAGCAAAACACAAACACTGTTATCGCGGCTGGCTCGTCCAGATGAAGGGTCCCAATATAAACACATCCCTGTTATTAGGAAATTCCCCAATTTTGCAGTATGCGCATCAAATTCTGTTTCGTAAAAATGCAAGCCACCGGGGTCCAAACGCGCACGATCGGCCGATACAAATTCCAACATCATCTGGGCTGAAAAATGACGAGCCCCCACAATTTGACGCATTTCATCCACACGTTGTATCGGAAAAACTTCTGGCCACGCTGATACGCCATTAGCATCAACTATCGGAATTTTCAATGTTTTATATCCAGATAAAAAAGGCGTTGAAAAAGCATTTTTTTCATATACCATTGCCTTAAAAGGAAAGGATTTAGACATGGATTTTACCCCCAAAACTTTGCCGACCAATTTAGAAGCCGAACAGGCAATATTGGCCGCGGTACTGATGAATAATCGGGCATTGGAACGCGTGTCTGAATTCCTAAAACCCGAACACTTTTCACATCCAGCGCACCAAGAGATTTATAAATTGGCCGCACGTCAATTCGCCGCCGGAATTCCATTTGATATTATTACCGCCAAAAACTATCTGGACCAACAGGGCGTGTTGGAATCGGTGGGCGGTGTTGAATATTTGACACAACTGGCGGGCGCGGGCGCGACGGTTGTAAATGTAGAACAATATGGTCGTCTGGTTTATGAAAGTGCACTGCGGCGCGATCTGATTGCATTGGCCCAAGATATCAAAGACCAAGCGTTTATAGAGGACCTGGACAATCCCGTTGCACGCCAGATTGAAATGGCCGAACAAAAATTATTTAATATGGCAACCGCCTCGGTATCCGAGCGCGAGGTATCATCAATAGCAAGTGCCCTGCAAGCGGCCCTGGCCGAGGCAGAAACCGCATACAAGGCCGACGGACAGTTATCAGGCCTGACCACCGGATTAGATGCATTAGATAAATCAATTAGCGGTCTGCATCACAGTGATTTGATTATTATTGCAGGTCGTCCCGCAATGGGAAAAACAACACTGGCAATGAATATGGCGTTTAATGCAGCAAACGCAATTGCATATGGGCGCGCAAATCCGAATTATAAAGGTGCGGTGGTATTTTTCAGCCTTGAAATGTCTGCGTCCCAATTGGCGGCACGTGTATTATCATCGCAATCCAAAGTACCCGCCAGTGCAATGCGTGAAGGAAATCTGACGGACGAGGATTTCTTGAAAATGTCGCAATATTCAGACGCTATCAGTCGCGTACCATTGTTTATTGATGATACGCCCAGTATGTCTGTGCCAATGATACGAACACGTGCACGCAGATTAGCACGCAAATGCGGTGGAATTGCATTGATTGTAATTGACTATTTACAGTTGATGACATCACCCGGTGGCAAAAACAAAGACAATCGTGTTCAGGAAATTTCTGAGATTACACGAGGGCTGAAAATGCTGGCCAAAGAATTAGATGTGCCGGTTATTGCCCTGTCACAGTTGTCACGTAGTGTTGAAACCCGTGATGACAAACGACCAATGCTGTCGGATTTGCGTGAATCGGGGTCTATTGAACAGGACGCGGATATTGTTATGTTCACATATCGTGAAGAATACTATTTACAAAATCGCGACCCATCGGAACGCGTGTCAGAACGCACCACCAAAACCACAACCGTTGATAACTGGCGCGAGAGATATGAAAAATCGCGTGGCAAGGCAGAGGTTATCATCGGCAAAAACCGTCACGGACGCCCAGAAACAGTTCGCACCGCATTCTTTGGCGATTACAGTTTGTTTGATAATCTGGATGAATTTGAAGCACGTGGTCCCAACAGTGATTTCGCCCAACCCGCCCCAACAATTACAGCGGACAGTCTGCCCACAGATGATGTATATGCACCAACAGCACTGAACCCAGATGATATTCCAGACGACATGCCTTTATAGGAACGGTCATTGGTAATTGATTATATATAAAATTTACTTGCGCAGACATCAAAAATTGACTATTATTTTGTCAAGAAATAGTTATTTTTAGGAGTTGCGCTATGGCCCAAGAAGAAATTATATTTCCAAACAATATCAGAAACATTCGCTTAGCGAATGGAATGAAAATGACTGAACTGGCCCGCCAGGCGGGATTGTCGTTATCCGCGGTTTCAAAAATTGAAAAGGGGGTACGTCGCCTGAACCAGAAACAATTGCTGAACATTTGTAATATTCTGGGTTGTAAATTATCCGATATTTTCATCAAAGAATCTGATGATGTGGCCGGCCAATGGCAAAATGAAATCAAACGGCGTCTAAACGATAACGAAGACAGTGGTTTGAAAGTTTTTGGCAGTGGCCTGCGCAAAATTCGCCAGCAATCAGGCAAGACAATCGCACAAGCAGCCAAAGAGGCGGGAATGACCCTGTCGGTCTATCATAAGATAGAAGTAGGTCAGCGCGAAATCTATAAAAATGAAATTGAACCATTGGCAAAATCCTTTGCGATGGGGGCCGAAGACTTATTTGATAAAATTGCAACACTGTATAAGTCCGGCGAACTGAACAAGCAAATTAGCAAGGTCAAAGAACGTGTTAAATCCGTTTTAATTCCGGGCAGTCCGCTGTCTGGGATTGATATGCACGGCAGTTTGTATGGTGCAAAATTATATGACAGTGCACGAAAGAAACTGGTTCCTGTGTTTGGTGTGCCGGCGGGCAAATCAATTGCGTTCAAAAAATCTGACAAGACTATGATTGTTGCTCCTATGTCATTAGAGGGACGCAAGGGAATCTATGCCGTTGTGCCAAATTCCAAACGCTTGGGCGGTTTTATACCGGAAAAATCATATGTTTTTGCCGATGCCACAACAGAACCCCAAGTTGGCGATTTAGCAGTTGCCGTTGATGTGGATTTTGACACACTGGAAAACGATGTTGCGGCAAATGCCCAGATTGTCAGTGTGCGCCAGGATTCTAAGGGCAAAGTATTTGGACAAATTTCCAGCCCAGAGGAAAAAGTAGCCGCCAAAACAATGCACAAGGTTGTTATGATTGTTATGGAGTAAAACATCAAACCACCAGGAGAGGGAATTTAATGAAAGCCAAAATTATAGCAACGGCACAAAGACTGTTAAATCTGTATCGCCAGGAACACGTTATCCTGGGTGGATGGGCGGCGGTAAATCACGTATTCGTGGATGAAGCCACCGACGATGTTATCGCGGAACTGCGCGAAATGCCAAATGGCAAATTGTTGGCACGACATATTGAAAACCTGCGGCGCGGTGTGACACCAATGGATGGGATTGAACGCGACCTGTTGCCATATGGGGGACAGATGAGCGAAACAATATCATCCATAAATCTGACACAATCGCAATGGCGCGAATTGGAATATGGACTGGAACAATTTACACCGGACCAAAACGGTTTGGATATGATTCAAAATCTGGCTGTGGTGCGTCAATTTGGCGACGAATGGATAGGTGCTATAAAATCTGCGATTGCAACGCGACCGCACCTGGGGGATAAATGGAATGTTGTTGTCCAGACGTACAAGGCGTACAATCTGTGGAATCAGGCCAATCAAATCCTGGGGCAGCCACTGACCGAACGCAGCCAGGCAGAAATCCAAGCCGATATGCCCGAATATGAAACATATCTGCCGATGTTTGGAGATGCGGGGAATGAGTTGCTGGGGAAACTGCGTACATTTATCAGCAGTATGAAAACACCAGAGAACTAGTCTGCATCAGTTGTCCTGTATATTGTATCGGTAGTATGCGGTGTGCCAATATAAATCATTGTGCCGGTGGGCGACAATATAAAATCCAGTTCACGCAACCGTTCACGCAGATTTTCACGTTTTGATGCGGTGTTAGATGTGTTTGGAACTTCTATGTCATCACAGATTATTAAATCGGCACGCATTCCCGTTATGTTTCCATAAATTCCCTGGCATACGACAGATGGCTCGCGAATACCAATGGGGCGATTTACGGTTATATGGTTCGTTGCCCATTCTTTTTTTACCCGCGGTATTAAATCTGTGCAATACGGATGATTTTCCAGGATATGCCGGATATGTGATACCATACGAGATGCCAATGTATTTCCCGCCGATAAAATTAAAATCCGTGTTTCCGGTCGCAAATACAGAACACAGGCCGCAAAAATCCCCACAACGGTTGATTTACCAGAATGCCGAAATGCCATCAGTAATCCACGATGGGGCGCGTTTTCCCATACTTCCACCAAAAACGCCATTATTCGCCGATGATGCGCGGGTGTGGTCAGCCCTAGGACACGATTCCATTCATCCAGAAATCTATAAAATTCCGTAATCATCGCAGGTTTCGTTTGGTGCCGCGTCCGTTATAGAACCATAATCATTTATCAGATATGGTTGTGCATTTTCCAACACCGATAACAGATTCCGATACAATCCCAGAACCGCCCCACCCGATAATTTATCAGATATGACCGAATGAGTATAGTCTATCAATGATTTTATATTATCGTGCTTATTTGCCCATTCAGCCAAGTCCACTTCTATGTTGCGCAGGTCCTGAAATGCCGACAATAAAAAATTAAAATCTGAATTCAGATTTTCTGGGTCTATTTTGGCGGTGGGTTGATAATCAATCGTACGCGACAAAGATATTTGGCGCAAGATATCAATCCTGGTATCAGTGGCGGGCGCATCATCAAACACCACATTGCCACCGGAAAAATCTTCGTTCGGCATAATGGCGTATGGTGGGGTTGTAATTGCGCCTTCGTTCAACAGGACGCGGATATCCGCGACCTGGAAAAAAGGAAAGGAAAATGAAAATTCGGTTGCCACGCCATCGGCAATATAAGATATTTTATACATAGCGTATACCCCCGATTATTAGCCTACAATACTGTCAAATCGCGACAGCCAGTTTTTTAATAAATTCGGCTTTGTGGCACGCGCAGATTTTAATTTAGCCAGATTATTTTTGCGTTTTTCATCATACGGTTGTTCGGTTTCGGATTTAAGACGTTTTAGGACCGCGCCCTCGGTCATGCCGGCGGCAGACATCCCAGACGCACCATACTTTGCACGTTGGGCGGCCAGGGTCTTTTTTACCAGGTTGGTTTTTGTGGCTTCGTCCGCGGCCATTTGCGCCAGGATTTCTTGGCGGGTGGTTTTGGCTGATTTTTTGGCGTCTTTATAGTCCAAGACGCTTGTTATATCGGATACAAGTTGTCCCATAATTTTTTTACCTTTTCTGTATTATTAAACTGTGTACCAACCGTATATCGTGACCGATAATACGGTTATTGGTTGTGGGGCGCACCCGTGAATACGCCACGGGGCAAAAATAGTTTCGTGCGTGGTTCCCAACTGGGATTTGAATACATCGCCACTATATCCGCTGTTGCCGTCGTCATATATTTCATTTGGCAGCACAATGTGGCAACCGTTGATTGATATGGTTTTGGTATCCAGCACACGAGCGGATATTTTACGTATTCGCAAACGACGCACATTATGATTTGACACACGCAATGGCAATGCGGCGGCCGTGAATGAAAAATTGTATGATGTCGCATCGCTAAGTGCGCTATCATCAAAATATTCCAAATACACCCCGTCATCACGCGATACGGCAACATATGTTTTATCATTGCATACCGCAACTGATAAAAATTTTCCCTGGGTTGTGTATGTACCCCACGCGGAAATCCCCAGTGAAGAATTTTGATTCAACACGGCCATAACACCATCATCGCGCACAACAAACAATCGTCGCGTGGCATCGTTGTATGCCATATCAATTGGTGATTGCATTAAATGCTTAGCATAGGCACACAAATCATTTGCATTATAATTTTCACCCAACGCGTCCAGACTTAGTTCACGAATATCGCGACCAGTGGCGGCAATGAATACGGTTGCGCCCTCTATCTTTTGCGGGGCCAGATAACGCGCAGATATGGACCCCACCGATGTATGCTGTTTTATATCAACCGATGACGGGGTCAATGGTTTACTGGATATTGCCCATTCACCAGTCGTAGTCAGAATTTGCAGATTATCACTGCTGACAACGGTGCAAATCTGTTGACGCTGTTGCGACAGTAAAGTCAATGAAATCGCTTCATCATCCAAGCCCGTTCCAGTATTAAAATTATTATGCGCCCCAACCGCCGACATCCATACGCCGGATGGCCACGTGCGCGAGCCACCAAACACCAATCGGTCCTGGTGAAATGTGATACTGCACGGCCAACCACGACGAGTGCCAAAGGCGGCCTCGCGCCAGTCTGATATGGCGGTACTGGGGACCGTATAGGCACCATTTGTGTATGCCACGACCTGGGTCGGATTGACGTATTCCGTTATCAACCATTGCCGGTCCAATAAAAATAGACGACCACCAACATTTTCCGCCGTCCAGAAATCAGAATTTGTTGTAAGCGTCGCATAATTTGTGCCGCTCGTATTGGATGACACAGTAATCTTGATATCAGACGCATCATCAAATTTCATAAACGGTATATAAAGCGACATATCATCATCGCCACGCGCAAATGAAAAATCGGACAGGATAAAACTATCATCATTATAGCGCAATGTTTGTGGTACAAAATCCGGATGAACGAATATCATGGTACCAAATCGTTGGGCAAACTGTAATTTTGCCAAACTATCTTTATCCCACGGCGTGGGTAAATGCTGGGACAATTCATTGTTGTAAAAAATATCCATATATCCATCTGACAGAGCCAAGATATAATCACGGTCGTCCGCCACGGAAAAAGAAATCAGACGCCCCACATCTGGCAACCCAGCCACACGGCGCAATCCCGCACGACGCGACAAGCCGCCGCCCGCCAGAACATCCATATTTTCCAACACCGACAATCCGTTGATATTATCGTGGGCATAGAATTGGGACGAAACTTCGCCATTGGAAAATGAATTTTGTGTTTTTATAAAATCACCCATTCTGTGTTCCCCCAAATATTAAAACCGTATATTGACCAACGAAAAATCATCAATTCGTGGTGATGGTGAAATAGAACTGTCCAGATATTTGGCGGATTGTAATTCTGATTCATATAATGCCGCCAGCATACGAAAGACGGTTTGGTCGCCGACCAATGGAATACAAAATTCCATTGCCAGTTTCGTTGCAACCAATGATACAAAGTATCCCGGAAATTCAGACGGCGCGACACGCGTAGTTGCCAATATGTTTATAGAATCCCCAGATGCAACAATTCTGGTGCCAATAATTTGACCTGGGCATTTTATGACACGCAATACATTTGTTGGGATTTCAAAATCGCCGTCGGTGGTTGGTGTCAGGTCAAAAGATTTTATCGCAAAACGCCACGGATGTGCGGCAATCAGTGCATCAACAACCGGGTCAAACAATGTGCGTGATAACTGGGCGGCGGTGCTGTCATCGGTCAGGGATGATATAGTGGGTTCGCCCAACTTTAACAACGCCATTGAGCATAAGTCTATTTTTGTAAGCAATTTTGCCCCCTTAAAATTTTATAAATAAAAAATTGGACCGACGGGTGCCGGTCCCAAAAGTACAAACTACGCCAATGCAACGGTTGTCACATTCAAATCTGTGATATTGATTTGTTTGATTGCGGTACTGTCGGATGAATTGATGATAATAATGTCGCCAATATTCATCAATGTTTTCACATCATTAAAATAGCCATTTGCCGCAATCGTGGACAGGGTTTCAGATGCACTGTAATGCCACAAAGTAAATCCATTTGCATATGCGATAACTGATAAATTCTTGTTTTGAAATGCCATAAGATATTTCCTTTTTTTTGCTTTATTTACTATTGAACATCAGAACATTTGACACGCACAATGCCATCGCCATCAATCAATACCGCACCCTGGGACATACTGTTGCTGATAAAGTGCGCAGCACGTTCACCATGCCAGGAAATGTCTGATTTGACCTCTTGCCCACAAGCGTGGCCAATACTGGACGCGTGATAGATAAAGCAATCACGGCTCTCATTGGACAATGGCAAACCATTATGTAATACCCATGTAATCCCCAACCATTTGCGGGATTCTGACCCATTTAACAATGGTGTTGTATTGCCAACATAATCGGCGGATACAAATTCATCCAGCGACAGTAACTGATTCCACTGGTGCACACCAACAACGGCAAAACGGCGACCATCGTCTGGGACATCGTTGGTATTCAACACTTCCAATGCAGACAGAATCAAATCCTTGGTCAGGCCCGTTGAATAATCACCGACATTCTGGGATGCGGCGGACATTGCACCGATAATCAATTCATCGGTTTTACGCCCCAAGGCATAGGCACCGGCGGATGCAACAACGCGACGCTCGTCAATATTTGTTTTTAATTCATCCAGGCTGTCAACCCAATCGCCGGCATAATAATCCAGCAATGTACATTCAACTGGTTCGTGATTCAGATTCATTACCGGGACAATACCGTGGCGTGATTTAGTGCTGGCGGTGCCACGACCAACTTTTTGAAAAGTAGTGGACGCACCAACAACACCCGATTTACTGCGAACGGTTGAACGCAATTTTGTTCCCATTTGCTGATAAGCCAAATGGACGTCTGCCTCAAACTGTTTTACAAAAACATTGTCTATGGAAACGGACATTAGAAAAAATCCTTTGGTTAAAAAAATTAAAATTGGTTATATTCAGATTTCGTTTTTGGTTATGCAAAATCTTTGCGCCAAATAACAAAAAGTTTGGCCGGGTTCGCAATTTACGAATTGTCCGATAAAAAAAATCAGTCAGACTGATAATCATCTGACTGATATTTTTATTATTAAAAACCCCGCGATTGCGGGGTAAATATTATTTTTTCTTGCAGCATGCTTTTTTAGCGACTGGCTTTTTTGCAACCGGTTTTTTTACTGCTACTTTTTTAACAGCAACTTTTTTCGCCGCTGGTTTCGCTGCTGCTTTTTTAACAGCAACTTTTTTTGCAACTGGTTTCGCTGCTACTTTTTTAGCAACAACTTTTTTTGCAACCGGTTTTGCGGCTGCCTTTTTAACAGCAACTTTTTTTGCAACCGGTTTCGCTGCTACTTTTTTAACAGCAACTTTTTTTGCAACCGGTTTTGCGGCTGCCTTTTTAACAGCAACTTTTTTTGCAACTGGTTTTGCGGCTGCTTTTTTAACAGCAACTTTTTTTGCAACTGGTTTTGCCACTGCTTTCTTTGCAGGGGCTGCTTTTTTTGCAACCGGTTTCGCCGCTGGTTTCACAGCCGCTTTTTTTGCTGCTGTTTTTTTACCCAAACCAAATAATGCCATTCTTTCTCTCCTTTCATATATTATTTTGGATAGAACAAATCCGTTTTGTTCTTACTTTATATTTTATATAAAACAAGAATATTAGTAAAGAAGAAAGTGAATTTTTTTTCTTATGAATATAATTTTTTGAAACCGTTTTCTATTTTGCGAATGTATTCTGGGTCGCGGTCACGCCAATATTTTGGGTCGTGCATCATACGACGCAAATCAGAATCAGATAAATTATTTGTGTCATTTTTATCGGTGTAAATATTGGGTTCCATTGATTGCATCATCTTGTACACGCTTTGGATTCCCTGGGGTGTAGTGCACAGCGCATCAAATGCATCGCGTGGTAAAAATCGTGAACCAAAATCATTTATTGCATGCATTGCATCATTCATTTTTTCATCATCACCAAAAAAAATTTTTAATTCGTTTATTGCACTGTTTTCATTTTGCGTGGAATATAATTCTGATATCACAGGTGATAGAAATTCATTTGCAATGTCATAAATTTTTTCAACCTGATTTTTTGTTAGACCTATTTCATGAAATTTTTTTCGCAATCCATCATCATCAAACAAATCATTTGTTGGATATTCATCCGCATTGTCAGGCACCCCAATTGCACGATTAAATTTTAATCGCGCTTCTGAATCACTGTCATCGGTTGGGATGGAAATCATAGTTCCAATTTTTCGTTCCAATGCCGCATATGATTTTAATAATGCGTCTGTGTTTAATGTACCATCATCGTTCTGAAATTTTTCAGGAATTTTTTCCATTGTTGTTTCCTTTGTTTTCATTAGACCGGCGCAGAAAATATATCCCGCCCAGTGTGAATATTGCCTGACACATTGTGAACAGGTCTGTATCACCAACCAGATATGCCGCAACAGCTGACAAAATTCCGGTGGCTGAAATTATATATGTGCGATAGCCAGACAACTGGCCACCACGTAAAAACTTTCGCATCAATCCCCCGTTATAAATAAAACAGTATTCCGTCCACATCATCTATATACCCCAGTGCTGTCGCCCAATCGGGTATAGAATCTGTATGATGAAATTTGGTTGCGCCAAAACAGCAATCCGGCAACGTACCCATCAACATACGCCGTGCCACACGCAGGCACATTTGAAAACCACGATTTGATGGTTTAACACTTAAACGCGAATGAAATACCGAATCTGGATTCAGCGCGGTAAAAAGTTCACTGTTCACAATCAGACTTTCAATTTCCACACCCGTGCCACGAGCCCGGTTTGCAATCATTGATGTTAAAGCCTCTGCTACATGTAATGACGATGCGCCCGTTTCCGCATATACCAGGCGCGCAACACGATACGCCAATGACTGGGATGGGTCCGGGTTGGATATCTGTGTCAGTTGCATTTTTACCCCCATAATTTTGCAAAAAAACCGCGATAGAAATCGCGGTTATAAAAAAGTCCACACTAGTGTGTGGACAGAATCCGTGCTGTTTATGTACCCTATGTTATCATAAAATCATATAAAAGTCAAGACTATATTTTATACCCCGCAGAAATCCAGGATTTTTATACACTTATTTCATCGCCATACACCAAAATATATCGTGTATCGCGACGCAATAGCAACGCGCCATTTTCGTTTATTCCGATAAGTTCGGCTGGTTCGCCTTGATACTTTACGGTTGTGTTCAGCATTGCCGCCAAATCGGTCCAACGTTCACGCACACGCGCAAAGTCCGCACGCATCCATTTATCCAGATTTCGCATCAGGCGATTTAACAATTCTGTTTTTGGGACATCTGAATAAATATCCATTTTGGTTGTTTCATACGATGCGGAAACCGTTGGATTTGATTTTATATTGATACCAATCCCGACAATTACAAACGGCCCGGAATACTCAATTAAAATCCCAGAAATCTTTTTATTGTCCACCAAAATATCGTTTGGCCATTTGATTTGTGGATGAATACCAAAAGATGCAATTGCTTCGGCAGCCGCAACAGCCACCGCATAGGACAGGCGCGGGTCACGTTCGGGGGATGCGAAAATAAAACTGGCATACAAATTGCCATGGTGTGACACCCAGGTGCGACGATGACGACCACGCCCGGCGGATTGAGCCGCAGCCACAATTGCCGTGTGGTCAGTGGCCCGACCCGCATCAATCAAATTATGTGCATAGGTTTGCGTACTGGGGATTTTATCAAAAGATATCAGTTTATAATTTGCCAATACTGTACACCCCACCATTATTTAGTATAAATTCATGACCGTATGTTTTTCGCAACTGATAAATTGCCGTATCAACCGTATGCGTTGTGGCATCCGGCGCATAACCCAGCGCATTTTTTAACTGGGCCGCGGTCATTCCGCCCGTTTTATACAACCATACAACAATCTGGGTTTGCAGACGCGGCAGATTGACATCGTGGCTAAATATGCGACGCAAAATTGCGGAATTATCACCTGCCCCCAGGATAACAGCCTTTAATTCCATTGCCGATAATGTGGAATTGATATCAAGGTTATCAAAATTGATATCGGTTGAGGTTGGTGAATCCAGGACCACCGCATTCAAATCCCCCAGGATTTGCCGCCAGACCGGGTCTGATGAAAAAATACGAACACCATTTAACATATGCAAATCATAGCCCCCATATCGCCCCTTGTCCAATAAAAACCGCAATGTATTCATTGCGGCTGTGGGGTGTCGAAACCAGTGAAGTTATTCGTGAACAGGTTCGGGCGTATCAATAAACTTGGTAAAGTCTTGAATTTTAGCCCCTGTTGACGACAGTATTTTTGAAATACTGTTGGTTGACGGCCATCTGGGTTGACCTTCCTTGGACCAGCGTTTGCTTTTATTAAAAGTCGTTGGGTCCAAGCCACTGCACTTTGCCAGACCGGAACAAGACATTCCGTGTTCTGTTGCAAAGCGTTCTATTGCACGCCACACATCTTCATGTGTCATTTTTTTCTCCCTCTGTTTCACGAACTAGAACACAAACTTTTGTTCTAGCACGCATTGATTTTATTCCAGAAACACAAAGCGTTCCACAAGCACCATTTCCTAGGAATCCAGGAATAAAATGGGAAAAAATATATCAAAAATAAATATACTAAATTTTTTTTTGACAAAACACTTGACAAATCTCTAAATATGTATTACATTTCGATTCGTCAAAGGGACAAAACCCGATGACCAGATGCGAAAGCACCTGCGGGGACCAGAGGTTCAGACTCCCTCCTACATTCTCTCTCCTCTGGCCTGTGGTCCCCCAACAAGTTTAGAGTGTCCAATTTCTTTTTCTCCTTTCCTTCCTTTCGGGACACTCGGAAATACCGCCGGCAACGGCGGTGTTTTTCTTTTTTGTGCAAGTGGTTAGTGGGGGCATTAGTATTAGTCATTGGTCATTAGTCATTAGTTATTAGTGTTTCTTTGTCATTGCGAGCGAACGTAGTGAAGCGTGGCAATCCAGTAAAATAGCATCAAATAATGTCCACCGCCCGGGTTCACCCACGCAAATGAATGTTTGCGCGGGGCCCGAAGTGGCTGGGAGTGGCGAGCATATTGCGAGCCGAGGGGTGGCTATAACCAAGCCCCATATTTAGCCACCCCCTGACGCACTTTCGTGCGCCATCCCCCGCCAAAGGCGGTGGACATTATTGGATTCTATTTACCACTACCCTGGCCTGCGGCCACCCCTTCGCCAAGCGAAGGGGATTATTTTGCTTATACCCGGGTCCCGTGGGCATTACCCACAAAAATTTACAAAGTAAATTTTGTAAAATACTAATAGAACAATAATAAAAATCCGGGTAGTGGGATGTAAGTGATGGGAAATATTTATAATTTGATTTTGTTGTAAGAAATGGATAACATTGTTCTTGAATCAACAGGGATGTTGACTCAGGGACCTAGAAAATCCCGTAATAGTGCGATGCGTAATGCTGTTGCGCATTGAATCCGACAAATAAAAAATGTCGGCGACCATTGGCGCGCCGTATATTTTTGTTTCCCGACTGAATATATCGGTCGGGGGTCCGTGATTATACAACAGGGCTCGCCCGAAAATCGCGGGGTCATTTCACTATTATGATTTTTCTAATCCCCGACCGTCAAATCCTTTGACGGTTTTTGTTTAACAAAAAAAGGGAAAGGAATGAAAATCAGAAATTTATTGTTGGCATCGTGCGTGATGTGCGCCGTGCCTAGATTGGTAAACGCCTGGTCAACCACTGATATATCCAAGGTTAAATCAGCATATGCCACAATTTTAACTAATTGCAAATCCAATTGCAGTTCGTCCTGTATTGCGATTACGGCCGTGTCAAATGGATACGGCACATATAATACAATATTACAAGGCAGTTCTGGCGGAATATGCAGATGTGTCATGGCGGGATACAGTGCCGATAACTGCGAAGAGATTAAACGCATAACCTGTACAAATGATACACAAGCCTCAACAATAATTGGCACAACAAACCTGTGGTACACACGCACATGGAACAGTTCCACCAGCACATGTAACACCACCAGTAAATTTTATTGTAAATCCGGATATTATGGAACCGCCACGGGTGCAAACGCCGGATGCAGTGTATGCCCCGGCAATGCAACCTGTCCCGGTGATAAAGAACAAAGCAATGTTTATTGTAATAAAGGATATGTGGCAATTACCACCAGTTCTGTTGGATCAGGATGTCGTACATGTAGCGTCACCGGTGCATATACGGACAGCGCGTTGACCACCGCCGCCGTGGCAACGACAGCGGGGTTGACCCTGTTGACACAGGCGACTAATGCCGCGTCCTGCTATTTGCCGGCGGGTACATATTATGACTCAACGGGTCAATTTACAATTACCCAGGACCAGGTATGCTATTATTAAAAAAATCCCCCAAATGGGGATTTTTATTCATTTACTAT
Organism: Alphaproteobacteria bacterium; assembly: GCA_017463185.1. GTDB lineage: Bacteria > Pseudomonadota > Alphaproteobacteria > Rs-D84 > Rs-D84 > Enterousia. The sequence goes on from JAFTPS010000008.1 coordinate 106,223, forward strand.
TTCCAGGATACGTTTTGGAACATCGGCGATTGCAACACGTTCCTGGGCCATTGTATCACGATAACGCAGGGTGACAGTGTTATCTTCCAATGTCTGGTGGTCAACTGTTATGCAAACCGGGGTTCCAATTTCATCGTGACGACGATAGTTTTTACCGATATTGCCAGAATTTTCCAATTCTATGCGACCAATACCCAATTTACGCAAATCACCGACTATATTATTGGAAATATTCAACAGTTCTGGTACATTGCGCGCCAATGGGATAACCGCAGCCTTGACTGGGGATAATTTTGGCTTTAATTTCAGCACCACGCGCGATTTACCATCGCCCAGATCTTCTTCATTATACGCTTCTATCATAACAGCCAGCATAGCGCGATTTGCACCCATTGCTGTTTCAATCACATACGGAATAAAGTTTTCGCCGGTTTGCGGGTCACTGTACGATAATTTGGTTGTACTGTCGCGGTTTTCCAGAACATTCGCATTGATTTTAAATTCAGATTGGGCCTTGGTATGTGAGCCCAGGTCAAAATCCTGGCGGTTATGAATCCCTTCTACTTCGTCAAAGCCATCGGGGAACGCGTATTCAATGTCAACAGCGGCCTTGGCATAGTGCGCCAATTTTTCATGCGGCAAGAAACGCAATTTTTCAGCCGGAATCCCCAGCGCATTCACCCACCACGCCATACGCGTTTCCATCCACATTTTATGGAACTTTTCGTCATCGGATGGATTGACAAAGTACTGCATTTCCGCCTGTTCAAATTCACGCATACGGAAAACGAAACCACGTGGGGAAATTTCATTACGGAACGCTTTGCCAATTTGGGCAATACCAAATGGCAATTTATGTGGTTTTGCATCCAAAACATTTTTGAAATTAGTGTATGTTGTGGTTGCTGTTTCTGGACGCAGATATGCATTTATTGCCCCATCGGCAGTCGCCCCGATGGACAGCCCCATCATCAACTGATATGCACGTGGTTCTGTGATTTCCGTACTGCCACAGTTATCACACTTGGACGGGTCACGCATTTTATCCTGGCGCATGCGGGCACCACATTTTTTACATTCAACCAATGGGTCGGAAAAGCCCGCTTCGTGTCCGGAATATTTCCACAACAGGCGGTTTGAAATCAATGCCGCATCCAGTCCCTCAATATCATCGCGAGAATAAATCATCGCGTTCCACCAGGCATTGCGAATATTTTTCATCAATTCAACACCGTATGGACCATAATCATATGCACCACCCAGACCACCATAGATTTCCGAACCCGTGAAAATAAAACCGCGTCGCTTGCACAGTGCGACAATATCATTTACTGTTTTTGCTGGCATTTTTTTAACCCCTAAATTTTACTGACTTATTATATTATACGGATTTCACCAATTTGCAACAGAGAAATTAAAGTTTATTACTTGCAAACTGCAATATATGGCGGCAAAGAGCGAGCAGTATCTATTTCACCATCACCACAATCCAGACAATTAAACTTGCGATTTTGGGAATGCGCTCGGTCCAACGGCACAACCGCATCCGCCACCGCTTCAACATTTGCAACATATGACGCATTTGGAAAACCAAAGTAAAATGCACGCGACGGACCCGAACATGTACGTGTCGCCGCTGGATAGCACCGCGGGTCGGCCACACGCGATGGGTCTGGGACACAAAACGATGTACAAGTGTCATAGTCCGTTATCAATTTTTCGCAATCCGTACACGATGTTTGCGGAACACGCAAAGTCGCCCCCATAACGCCATAGACCGCATTTTGGGTTATATTTTCACATTTTTTTGTGTCTGCGGTATTTGTTGGGTCAGTCACACATTCCCATTCCAAAGTATTATAATTCAGTCGTGCTACCATATCACTGGGGCAACTTTTTTCCGGAAATGGATTTATGCATTCCCATACACTGTCCACCATAACCGCCGTCTGTGTTTCCGCACACAATGGCTTGCGCGATTCATCCGCCACACATTCCAACAAATCGGAATCCCAAATCATATCCCCGCCACAATCGGTTTTTACATTATAACCAACACACTGCCAACGGCCAAAACGGTATGTTTCTGCCGTACCAGTGGGACATACTACGTCCGCCCCCAGGGTCACTTCGTATTCGGTTGCAGCATCCGGAATTTCATATTGGGTCAAATATATCAGTTGCCCGTCAATCAATTCCATCTGTTCCACAATTGCGGTCGGAACAGCGCGTTTTGCCGATGTGCCACCCGCCACAATGCGCCCATCCATATACAGGCCAAATGTACCAGCGTCCGCATAGTATGTTTCCAAAATTTCCATCATATTGTTATAAAGGGTCTCGTCCAAAGGGGCAGTGACCGTTATAATATAACTGAATGCCGGTTTTTTATTTTTTACAATTTTACATTCAGTAATTTTCAGTGATGCGTTCAAGCAAATAAACTGGCTGTTTATGCCATTTTGTTCAATGCATTGGTCCGCAAATTCAGTGCCGTTTATTTGGGCATTTTGTGTTGTGGCGGCACACTGGGCAATTGCGCGCAAATCGGATTTTGTTATCGCATATTCGGTTTCGGTCTGGGTAGCATGTTGGCTGGGGCTGTCCATTATATAATAGCCCGCCATAAACAACATGACCAAAAACATTATAAAAATATTCATCATTCCCTCTTGCGATTTATAAAAAGTCTAGGTAATATACAAATAAATTGCAACAGGAAATCCGGCATTGCTATGAAAAAAATTTTAATTATTTTATCTGTATTGATTATTGCGGCGTGTGGTTTTCGGCCGATGTATTCGGGCGACGATACCGATATTTATGTCGCGCCAATCAGTGGTATCAATGGCATAGAATTACGTAATGCATTGTGGGCTAGATTTGGTGGTCAACGGGACGAAAACGCAAAATATCACCTGGTGGTAAAATTAAATAATCCCGTCACCCAATATAAAGCAATTGAACAAACTGGCGATGCCACATGGCAGGAAGTGTCACTGAGCGCATCATACACCCTGACATCTGACGGGGTGGAAATTGCCAGCGGCTATGACAGTGCCGCGGAATCATATACTTTTGTGCGCTATTTGGTTGCGTCCAATGCATCGTATAATAACGCGGTTCAAAATACTATCAATGTTTTGGCGGAAAAGATTGGAGCACGCACAATCGCGGAAACATATCAGCATTCTATGTCGGGTACGGATAAATAATGAAGTGGAAAGACCCAGATTTTAATAACGGTATCGCAAATATTCGTGCGGTTTTAATATATGGACCGGACGCGGGCCAGGTTGATGAATACTGCGACCGCGCAATTGAAAAATTGGCGATTGAAAAAGATAACCTGTTTGCGTTGGATTCCGATGAATTACGCGAAAAACAGGACGCTTTGTTTGCGGAAAGTTGTACACCGTCTATGTTCGGCGGGCGTAAAATGGTAATTATTTCAAATGCGGGCGACAGTGATACAAAGCAGATAACCGAACTGATTGCACACCCAGGGTTATGTGCAACCGTTATCGTTGCCGCGGGCGATTTGCGCGCCGGCGGGGGGTTGCGTGCATTGTTTGAGGGGGGCGATAATATTGCCGCCCTGGCTTGTTATACGGATGACGCAAAAACATTGGCGCAACTTATTCGCAACGAACTGTCCGCAGCCGCCGGCATTCAACAAATTACCCCCGATGCAATGGCGTATATGACATCACACCTGGGGGGAGACCGTGGAATTACACGCGGTTTTTTAACTAAAATTGCCCTGTATGTTGATGACAAGCGCATTGTGGAACTAAGCGATGTGGAAAAATGCCTGCCTGACACGGGGGCGGCTAATATGGATGATTTTCTGTACTCTTTGACCGCGGGCCATATTCAACAGACTATGATGGCGTTGGACCGATTGTTATACGATAACACCGAACCCAATATGCTGGTGCGAATGCTGGATGGGCATTTTAAGAAATTGATGACGGCGGTGGTTGATGGACAGTTGCCACGCTTGTTCTGGAAAGTGGCGGATAAGTTTAACTTGGCGATTAAAATTTGGCCTGCGAGCGAAATTACAAATGTGTTAAATCGCCTGAATGTATTGGAAAAGCAATTGCGCACCACCGGTATGCCGGGCGAGGTTTTATTACGCGACTTTGCATTAAAATTATCAGCGCGTGCGGCAAAATTAGCAATCAAAAGAAGGAACTAGGTAATGTTAGCATCTGTTTATGCCCCCAAGGATTTTAAGCGTCTGCGTGCGTCGGGCGATTTGGTCGCGCGCTGTTTTGATTTTATCACCCCACATATTCGGGCGGGTATTTCAACCGGTGAAATTGACCGATTGGTTGCACAATTTTTGAAAGAGAATAACGCCCGTTCGTCTGACCTGGGATACCAGGGCTATCCAAAAAACATCTGCACATCGGTCAATGATGTAATTGTTCATGGCATTCCCAGCGATGATTGTATATTAAAAGACGGCGATATTGTGAATGTTGACCTGACCGCCGAGTATAAGGGTTTTCACGGCGACGCATCGCGTATGTTTATGATTGGCAATGTAACCCCCAACGCACGCAAACTGGTACAGGTGTGCCAAGATGCACTGAATGCGGCAATTTCAATCTGCGCACCGGGTGTACCGCTGTCTGAAATCGGCAAAACGATAGAGGCTGTCGTCACCCCACACGGATTTTCAATTTCACGCGACTTTGTTGGCCATGGCATAGGCAAAGTTATGCACGACGACCCACAAATCTATCATTTTTATGATAAACGATGGGATAAAGTCAAAATGGTACCGGGCCTGGTATTTACAATTGAACCAATGATAAACACAGGTTCGGCTGAATGCAAAATTGACCCAGACGGATGGACCGCACGCACGGTGGATGGGGGACTGTCCGCGCAATGGGAACACACCATCGGCATTACAGAGGATGGCGCAATTATATTTACCGAAAAAATGATGCAGTAATGGCTGACCAAGATTTACTTTTTCATAGTGGTCACAGGGCGCGCCTGAAAGAAAAATTTCAAAGCGATAAACTGACGGATTCTGAAAAATTGGAACTGTTGCTGACCTATGCAATTCCACGCCGTGATGTACGACCATTGGCACGCGCGTTGGCCAAGCATTTTGGTGGCGAATATTATGTGTTTGCCGCGCCACTGAATGCACTGATTTCCTTTCCGGGCGTTGGGGCAAATACTGCAATATTGATAAAACTGGCCCACAGTCTGAATATGCTAAGTTATACCAAGAAATTACAGACCGAGCCCGTATATCGCCAAAACCAAACGCTGATTGATTTTCTGCGGGCGGAAATGTCGGGACTGGACCACGAAGAGTTGCGCGTATATTACCTGAATCAAGACGGGATGGTTTTTCATCATGAAACACATTCCAGGGGAACAATTGATGCAACTAATTTCTTTCCGCGTGAAATTGCAAAAACGGCCCTGAATTTGAATGCTAGTCATATCATCCTGGTTCATAATCACCCATTGTCGGATAATACCTTTTCCAGTTCCGATATAAACAGCACCAAGGAATTAGCTTCCATTATTAAACCATTGGGAATATCGTTGTATGACCATTTTGTTGTCACAGGCAATGGCGCGGTACATTCTATCAAGGATTCAATTGCCTTCCGCTAGGGGCGTTTCCACAACACCAGAATCATAGATATCAAAGTTTTCATACTGGTTTGTGTCAAATTTTATATTTCGCCTTGCCAGCATTTCATTGATTTGCGATATTGGCACAGTTATTGTGTCACAACCACGTGCAAACAAATCATCACCATAAATCAGATTTATTATTGGCCCCGAAAGACTTAAAATACCAAATATTAAAATCAGATTACGCAGGTTCGTAAAAATATCATTCTTGGCCCCGCGAATCATAGACAAAGCCCAACCTATGATTAAAATTCCCGTCACGAATGTGACCGCGAACCAGGCGTAATCCGCAAATGTTTCAAACGCACGCAGGATACAGGATGGGGCTTCCATCAATATATTTGTGCCATCGGTTTGCACATTATGAAAACCGGAATTGGTCAGTAATCTGATAATTGTGTCTGTATTCATTTATTTCTTGGATGCGGCCGTTGTAAAGAAACCCGGCATGGAAAAGTCATCGTCGTTTGCGGCAATACCCGCCCAACCAAACAAATCACCCATAAAACTGTTGTCGTCACGTTTTATTTTTTTGAACGGCAGGATATTTTTTAACTTTCCAATTTTTCCGTGACTTTCCGCCCGTGGGGTTGGGACAATTTTATCCTGGTTTTCGGCAAATTCGGATGCCAATTGTTCCAATGTTGCGTCTGCAGAATCCGCTTCGTCAAACATCGGCATTTCATCCATAATTGGGGATTGGTCATCTGTGTCCGTGGGGTGTAATTCTTCACGCAGTGGCGTCATACTTTCCAGCAACTGTTCCAATGTTTTTTCAACAGGTGCACGAGGTGCTTCGTCCATCATTTCAACTTCGTCAACAGAAACTGTTTCGGTGACACTTTCCGCGACAAATGGCTCTTCTGCAGCTGTGGTGACGGTAATTTCAACCGGTTCGGTCACAATATCCTTTTCTATAATTTCCGGCTTTTTATCCACATCAACCGACACCGTTTCGGACGCGTCATCTGTGGGAGCGTCCTGATTTGCGGCCAGGATAGATAAAATTGGGATTACTTTTTCCGCCTCTGTCGTTGTGGGGGTGGTATCTGGCTCAGCAATATTTTCAACGGGACCACTTTCCGCAATATCCACCTCTGCCGTCACGGCTTTACGGGCGCGCGATTTGCGGGCGGACTTTACCGGCTCTGGTACGGATTCAATAATTGGTTGAATTTCGGAAATTTGTTCGGGAATCGGGCTGGAATCATGTTGTTCGGTGGATTCAATAATTGGCGTATCAACGGGTTCTGTTGCCCCTTTCATATTAGTATTAGTCAATGCACAGTCCGCATCAACCGGCACGCCAAACATAATCGTGTCCATCCCCAGGCCCAACGCCCCACGTACCTGGTCAAAAGCGGCACGAATTTCCGCCATATCAAAGACTTCACCACCCGAAATATAAATGATTTTTGTTTTCATAAATCCATTCCCCCGCAATACATGTGTATAGTATATCACATTTTGGGGTTGAACGCATATAAAAAATGTCTTAAACTAAAAATATGGCAGATATTAAACAACACATTTTCCAGGAACTGGCATCACTAGAAGAAGCGGCTGCTCGTCTGCGAGGAACCGCCGTCGCCGCTGGGAAACAAACGGATTTAGAGGTTGCAATCCTGACCGAACAGGTCAAAAATCTGCGGGATAAAAATGCCCGTGCAACTGATATGATTGAGCAATCTATATCTATATTAAAGAAGTTAAAATGAGTGTAGTATCCATACCAATTGTGAATAAAAATTATCCCATGGGCTGTGAAGACGGCCAGGAAGCCCGCCTGTTGGAATTGGGGAAAATGGTTGATACACGTGCGCGCCAGATTCTGGATAAAATTGGTCCTTTGCCGGAAAGTGCATTATTAGCGACGTTGTGTATAGTCCTGGCGGATGAAGTTCGTTCCCGCCCTGCCCCCGTCGCAACCGAGGCTGACTTGAAAGAAATCTTGGCTCGCATCCGTGAAATAAAGCACAAAATCAGCCAGTAAAAAAAATCCCGCCGATGGCGGGATTTTTATTGATGGTGCTTGGCAGCATAGGCCAAGACATAGGGAACGAATTTATCGGCATGTGCGCCGCCCAGCCATGTACGCGGGATTAAAATACTGTTTTTCTGGCCAGCGGATAATTTAGGGCGAACTTCACCATTGGCGGCATTTATAATCTGGGGCAAATTTACCGATACCGCATCCATAGTATGGGGAAGGATAAATGTAATCGTGTCCCCAGTTCGTAATTCATTTCTTAATTCAAGGGTGATATTTTCGTCATCCACCGCCGTTATTACACCCGCTGCGTGAAAGTCCGACGAACTGCGCGTTGTTTCATAGTTATGCGCACTGGGCCCCAGCGGTCCGTCAAAAAACGCCGTTGTATAACCGCGTGTTTCCAGACGATTTAATTCCGCCATAAAGGGTTCTGGGTCAAAATTTTCGGAATCCGCCACATACGCATCCATCGCACAGCGATATGCGTGAACAACCGACCCAACATAGTATTCGGACCGATTGCGACCTTCTATTTTCAAACTATCTGGCGCAGCATCAATCACCTCGCCCAGTCGTGGCATCAGACACAAATCGCGTGAATTCATAATGTATGCGCCACGTTCGTCCTCTTCTATCGGCATTTCAATACCTGATTCACGTTCGCGCAAAATCACATCGTATTTCCAGCGGCACAGTTGCGCACACGCCCCACGGTTCGCCGGACGACCAGTTATAAAATTAGACAATAAACAACGCCCAGAATACGACATACACATCGCACCATGTACAAAGATTTCCAGGCCAATATCGGGGCACTCTGCACGAATATTTTTAAATTCGTCATGTGATACTTCGCGCGCCAAAACACACAATTTTGCGCCCGCATTTTGCCAGAACTTCACGGTTTTTGCCGAACAAATGTTCGCCTGGGTTGAAATGTGGATAGGCATATCTGGGAAATTTTCACGCACCCACATCACAATCCCGGGATCAGATACAATCAACGCATCAGGTTGCAAATAACGAATAGTTTCCGCCACACGTGGCATATTTGCATATTCGTGGTCGTGCGCAAACAGGTTAAACGCCAAATATACTTTCTTGCCCGCGGCGTGCGCCAGTTCTATTCCTTGCTTTACTTCGTCGGTTGTGATTTTTGCACGTGCCCGCATAGAAAACCCAGGAAGGCCGGCATAAATAGCATCTGCGCCATATAAAATGGCGGTTTTAAAAGCGTCCAGCGTACCTGCCGGCGCCAATAGTTCAGGTAGTTTTTTCGTATTCATACCCCCTATTCTGCCCGAAATAAATACAAAGGCAAGGGAATTTTATATTAAACTAAGGTTCTAGCAAGAGAAACATGAGTAGATATATACCGCGCCATAAAATCCCAGTCTGGGTCGCCATTTGCCTGGACGGGCAATTTTATATTTAATTTCGCCAATTTATCCGCAGACAACATTTTGCTGTAATTAAAGTGACTGCCTATTTTTTTCAAAACCGTACAAATAAATAACGCATTATGTTTATTCAGATTTTCATTATACAGTTTTAATACAGACGAACCAGCACCACCACGCCCTGCAAAATCACGTTCTTGATAAAAAGCACTACCGTCTAGGGGACTAACCGTTATACAATTTCCACGATCCAAATTTGCTTCGCGTTCCGCATTAACATATCTTTCAACCCCATTATTAAAATTTCCAGACGCAACAAATGGTATCGTGCCATCATCATAGTTTTTTGCACTGCGTGCAACGGGGCGAACAATCTGAAACAGTTGCCCGACATTAAATTCCGCCCAATCGGATGTTTTTACTTCACGTTTTTCATTCTTAAATTTTTTTACTCTTACAAAATCAATCTGTGTGTGTGTGTAGATTTCTGCGATAAATTGCTCCATATAGTCCCAGTCCGGCTTTCCATCTGGTGTTGTTGGCAGATAAATTGATTCTGTTGCCAATGCCTTTTGCGACCGTTTTTTTGCATAAGAATACCCTATCAACCAACCGTTTTTATTTATAAGCGTAGCCAAAAACAACGCAATATTTTTGGACATCTTGAACTTTGGTCGCAATATTTCCACGTGATCACTGGCGGAAAAGTCCTTATCTTGATAAAAGCACGATCCCAACACAGCACTATCAACTGTCAAGCAATTACCCAATTCGGTTTTGATGGCATAATATCCAAATATCCCATTATTCGTCGCTTGGGTTGTGACATAAGGGTATTCACCATCGCCACTGGATTCTAAAACCAGTTTTTTGGTTGTTGTGCTGCCTGATATGTCAAACAAATCAGTCAGTTTGAATTTAGTCCAGTTTGAAATATCAACTGGTTTTGGTTGATTGTTATTTTTAATATAAGATAATAACCCACCCATCACTAGTCCGCCTTTACATTAGTAATTGTTATCTTAAAGTCTTTTTCGTCTATTTGCGCTTCAAATAAAACATAATCTAAAACCGTTTTCTTAAAGTCTTTTTCGTCTATTGAAAACTCTTGTTCTGGCATTTTATAACACAACGGCTCCGTTGCCAAAAGCCACTGGACAGAAGCATCTCCTGACTGTTTGTAAATTACATCAGCCCAATAATCTTCCAGCGCCGGCCATTTTTTTCTGATATCGTGCCGCCCCTGATTTTTAACCGTTTCGAAACCATCGTCTGGAATCCAACACGAGAAGATCTGCTTGTTTTCATGTTTTTCATGGGCTTTGAATATAAATATTGACGTGCTAGCACCCGCCATACCCGCAAAAATATCAGGTAATTTAATTATCTTTTGCAATGTGTGATTTTGCAAAATACGCTCTGCTTTTTTCTTTTCCACCACTAATTTTTGGTCTGGCAAAATAAATGCACAAATTGCGCCGTCCATGACATTATCTAGTACATTTTCTACTATCTCCATACAACCATATTTTTTTTCGTATGGCGGATTCATTAACACACGCGTTATATTTCGTTCACGAATCCATTGACCGACCGCTGGCGTGCGACTATCGTCGTGTGTCAAATTTGTCTTTCCATCTTTATGAATCAGCATATTGGCACACGCCAGTGTAAAGACCTCTTTGTCAAACTCAACCCCGAACAGGTGTTCATTTTTTATTTTCTTGACTGCCGCTTCATTCGCATTACCACCAACTTCACGTATCATATTTGCCATAGCCTTGGTCAAAAAAGCACCACTGCCACAACAGGCATCTAAAACCCTATCTTTATGCGTTGTTCCCGTTATACGATACATCAGCGATGTTATGTGATCTGGGGTAAAAACCTGTCCCGCTTCGGATTTGCCCTTATACCGAGTAAATTCATTAAAAAATATCCCCATAACATCTTCGCCGTTCCAATAATCGGAATTCAAATGTTCAGAAATGGCATTCACAGAATCTATAAAATCATCTATAGCATTAGCATTTTCAGAAAAATTACATTGAATCGACTTATACGACTCTTCTATTAAATCCAACTTTTGATTTATTCGTCTAGAATCTTGATACGATTGTTTTAATGTCGATAAAACTGATGTATTCAACGTATCCCAGTTCATACCATGATACAACAATGCGCCATATCGCTTAGCAACCAATGCGCATGCTGTAAAAATCATACGATGATTTAAATTTTTTATACCAAAGTTAAAATGCAAGTTATCGTTTATTTTCTTGGTAAGTGTATAAATCAAATTCTTATCAATTGAAGTCTGATTATACAGCTTCAAATAATACTCTTTCGCAAACAGTTGATTCTGCAAATCTAGTTTTCGACCATCTTTATAAACAACGGTATCATATCCGTTATACAAAATGCCTATAACTTTGTCATAGCGCCGTTTTGCAATATCTACATTCTTTTGTAATTCTCTAACCCATTCTTTTTTAGACAAATCTTTATCCGACGACTTTGTTTCAAGAATAATTGCCGGCTCATTTCTACTCTCAGGAAAGAACCAACCGTCTGGCTTATCTACTATACCTTTGAACCCCAATTTATTAAATGTGGTCAACTGACCAACACCCGCAACACACTTTTCAGAATTACACAACCCCAAAATTTGCCCCGCCTCTGTTCTAACTTCATCTTCTGTCTTGAATTTAGCCATATTCCGCCCTTTCTCAATCTAAAGTCACTAAGCGTATAATACACCAAAAAACAATAAAAAGCAAACCATACAGCCCCGCACAACTGCTAAATAAGGCTTTTATGATTTTTTTGCTTGCGTTGCGCGCGTGGATATGTATAATTGTGGGGCATTGCCGGTTTAGCTCAGCTGGTAGAGCGGCTGATTTGTAATCAGTAGGTCGTTGGTTCAAGTCCGACAACCGGCACCAGATTCCCGCGGATTTCCGCGGTTTTTTATTTGTTTTGAAAATCACTATTTTTTGAATTTTATGGCATTTTTTTGTGTTTTTTGGAATAAAATGTCCCAAATTTGGACCAAAAAAATCCCCATAAAAGCCACAGAAAACCGCGATAAAATCATCGGCACACTAAAAATTTTTTTATGGTCCAGTTTTGGTCCAGCGCCTTGTAATTTTTTGCCCCGACAACGGCCAAATGTTTTTATGGTACAGTCATGCCACCCAACAACCAAATCGCTGACACAGGGCATTTATTGCGCAGAAATACGGCAAAAAAGCATTCTTTTTACACAGAAACCAAATTTTAACCCGACAATCATAGGGGGGGTATGGGATACCGTCCCTCTGATTTCCACAATTTGTGCAAATTACATATTTGCTAGAACGCAAATCTTATTCCAGCTTTCAGATTCATATAACTGTCGCTGTCGGTAAAGTATTGTGCATTACCGTACAGGTTCAATCGACCGCTGTCATACTTGAATCCGATTGTTGCTGCACCACGATAATCGTACAAGTTATCATCATACAGATTAAATGTACCGTCCATACCACGTATGCCCAATTCAATGTTATAACAATCGCCAAATTCACGATATGCCATCAGTCCCGTATTGAATGATAATCTGGAATTGTCTGCAAGTGTACGATCATATTTTGCATACAGTCCCAAACCGGCTTCTACTGATACCAGATTTGAATCTGGGATAATCAGACCATACATCTTGTTTTCTTCATGTCCGCTTTGGTTATAAACAATTGTATTCAACCCCAGGTTCGGTGCAACAGTCCAATTACCAAAGGTCAAAGGATACCGGATGTCGTTCATCAAGCCAAAGATACGCTTTTCAATATAACCCTCATAAGACATGTTATTGAATCCCTGACGATTATATTCGCTGCGTGCAAAGCCCATCTTTGGATTCACAATAACTTCATACCCAGAGTCAGTATAGGTCATTGGCATATAGAACAGCCCGATTGTATTCTGGCGGTTGATGCCATCGTCGTTACCGGTGCTGATATTTGCCATTGATATCCCATAACCCATTTTCCATTTGTCTGAAATACGGTCAATCGACAGGCCATAACTGCCCGAACCAACACCGCTTTGATTGCTGAACGAGAAGTAATTTACACCACCGCTGATATCGACATCATCACGACCACTGGTTTCAAACAGCTGTTCATTCATGGAAAAGTTCATTTCACGCATAGCCGCCAAATCTTCGTTGGCAAACTGATTGAATGCACCGAGGCCTGAGAACCCATTCAAAGCCCCCATAAATGCAGCATTTGTGCCGATAGACTTCAAATCACCAAACAAATCGGTATTATTGCCTGTTGCATAGTTGCGTTCCAAAAATGCAGCCAAAGATTTGTTGTCTGTGAATTCATCAAACCCACGCATAGTCATAACAACATCGTGCCCGTTACTGGCCAATCTCGCATTAAACAAAGCAGATTCAGATACCAGATTCAAACCAGACACATCACCTGCATCAATCATGTTTTCGGCCACATAGGTTGTCTGATTACCACTGGACACCAATTCGCTGGATATATTCAAGTCGCCAGTTATCGCATCCGTTGCCACAAATCGAGAACCAGCGGCGGCACGTACAGTTCCACCCATTGAGTTCAAACTAAGTGTATCTGCAGACATCGTCCCCGCATTTACCAAGGTTGACCCATTTAAGACTATATAATTGCCGGTATTGCAATCAGCACCGCTACACACATCGCCATTTAATGTGATTGTAGCAGTGATTACCGCATCCTGATAATTATAAACCGTTGAACCACTCTCAGCGTATATACCATAAGCTTCGCCATCAGCTGCTATATTAATTGCACCATAATTGGTTACGACACTACCCGATTTAGCATAAATTCCAAATGCTTTACTGTTTGCGTTCATAGCAGGTTCATATAAAGTCCCATCGGTGTCCACATACAAATTCTGTGTTATGTTGATTTCACCAAAATTATCTATAACGGAGCCCTCGCCACCATACATACCGACGGCAATGCCACCACCAATATTGTTTATATTTATTATACCGCCATTTGTTATGCTGCCACTGTTTGTAACCATACCATACGCATTACCCGTCCCAAGATTTTGTATATTGATATTGGAATTTGCTGTTCCTTGCTTGCCATTTTCTGCCATAGTTGTGCCATACATACCATAAACATTTCCATTCACATAATTGATTAAATCTATATTTGCATTAACTGCCCCTATACAATATCCATCCCAACATTCATTTTCAATATTTGCGCCAAACATGCCATACGCGGCGCCAGAGCCCTTATTTAGTATTTTTATACTCCCGCTGCCGTTTCGCGATGCATTCACAGCTAAACCCGAAGTTGTATACATACCATACGCATTACCAATACTATTGTTTGATATAACAATCTGACCATTTGCCTCCTCAGGTCTTGAGGTATTGTTACCCGCACTGTAAGCATTGTATATTTTATCACCATACATTCCATAAACATTACCCGAAGAATCATTTGTTATATTTATATTGCCATTAGCTCTCATTTGCAAATGGCCGTTATATGCGTTGTAGGTTGAATCAGAGCCACTAAACATACCAAAAGCATTACCCTCCGCCACATTTTTAATCGTTATGTCCCCTGTGCCATATTCTGCATTTACTGAATCATATATAGAACCATAATAATCTCCGCTACTTATAACATACATACCATACGCATTCCCTGCACCGTTATTCACTATATTTATTTTTGCATAAACGCCCGAAAAATAATCATGCTCCACACTGCTCAATACATTTGAAACGTGTGTATTTCTTAAATGCGGCCCCCACATACCATACACATTACCGTCGCCCATATTATTTATGTCTATCGTTGCGATTGGCCGAAAAGATTCACCCCCATGCGTCCTATTATTATAATTTACATATGAATTTACGGAAAAGGACGGTGTGTCTGCACTAACATCAGCCATACTATTGTAGATACCATAAACATCCCCATTGCCAATATTGGAAATAGTTATTCCACCGCCCGATGCCAAATTTTCTGAATCGCTAGAATTAGCAGTTAACTCACCAAGATTATTTGTATGTTTGACCCCTACAACATCCCCATCACCACTATTTTTGATATATATTATGCGGTTATTACCAATACTTACTGGCCAACCGCCATTTTGGACATCGTCAATTAATATTGCTGTAACATTGCTGTCTGTAGAATTATTTATGTTTACTATGCTATAATACGATGACTGCGAAGAATTAGATATTCCTACAATATCTTCTTCTGACGTCGAATTATTTATCACTATCGAATCTCTTCTTTGGCGACATCCTGCGCTGGTCCAATTTGTATACCCAGGTTCACAAATACAATTTGAGCCATCACTGTACGCATGGGGTCCACAATTTGATAAGTCATGACAGCCAACCTCAGATTTCCAATTCCCATATCCTGAGACACATATGCATTTAGTTTCAGACCAATTAGCGTTTGCACCACATTGTATTGGTTCGCACTCTTTATAAACCACATCACCAGATTGACAGGTGTTCCCTGTTTCTTGATACATGCCTGTGCAAGAAGTGGTATTATACGAGCAATCTGCAGGTGTGTCACATAAATATTCTGTCCAACCGTTTTCACAAGAACAGCTATCTGTGACTTGAGAGCCATGCACACAATTTAATTTCTGATACACTTGCCCATTCTGCTCAATATAATTATCACTGTCTAATACACATTGCACATATATTTTATCGCCAGATTGGCATGTGGCACCTGTTGCAACATACCCATATGCACACGAGACGGTCGTATAAGGACACACCTCTGGCACATCACAATTTTTACCACTCCACCCAGCATCACAAACGCATCCCTGTTCAGACCAAACGCCATGCGCACCACACTTAATCGGTTCGCACTCTTTATAAACCACATCACCTGATTGACAAACATTTCCTGTTTCTTGATACGCCCCAGAACACGATGTTGTTTGATAATCACAAGTTGATTGCACACAGCGTTTATAAACAGTTGTCCCAGACAAACATATGTCACCTAAAACTTCATCATAACCTGCACCACATTCTTTATGATAATCAGCCGAGCATGTTTGCGCCACATCGCACTTAAACCATACGCCCGTTCCATCATCAACATTACAATAGTCTGCGCTATTTTTTACCCATCCATCTGGACACGAATCTGAATAGCCATATAAATATCCGCGCTCCCTACAGGATGCATTCTGGTTTTGATTCGCTTCGAGCTTGTTATCATCATCGCTTGAGCCACTTCCTCCCGACATAGTAACAGCACTACCGACAACAACGGCTGCACCAACACCAGCCAATGACCACTTACTAAGCTCGAATAGAGACCATGGTTTACTTGCTGTCACTACTTTTTGAATAAAGGCTTGATATTGTTCTGCAGGTATTTTTTTATACATTTGTGTTCTGTATTTGCACCGGTTTCTTTTAATAAATTATACGCATCAACATCGCCATCTTTAATTGCGGAACACAGTGCGGTATTTCCAGTTGAGTCAACGACATCAATGCTTTCAATCTTTTTTAATTCTGTTGTGCTTTTGCTTTGGGCCAACAAATAAATATCTGTTGTGTTATATGCCGCTAAACCAGTTGTGCACATCCCAAAAAAACACAAAAAATACAATAAAAATTTTTTCATAGGTCGCCCCCACATAATAAAAAGACCGCCATGGGAATTAGGCGGCTGGGAGTTTGCAAATCACTTCATTACTGATTCTGTGGTCTTTATATATACACCAACAGCCCCCAGCCATAACAGCTAGGGATGATAACGATGCAAAAAGCACCGAATACATCAGATTACGATGCTTTCGCACCGAATGAAGTAGGCTTGCAACAGCCCAAAATCCAATTCCCATTGGATTCATTTCATATTCTACACCTAAAAATAATAAAAATCAATTACCACCTGTTAGGGTGGGTGGGGGATAGTATGTTATATGGTATGTTATAGGGTATGTGAATAATATACATGGGGACATTGGTGGGGTATATTGGTCTGGCACATATACCCTACACATTACACAGTGGCTTACAGTGGCATATCATCTGGGACCACTGATTCTGCCGTCGATTCTGCCATCTCGTTCATTATGCGTCCTGCCTCTTGAAACACTTTTTCATACATAATTTTTCGCTGTTCAACGGACATATTCGTGTCATCCACGGGCTTTGCATTCAAAATTGAATTTTTACGCAGGATGCTGCACAGTGAAAATTGGTCGTCATCTTTATCGGTATGTTCTGCGTTTGTTTCCACTGTTGGTGCGCAAGGCGGGACAACGGGACAAGGCATTTCAGGCGCGGCCTCCACTGTTTCATATTCAGCCGTTTCATCGGGCAAATAACATTGAAACGCATCTTCAAAGGCCGCCAATTCATAACCGCGGGCAGTTTTTGCCCCAACGCGCTTTTGGACTGGTCTTATATTAAAACCATGCAGCATGTTTGCTAATTTTACATTGGTTAACACGACATGCCCATATTGCCTGTCGCCCCATGGTCGACTTTCGCAACGATACAAATGCCCCAACAGGTCCTTGGTTGCTATAAAATCACAACCAATGTTATTGAATACATCACGAATATCGGCCAACAACTGAATTTCCAAGACTTCGGCATCATCGTTTTTTGGAACCAAACAACCCGCAGCATAAGTTAATTCATCTACCAGGGCTGGCGATATTAAATACGCAATGGCAAATAACGGTTCCCATATATCCTTGGCACGATCGTGCAGGAATTTGGGCATCGTGGGGTTAATTTCACCAATTACGCTGGCATTATCCCGCATAAAACGCATGCACATGCTGCGCAATTGTTCAGTGTGGGACACCAATGCATTTGGACGCAATCTTTCCACAGTGTCGCTTGGCTTTTTACGCCGCATTACAACCGTGATACTGCGGTCCATTATGGTGCTGTCGCGTTCACCAATGCCTGCAATTGCCATCGCACTAAAACACGCAAATCTTTTGGGCAAATAACCACACTTGGTATCAATATTGCGAACCACATGTCCGTTTTTCTGATATCCTGCATTTATAACGCTGCGCATTGTTTGGTCCCCATTCATGAAACAATCGGCCTCGTCAATTAACAAGGTTGGATGCATGGCATCAATGCAGCGAAACACGCCAGCCGCAGTTATACCTGCAACATTCAATGGTCGATAGACCGTCATTTCCAACAACTGCAACAATTGGGTTTTACCACACCTTGGAACAGGCGAATAAATACACAACCGTGGTGTAAAATAAAACGCATCCATGGCATATGTGTGCAGCACCCAAAACGGCAATGCGCTTGACGCGCCATCGGGCAGGACCAAAAAGCGTTCGAACAATGCTTTCAACGCACTTACTAATTCCATGCCATCTACGGGTTCAGGCCATAGTGTCGGCATTGGTATATCTTGACTGTTATTGTTTTTCATATTATTATCCTTGTGAGTCTTTTGTGAATCCGTGCCAGTTTGGGCGGATTCATTTTTTGTTAAATTGTCTGCTGTCATGATTACGCCCCCTTTCTGATTCTGCCTGTGGATGATGGGTTTGTAGAAACCCAGTCAAAGAATTTGGTTTCATCAATCAAAATCTTGGCACCAACACGGTGGATTACCCCCATGTCATTCAGTCCATTGAATGGGCTGTGGAATACCAGGTCCCTGATGCTGCCCTCAGAAAATGCAGGGTGTTTTTTTGCAAATTGTTTTACTGTTAAGTAATGCGGAATAATTATTGCTGAATTCATATATATTTTCCTTTATTTTGGTATTTTTTTACAAACCGTTGGTCTTTGCCGACGTCTTTGATAAAAACAATATAAGGCAACAAAACGCGCATTGCATACTAGGTAGCGACACGCTTTTTTATTTAATGAACTCAGCAGAAAATTAGGATTTTTTAATAAAATTCTTATGATACGGCAATATTGCAGAACCGCGTTCTGCCTTTAACCTTTTTACAAATTCAGCGGCCTTAGCCATACTTACTTCAAAATCTTTGTTAATTCCGTCTTTTAATTGCAAAATGCTGTCACAATCAAAATAACGACCTTTGTCGTATTCTTCAACAAACTGTTTATACAATTCATCAAAATCGGTGAGTTTTTGGCGATATCGCCCAGTGGACTGGTGATGTGTTCTAATTCCTATTTCCCTTTTGAACATACGCAAAACATGTGCAATTTTATATTCCTTGTCATTCAGCCCTGTATCCAACGCCAGTTCGCGACACACATACATTGCCAGCGCAGAATATAAAATTTCTGGGCTAATCCTTATATCATCAACGGGCGGAATGGCCTTGGCATAAAATTTACGCAAATATGTTTTTAATGTTTTTGGAATCCACGATGATGACATCCGCGACATTTTTATTTCGGATGGCTTATCCCTGTGTTTCAAAATCAACTCAGCACTTAAATGATTCGCGCAGCCAAAATGCAACAATGAACGCGATAAATATCCCAAAATCGTCACACTGTTTATATTGTGCAAATCATCAGGGCAATAGTGTTCAATCAATTCAAAACAATAACCCAGCAATTTATTTAATTGCACCAACTCTTTGCGCGACATATTAACATAATCAGTTTTCTTAAAAACTGTTTTATAAGCCAATTCTAAGACCGCTTTATATTTTTTCACATTGTCGCAACCGAATACCGCATTGGTTGTAAAATCCGCCTTACGCAAAGGCATGTATTTTATCATTCCGCACCACCGAATATTTTTGCGTTCATACTGGCCACGACACTGCTTTTATGCGCATTGGACAGGTGCGCATACCGCTTTACCATAGAAAGTGTTTTATGCCCCAAGACATCCGCGATTTCATTAGGGCTGGCACCATTCATTGCCAAATAACTGGCACAGGTGTGCCGCAGGTCGTGAAACCTGAAATCACGCAACCCCGCCTTGGCCACCACGGTTGCCCAACTGCGTTTTATTTCACATGGTCCCGAATTTTTATCATTTGGAAATACCCATATGTCGGATTTTCGCTTTTCATACAACTGGCGCAACAAATCCAATGCAGGTCCCCACAATGGCAGGCCACGCATTTCACCATTCTTGGTATGTTCTAGAACCGCCCAACCACTATCCAAATTAACATTTGCCCATTTCAGGGACAATATTTCCCCACGTCTGGCACCAGTTGAAATCGCCAATACGATGATTGTGTATAATTCCTTATTTTTTGATTGTTTGGCGGCATTCAATAACCGATCCCGCTCTGCATCGCTTAAAAAGCGTGTACGCCCCTTGTTTTCGCGTTTGTGTTCAACCCTTGTCACGGGATTTGTATCCAACCAGCCCTGCGTTTTTACACCATAGGCCAACGCACAACTTAACGCAGCCAAATATCGGTTTAATGTTGCAGGACTTTTAGGTCGCTTGCCATATTGGATTTTTGCAATTTGGTCCAATGCACTGCTTATAACTGTTGGGGTCAAAGAATACAATTTGGTCGTGCCAATAAACTTGTCCCATTCATCCAACTGGGTGATTAAATTCTTGGCGGACCGCAATCCCTTATCTTCAATATGCCGCTTATACAATACCAACAATTCGCTAAAAGTGTGATTACGCGCATTCATATTGGGCATGTGCTTTTGGTCGCGCATTTCTGTTTCAGTTTTGGCCGCCCATTCACGCGCCAATGTTTTACTGGAAAATGTCGCTGTTTGGATAAGATTTCCCTCAACGCGAACACGCGCCCTATATTTAACACCTGCCTTGGTTATTCTTTTTTCTATTGTCGCCATCACTTTTGCCTTGTTTTCTGACACTTTACAATAACTTACGGCAAATGTCAAAAAGATACCATAGATTATTAATCTGTGGAACGGTCCGCCAAAAACCGCTAAAATCAAGGCGATATTTTTTCAAAAATAAAAAATGGTCCAAATTTGGTCCAGAACGATAAGTTTGCACGCCACAAAAACCTCAAAAAACCGATGCTTTCAGAGCAAAAATTCGGCACCCAACTTTTACTGAATTTTATTGATATATTTTGAAAAAAATGTCCCCAAAGTGGACCATTATAGATAATAAAAAACGCCTTTCAACGCAGGCACTAATTTGATTTTTCGGGATTTTTTAAGCGTTCACAAACGCACCCTGAACAATGTTTGTAATCAGTAGGTCGTTGGTTCAAGTCCGACAACCGGCACCAGGATTAAAACGCACCGTTTGGTGCGTTTTTTGTTTTACAACTTTTTGACGCATGTGGCGGTGAATTGGAATTGTTTGCGGTTTGCGTCCCAGGATTTTTGTATCTGGCGGTTTATATATATTTGGCGCAAATTGCCATATATCGGCAACAGATTCAATACTGTATTTTTTATATTATGTCGCAACAGACGTGGCCACGCCATATCAACCAGTTCTGCTTTAATTTGTTCCAACGGTTTGTTTTTGCCAGTGGCGTCAGCGTACGGTGTCATAATGTTCCAATCGTACCAATTGTGCCATTTTACCATACCGTCTTCGCGTAGCGATAATTCCATTTTTGTATTTTCTGGTTGCAGGCCGCCGCACTGCAATAATGGGTAATAAATTTTATATCCGATACCATTTTGCTTTGCGCGACCGATTGACATAGTTGGGAATTCTTCGTGAATGACTATGCGTGTGTTGTTGGCATAGCAAATCTGAAAATACGGATTGTACCATGAACGCGGTTCAAAATCTAATTTAACACCGCGAGGCTCAAAAAATTCCGGTTGCAATACGTGCCGGTTTGTCATTTGTGCATCCAGCGCACAGGACATAATGCGAATTTTTGTATGCCGAAAATCTGGGTCGCTGGCAACAGTCAAAATAACATCGCGCGTGGCGTCCAGGCTTTTGGGACTGCGATAGCGGTCAACGGACATATCCAATTTTAGCACCCGATTTTGCACGCCCAGTTTTGATTGGATATACTTTATATCACCCAGAATTTCACTACTGTGTGCGCCATGTATCCACCGCGCATTGGTTTGCAGGACATATTCATCTGATTTAGATAAATCCAATTTATCAAAAATTTTGCGCATATAATGCGGATGCGCATCATATATCAGTGACCATTCACCACCCGTCATAAAAATATTGGAAAAATGGATGCTTTGATGATTTGCATAGTGCGCCACATCATCAACAGGAATAAAATTCAACGGATTATTTGGGGACGAACACTCAAAACAACGCGCGCAACTTTCGTTACACTTATTAGTCAGACGAAAACGCATATCAACCGGCGCGTTTGCCCATTGGGCATAAAAGCGACCCTTTTGAAATGGATAAATCAACCGTTCGCGAAAACGCTGAGCAAAACTCGGTTTGTCCGCAGAGTTTTCCGGCGATATTAAAATAACTTCGTCTTTATCTTCCATACGAGACAAATTAGCACAAAACGCAATATTGTCAATAAAAAATCCACCCAAGCGGGTGGATTGGGGTGTGAGAAAGGAAAAGATTATTTTTTTCGTGTGCTTTTGGATTTAGTCGCACTGGCCGAGCGTTTACGCGGCGCAGTGTCCGACGCAGAATAGCCCAGGGCTTCATCCATAGTCATACGAACATTTGGATGACGGTCGGCATAACGTTTAACACCAACCAGAACCGCAGCAGCAATCAGCTTTTCTATGTCGGCGGTGGAAATATGCTCGGACGCCTGTTCGCGGATTGTAGACGCAATGTTTTTTACGGACTCGCGCACGCGACGCACAAAATAATGGCGGTGGTGGGCGATATAAATCTGGCGTATCCAGATGCCGATAATGTATGCCACCAAGGGGACCGCAACGCAAAACAGGAAATACCGATACCAGGTATCGCAAAAGCTTGGCATAAATATCGCATCACAGACGCGCTGGAAATGCAGAATTGATACGGCAAAGATTTCATATATTGTTATGGTTGTGAACCAGATTTTATATCTTAGAAACATTTGGTGCCTCCCTTTGTGGTTTATTCTGACTGATTCGCCAACAGATTGCACCAGGTATGAATTCCGGGTACAAAAATCCGCCCAATGAGTGTTTTTTAATAAGCAAACAGCAGAAAACAAAGAGCAATTTTAGTGGTTAGTGAGTGGTGTGGACGTAACAAAACTTTTAAACAAATACTAATTTTCCAACGCCGATAAATCGTTGGTAATTCCGCCCCGTCCCACATTTGGGCTTATAGAAAAAAATCCCGCATTGCGGGATTTTTACTTGTGATTTGCGACGCGGTCGCGAAATTCGGTGCTGGGCCGGAATGTCGCAACACGGCGGGCGGTTATTAAAGCTGCCTCGCCCGTTTTGGGATTGCGCCCCATACGAGCATTTTTGTCCAAGATTTTAAAACTGCCAAAACCGGCAAATTTAACCTCTTCCCCGTTTATTAAAGATTCGCGGATTTCATCAAAGATTACATCCACCATTTTATATGCGTCCGCAGTTGTTAAACCAAAACGTTCACGCAGTCTGTCTGCAAAATTACTTCTTGTTACTGTTGTCATTTTTTATACCCCAATTATTTATACTCTAATCAATGCCGCGCCCCAAGTCAAGCCACTGCCGAACGCGGGATACAAAATCAACTGTCCACGCTTGATAATATCATTATCAAATGCGTATGCCAATGCTAAAACACCGGATGCGCCACTGGTATTTGCATGCTTATCCACCGTGACCAGAATCTTTTCCAACGGAAATTCCAAACGCTGGGCGCAACTTTGTATAATGCGCAGGTTTGCCTGGTGTGGGATAATCCAGTCCACATTATCGGCCGTAATTCCGGCGTGTTCCATAATGTAATTTGCCGCATCCGGCATCAGTTGCACCGCCTTTTTATAAGTTTCCGGACCATTCATCATGATGTGATGGTCGGGACTGCCATGCAGCATATCAAATTCAGTACCGTCGGACATAATAACCGTATCTATAATGCCAGAATAACTGGATGTGGAATGTTCAAAAATCAATGCCCCCGCGCCATCGCCAAACAGAACCGCCGTTGAACGGTCGTTATAGTCAATAAAGCGCGACATTTTTTCCGCCCCTATCAACATGATGCGTCTGTGCATACCAGAGGTAAAGAATCCGCGTGCACAATGCAGGGCATATATAAACCCAGTGCATGCGCCCCTGACATCAAATGCGGGGGCGTTATTTTTTGCGCCCAGACGACCCAAAACCTGGCAGCCGACGGACGGAAAATCTAACTCGGCTGATACATTGGCAACAATGACTAAATCAATATCGTCAATTGTCAATCCCGCGTTATCCAATGCACGCTGGGCCGCAATAGTCGCCATATCAACAACTGTTTCATCATCGCGTGCAAAATGGCGTTCGCGCATTCCTGTGCGTGTCACAATCCATTCATCGGATGTGTCCATAATTTTTTCAAAGTCTTGGTTGGCGACGACCCGTTCGGGCAGGTAGGAACCATAACCAATCAATCTGTTTCCCATTTCCGTTTCCTCTATAATTATTTTTAGCTCAGGCATTATACAGGTGCGGATTAGAACTTGCAATATTAAAATCAGGGGAATAAAATGACAGGACGAATTGTCCCCATAGTTCAACAGGATAGAACAAATTCCTCCTAAGAATTAAATCCAGGTTCGAGCCCTGGTGGGGACGCCATAATTTAACTATCTGTGCTTTTGTGAAGCATACAGCACCACATCGTATTCATCGCTATGATATGCCGCGTTGATTGTGCGGGCGGTCAACGATAATTTTGGATTGTGTTTAGATGAATAATATTGCACAAAATTTATCCATGCGCCGGGATTTGCACCCCACATATAATGAAAATATACGCGTCCAGATGGGTTTAGGTTATTCGTAATCAGGGGCGATAAAATATTGCGGGAAAATTGCGTTAGGCGTTCTTCGGTATCACGGGAATTAGAATACATATAATCAAATATATTTGACAACAAAATCAAATCATATTTTCCAGTCAATTTTGCCGATAAATTAGCAATATCGCAATGAATAAAATCCGGTTTTTTTACCAGGTGCGTCCGCAACCGTTCATAGTTCTGGGGCGTGGCGATGTATTGTAAATTTTTTATATTATAATCAGAGGTATGCGCGGCCCGATATTTGAAATTTGAACGCATATTTTCTCCCGTGCAAATTTTCAAAAAATCGTTTAAGTTTTTGGAAAAATATGGCTGGATAGGATGTAATATTTTATGGTAAAAAAAATCATGACTATCAAAAAAGAAATTCATAAAATCACTGTATCCCAGGTGTTGTATCATATGTGATTTTAATTCAATAACATTTTTCTGGGCACTGTTTATATCAAATGTATCAACGCGTGAGGCACCTGCCAAAAGGCCTTCAAACGCGTGGTCGCCCGATGCGCCAACCGTCAACACCCGCGCCCCCGATATATCGCCCGCAGTTTTTAATGTGCCCGATATATTTTCATTTGTGAATAAATAAACTGGCCCCATATCCTGGAATGCATAAGATGGACTGATAAAGACACCATTAGATTCTGACACAATGTGTTTATAGCACAAACAGGAATACTGTCAATATTTTATTGTTTTACATTATGATAAATTCGGTTATAATTGCGCGACTAAAAAGGATTTTTATGAAAAACAAAGCCGTTAAAATTGGAATTGTTGCATCCATTCTGCCACATATTTTTTGTTGTGGGGTGCCGATGATATTGGCGATTGTCGGACTGGTTGCACCGGATGCGGCGCATTTTCATTTGTTACCCCACTGGATGGAACCGTGGTTATTTGTTTTTTCCGGTGTTATGTTGGGGTTTTCATGGTGGCTGATTATGCGCGATTGTAAATGCGAGTGTAATAATTGCCACGGTGCGGTCACACATCGTACACAGAAAATTATACTGGGCTTTATAACGATAATTTTTGTAATCAGTATATTATTACATATTGCTTCACATTATTAAAAAATCCCGCCAATGGCGGAATTTTTTTATGACAAAGCTGTATTATAATAGCAATACGGACTATAATTATATGTACCTGTATAATCTTTGCCAGATGCTGCATAACAGGATGAAATACCTATATAACTTCCTGTACCATAGGCACCGGTATCTGACGATACGGTCCCTCCGGTTTGTGGACACGGTGTACAAGGAGACATTATTGTTCCAAGGCAGTCACCTTCATCTGAAAAGGCACCAAAATATGAGCTGCCATAATAGCCTTCCATACACCTCCATTTTGTAACATATTCACATTCGTATGGAAATAAATCAGATTTTTCCCAGTCTGACATATTGAAACGAAACTCAATATCATCTCCGTAATAGTTACCATCAATAACCTCTACCCCTATTTCAGATGGAGTAAAACATCGCAGACAGGCTTCGTACACGGTTAGGTCTGCGGAATCAAATAATTCCCCGTCACATGAATCTATATTTGTATAAGTGGTATCAAAATCACTTTTGGCATCAAAAGGATACGACAACATCCCCACAACAAAGCCACATAAACGCACCCAAAAATACTTTATCTTTTTGCTCATTTTTATTTACCTCCTTATTCTTTTCTAAAAACTGGGGACAGTGGGAAAACGGTCCTTTGGATTCGGCATAAAATCCAATTGACAAAGCCCCGATTTCCGCGGTAAAATATATGTGAATAAATGCTGAAAATAATGGACCGTTTGGATTCGGCAATAAAAAATCCACGCAAACCCACAGTCATCACGCCATACGGCGGTTTTTTTATTGTAAAAAAATGGGCAGTGTAAGTGGTGAGTAAAATAATAATGATTATATGATTCTCAATTTTATGTTTATAACATCCACCACTATTCTCTTTTTACTAAAAAATCCCCCATTCGGGGGATTTTTATTTGTATTTTTATATTGGCAATGTCATTTAGAACTGCTAGTATTCAAGTATGATGAAAAAGAACATTATTGCTTTATTTTTTATACTGATAACGGGTGTGGTGAATGCCGCAGATTTTAAGACCAAGGCTAAATCTGCGTTCCTGATAGATTACGATTCGGGGGTGGAAATTGTCGCCAAGAATTCAGATACACTGATGCCACCGTCATCTATGATAAAACTGATGACACTGGCGGTGTTGTTTGATGAACTGGCGGCTGGGAATATCACAATGGATACCAGATTCCCGGTTAGCGAAAACGCGGACTATAACCGACCCGAATGGTATCCGGCCAGTAAAATATGCCTGGTTGCGGGACAGACAATCAGTGTGCGTGATTTGATTTTGGGGTTGATTGTCTTATCGGGCGGGGACGCGTCGGTTGTTGTGGCGGAAAAGTTGGCGGGGTCTGAGTCCGCATTTACCGCGATGATGGAAAAGAAAGCCCGCAGTATCGGCATGACACAATCCACATTTGGCAATGCAAGTGGCCTGCCCAATCCAAATAATTTGATGACCAGTCGCGAACTGGCGATACTGGCCCAACATTTGATTTCAGATTACCCGGACATTTATCCAATGTTTGCGACCAAGCGTTTTGAATTTAAGGGACATCAGACGGACTGGTGCCGCGAATGGGGGCGTACGCACACGGTAAACTATAACAAATTATTATTCATTATGCCTGGTGCGGACGGATTAAAGACCGGACATACGGCCGATGGTGGTTATGGTATGGTTGCCAGTGCCAAGATTGGCGGTCGTCGCCTGATTGGGGTTATAAATGGATTTAATGGCAGGGGACATGATGCATTAGCTAACGAAATGAAAAAATTATTAAACCACGGATTTACAACAACTATGAACAAGGTATTTTTCCAGCCTGGTGATAAAGTTGCGGAAATTCCGGTCTGGTACGGACGCGAACCAATGGTTGTAGCAACCGTTGCAAAGCCATTTGCCATTACCGTGGACAAGGTGGACGGTATGCGTGGGGTACGTGTATTGGCACGATACGATGAACCCGTGACCGCACCAGTGCGTTCGGGCGATGTAATTGGTGAACTGATTGCGGAACAAAATGGGACCGTATTGGCGCGTGCACCGCTGGTTGCCAAGGATAAAGTTAGCAAGACTCAATTCCTGGGGCGTGTAATAAGAAATATTAAATTTATGATTTGGGGCAAGTAAAAGTTATGGCACCACGTAAAAAAGCAAGTTCAGAATATAAATTTCCCCACCCAATGGATAACGAAACATTGGTCGGACATGCGGATACCCTGCGCGCGTTCATGGATGCGTGGTCACGTCGCGACACGCACCCAATTCATCCGGTATGGATGC
Organism: Alphaproteobacteria bacterium; assembly: GCA_017463185.1. Lineage (GTDB taxonomy): Bacteria > Pseudomonadota > Alphaproteobacteria > Rs-D84 > Rs-D84 > Enterousia. Next base: position 134,589 of record JAFTPS010000008.1, read on the forward strand.
TGACCGGGCCAATGGGAATTGGCAAAGCCACATTAGCATACAAAATTGCAAAAATGGTTTATGGCAATGTCGGTGATTTCTTTATAATTGACCAAGACCGAAACATAGACAAAGACGGCAAACCAAAACCAGACGGCAAGGTTATTTCAGTCTATACCGTGCGCGCAATGATTGATAAAATGCAGATGTCATCTATGTCGGGTGATTGGCGGGTGGTGCTGATTGATTCAGTTGACCAATTAAACACCGCCGCATCAAATGCTATTTTGAAATTACTGGAAGAACCACCAGCCAAAACATTGTTTTTATTAGTTGTGCACCAATTGGCAAATGTATTGCCGACGGTGCGGTCACGTGCGCGCGTGGAAAAGATGCGCCCCCTGACAATTTCCCAGTTGCGGGAACTGTGCATAAAATTTATACCGGACGAAGATATCAGTACCGAAACACTAAAACTGAGTAATGGCAGTTTTGGGCGCATCGCAAACCTGAAAACATCGGGGGGCGACGCAATTTATGCGGAACTGATTAGTGTTCTGACAGATAAACGGGCCAGTGCGTCTGATATGATGAATATTGCAAAAAAAATTGCGCCGGACGCGGCTCTGCATGGGATTTTACTGGATGCGATTGCGCGTTTCGGATTGGCGGAACTGTATCCGAATGCAACCCGTGCAATTGCAGATATAAAAAATATATACTTGGAACCTGAAATTGGTATTTTCAAAATAATCACAGAAATAAAAAAATGTTTATAGATACTCATTGCCATTTAACCGACAGTTATTGTGATGGCGCGGACGGCGTTATCGCGCGTGCACACGATGCGGGGGTTGGGATTCTGATTTGCCCGACGGCCGACCCGCGCGATATTCCAGCGGCGTTAAAATTAGCACATTCATATAATAATATTTATACAACCATTGGAATCCACCCAGAATACGCGCCAATGGATGCGGCACAATATTTAAGTACCGATATATTGACCGACCCGCGTGTTGTGGGCGTTGGGGAAATTGGACTGGATTACCACGGGGGTGCGGAAAATCGCGACCAACAAATTAAATTATTTGAACAGCAACTGGACATCGCACGGCGGGTCGCCCTGCCCGTGGCAATTCATACACGCGAAGCTGAGGAAGACACAGCCGCCATACTGACGGGTGATATTGGTGGCGTAATGCATTGCTTTACCAGTTCATGGGACTTGGCCAAAAAGATGCTGGACAGAGGCTTCTTTTTCTCGGCCAGTGGAATTTTAACATTCAAAAATGCGGCGGAAATTCGTGAAACATTTGCAAAAATTCCGCTAGACCGCATTGTTATTGAAACCGATGCGCCGTACTGTGCACCGGTGCCATATCGTGGCAAGGTATGCGAACCCGCAATGGTGGTGGAAACCGCACGGGTATTGGCAAATATAAAAAATTTGCAAATGGACGAATTAGAAACTATACTAGCCGAAAATGTAAAGAGATTATATCCAAAATGCCACGTCAAATAATTAAATCAGGTCAGGTTTCTGAAAACCGCAAGGCGCGGTACAGTTATTCTATTGAAGATACCATAGAGGCGGGAATTTCCCTGACAGGGGCGGAAATTAAATCAATTCGCTATGGATTAGTGACGATAGTTGACGGATTTGTGCAGCGGCGCGGGGATAATTTGTTCCTGGCAGGGGTGGAAATTCAGAAATTACCAACCGCAGCGCGCATCGTGAATTTTGACGAACGTCGCAGTCGCCAATTATTATTGCACCGCAACCAGATAAATCGCCTGATTGGGAAATTACAGGAAAAAGGTGCGACGATTGTACCACTGAAATTATATTTTAACAATCGCGGTAAACTGAAAGTACTGTTGGGTGTTGGCTATGGCAAGAACAAGGTTGACAAGCGCGAAACAATCAAACAGCGCGAATGGGATAAAAACAAAGCACGTATTTTAAAAGGAAAATAAAAAATGCGCCATTGGCGCATTTTTTATTACCATAACTTTACGCGTTCACCCGGCAGAATATACATTTTATCCCCAGGACGAATATCAAACGCATCATACCACGCATCAATATGTGGCAGGATTCCATTCACACGATTTTTACCCAGTGAATGTTCGTCCAGTTTGGTCAGGCGCAACCGTTCCGCTTCGCGAATATTTTGCGCCCATACGCCCGCATACGCCAGAAAGAATCGCATATCCGATGTCAGCCCCGCGGTTGTGTTTGACGGCGTGCCAAATTCCCGATATGCGGTATACGAAATCGTCACCCCGCCATAATCGGCCAGGTTTTCGCCCAATGTAAAATCACCATTGGCGTTGACTTCGTCGTTGATTTTTATGTTGTTGAAAAATTCCCGCATAACATTGGCACGCGCCTCAAAGCCGGCGGCATCATCCGCACCCCACCAATCGCGCAGATTGCCATCTTGATCAAAATGACGGCCAGAATCATCAAATCCATGTGTCATTTCGTGGCCAATAACCGCGCCAATTGCACCATAATTAAACGCATCGTCCGCCGACATATCAAAGAACGGATATTGCAAAATTCCCGCAGGGAAACAGATTTCATTTGTTGTCGGGTCGTAATAGGCATTTACCTCGTGCGCGTTCATGTACCAAATTGTGGGGTCTTTTTTCTGGCCGATTTTGGCAATCCAAAAAGCGTCTTCAAATTGTGCAACGCGAACCATATTGTTCCACAGGGAATCGTTTTTTATTTCCAATTCCGAATAGTCGCGCCATTTATCCGGATATCCGATTTTTGCACGAAATGTGGACAATTTTTCCAGAGCACGTTTGCGCGTATCGTCCGACATCCAATCCAGATTTTCAATACGCAATGCATATGCACGCTGCAGATTTTTTACCAAGGTTTGCATACGCTTTTTCGCATCGCCCGAGAAATATTTTTTCACGTAAAGGCGACCTATTTCTTCGCCCAGGCTGTCATCCAGCATCGCAACCGCGCGTTTCCAACGCGGTTTTTGTTCCTTTTGTCCCGCCATAGTACGATTATAGAAATCAAATGAAATTTCATATGTTTTATCATCCAGCAAAGTATCTGCTGAACTGATAATGCGATATTTCAAATAGTTTTTTATCAATTCAAAATCCGTATCGTTCATAATAGCGATGGATTCTGAAATAGCCTCTGGCTGGCAAATATTGATAAATTTTGCCGCACCCGCGCCACGCGCCACCAGGAACGTATCCCAGTTAAATCCAGGAAATTGTTGTTTGACCTGGTCCAGGCTCATTTTATGATAATTCGCATGTGGGTCGCGCAATTTTTCCTTTGGATAAAATGATTTGGCCATCCGTTCTTCCAGGGCGTACAATTTATCCACATCCACCGCCACACCAAAGTTTGCCATTTGTTTTGTGATAAATTCGCGGTACTTTTTGCGAATTTCAACGGTTTTGGCATCGTTATCAAAATAATAATCGCGCGACAAGCCCGTTCCGCCCTGGCCAATGTTATAAAGAAAATGTTCACTGTCCTTTTCATCCAGTGCAACACCATCACCCCAGAATGCAGATGAAAATGTGTGCATTTTGCCCAAATATTTTTCTAAATCGGCGCGTGTCAAATTATCTATTTCGGTCAAAGCATCCGCCACGGGCGCAACACCGTCGGCGTTTAATTTATCGGCATCCATTGCAACCCGATACAGAGTTCCGATTTTGCCTGTATCGCTTTCTGCGATTTCACGCGTGCGTTCCAAATTAGTATTACGCAGAACATCAAACGCACCATAACGAGAATAATCATCTGGGATTGGATTTGCGCGTTGCCAGCCACGCGTGGCATATTCATAAAAATCATCGCCCGCACGCACGGTTGTGTCCATATTTTCTGTTTTTATGCCTGCGTTCATTACTTTCTCCTTTGTTATATTATGCGCAAATACAACGGCGCATACGACCGCAATAATACCAATTATGTTCCAAAACTTACTTTCCATTTTTACTTCACCAATTTTACCAAAACATCATCCAAAATCAACAAGCCCTGATTTGTTGCACGGATACGTGTTTCATCCATTTGCACCAAATCCGAATTTGATTTTACCCAATCCATATCAATAACGTTTTTTACATCGTCTGTCAATCGGCAACCGCGCATGGTACGCATTCCGGTTATCAACATTTCCGTTGCGCGCGTTGCGGGGCTGATTTGTTCAAAACGTCCATTAGCCCCCAGTTGTTCGTACCATTGGCCATCAATATTGACGCGTCCCGCCGCCCCCCGCCCCAGGCCGATATATGCTTCACCGTCCCATATGTTTTGGTTATGTCGGCATTCATTGCCTGTGGTGGCATAGTTTGATACCTCGTACCGGGGTAAATTCAGCGTATCGCCAATTGTGGTGTACATTTGTGCCATTGTGTCATTGTCCGGCATAGCCAGGTTCATTTTTCCAAACGGCGTGTCGGGCTCCAGTGTCAATTCGTACAGCGAACAATGTTGCAACCCCAGTTTATTTATCTGTTCACATAAATCACGCACGCTGTCCGCACTATCGCCCGGTAAGCCATATATAAAATCTGCCGATGTGCGCAGGCCTAGGTTTTGCGCCAAGTCCAGTAATTTTATTGCATCCGTCACACCGTGTCGCCGTCCCAAAAATTGTAATTTCTTATCGCTTAAACTTTGACACCCCACCGACAGGCGATTTACCCCGCCCACCATAAAATCACGCAAACGTCCAAAGTCAAGCGTTCCGGGATTTGATTCCAATGTAATTTCCGCATTCTGTACCACGTCAAAGTAATTGTGTATTTGCGTCATGATTTTGTCAAATACCATCACGGGCATCAACGACGGTGTGCCGCCCCCAAAAAATATAGTTGGCACAGATATGCGTCCCAGTTTTTCAGACCACGCCATAATTTCCCGACAGATTCCATCGGCGTATTCGCCCCAATCCGGGTTTGAGCATGCGCGTGAAAAAAACGCACAATAGTTGCATTTAGACATACAGAACGGAACGTGAATATAAATATTATGTACTGGATTTTTCATAGTATTTTTATTGTATATGGCTTTTTTACGGGCGCAAGATGAAAATCACTTTTATTTATCGTATTTTTTGTGATATAATACATACACGAAAGGTATATGAAAAAGAAATTTATATCATTTTTTGCGGGAATTTGCGCGCCTGTTGCGGCCCTGGCCGCGGGCGAGGGCGTGCCTTCATACTATCAAACGGCCAAGGCACAAACCGCAAACCAGGCCGCGTATGGTCAGTATGCGGACCGTGGATATACCAAATATGTGGGTCAATCTGGGAACAAACAGGTTGTGGGTTCTCGTACATATTCGTATCAGGTTCCCCGCGCAACCCAACCAACATTTACCGGCACAATGACCGCGAACGGCATTGCAATGCCGATTGAATCAGAACCCGCAACATCCATTTATGCGGAATATTCGCGTCGCTTTGCAGATTTTGAATTTGAAACGGGTGTAAATTCCATTTTGGAATGGGATGATATGGTATGGAATGAAATCCGCGTTGGCGCAAAACATAATTTCAGTCTGCGGGATTTTGACCTGTCGGTGTATGGGGAATATGCGTATGGCGATATGTCGCACGGCGGATTGTCTATGGACTATGACCTGAAACCGTTTGATGAAACATATCCGGACTATGGTATTTTCACAATTTCCATGGGCGACCAGTCGGGGCGCAGTAATTATTTCCGTTTTGGTATTTCCGCACATCATATCTGGGATATAGGCGGGTGGAAATTATCCCCAACATTTGGGTATGAAATTTTTAAGCATAATCTGGAAATGTCCAATCATTATTATCCGAATCCAGGAATCTATTTACCGTTGATGACAGATACGGGCGAATATGTATTCGGGGATGAATTGGGCAACTATTATTCCGTACCAATCGGGTTAGAGGCACCAGAAGAATGGTACCAGGTCTGTATGTCACCAGAGGATATTAAAGTTGTCACCAATACCGCATCCGGGTATTACAACGGATTTGCGATTTTAGGCGATAGTTTAACCACCGGTGATTACGATATTACAATGGGTGATGTTCCATGGGGCGTGGGCAGTGGCGAATGCGTTATCATTGGTGGCGATGGCCCAGTTATAGTAGAAGGCCCAACCCATAAATACAACACCACATGGTCTGGGTTCTATGTTGGTCTGGAAATTGAAAAACAAATGACGTTAAAGGATAAATTGCGTTTTTATTTCCAGGTCGGCCTGCCAAAATATTCGTCTGAGGGTATATGGCCAAATCGTACTGATTGGCAACAGAACCCCAGTTTCCTGGACGAAGGTGACAATGGCGCATATTCATACGCCGCCGAAATGGAGTATAATTATAAACTGTCCGACCGTATGCAGTTATCGTTAAAGGTTGATACAAACCTGTTCCATGTGGGTAAAATCCCGGGCGAATTGTATATTGCCGAATACAGCCAGTATGTAATTGATGAAAATGGCCAGTATGTTATGGAAGAGGTCTTTGACGAATTTGGTAATGTCTATTATGTTCCTTTGTTGGAAACAGTTGCCGCCCATACGGAAAAAGTTTCCGATTCGTTAAAACGCGCCACATGGCAATCTTTTGGCCTGCACATTGGCGTAAAATACGCATTTTAACCAAAGGGTTGTATGGTGAAATACAAACTGATACTGCGGTTGATTGCCGTTATGATATTTGTGCCGGGCGTGGTGCGTGCGGACCGCGGGGCGTTTGATGTTGAACGCTGGTATGCGATAATGGAAAATGTGCGCAATCGCGCCACCGCCCAGAACATATCCAAAATAGTTATTGATGATACTTTGCGTGCGACGGCGTTTATACCGTCTATTGTAAAAAGCGATGCAAACCAGGCGGAATTCAAACTGACCCTGGACGGTTATTTAGACCGCACCGTAAATTCAACACGTATTACGAACGGAAAAAAGATGCGTGTCAAATATCCAACAATGTTGTCACGGGTTGAAAGCGCATATGGTGTCCCGCCCCACGTGATTTTAGCTTTTTGGGGCTTGGAATCTAACTATGGCGCGGTCAAGGCTCGTCATAAATTGACAGATGCATTTATGACACTGATGTATGACGGGCGGCGTGAAACATTTTTTACTAACCAGTTATTGGCACTGATGAAAATTGCCGATACAAACAAACTAAGTATAAATGATATTTACGGGTCCTGGGCGGGGGCAATGGGGCATTTTCAGTTTATTCCAACAACCTTGGCCCAGTATGGTGTGGATGGAAATGGTGATAATCGCGTTGATATAATAAACAGTGTGGGCGACGCTATGTTCAGCGCGGGGAATTATTTGAATAAATTGGGATGGAATCCAAACGAACGAATTGTGCGTCGTGTGATTTTGCCGGCAGATTTTGATTTATCGTTATTAGACGGAAAAACAAAGTTATCTTTGCCCCAATGGGCGGCAATGGGTGTGATGAACCCAGATGGCACACCGATTCCCCAAAATGATATGACCGCTGGTTTGGTTGCAGATATTGTCGCAACAGAGGAGGCACGCCGTGCCGCCACCGAAAACCAAAGCCCTGATGCAGATGTTGCCCCAATGCCTGTTATAACGGCATATTTGACCTATCCAAATTTTTATCGGATAAAAAAATGGAACAATTCAAACTGGTATGCAATTGCCATCGCAACATTGGCCGATGAATTAAAATAAAATTTTAATAATCAGATTCCAGGCATTGTTTAACGATATCCAGTTTTTTATATCCCCATCTGGTTGTGGGTTCTAGGATTGCGCCCTCGGCCCATTCGTTCCATGCGTTTATATATACATATTGCTGATTTTCTGGATTATTATGCTTTGTCCATTTTATAATAGATTCCAGCCATATTTTAAAATCGGTATCATTTATTTCAAAACAAGTACCGTTGGAATATGTTTTGCGTGGCGCGTTATCCCAGCACGGGAAGCAAGCCTTAAATACAGTATATGGCGCAGAATATAAAAATTTTTTATCGTATATATAGTCGTGCATATCCATTATTTGTAATGTGGCGCGATTGCTGATAAATTGTTTTTGTATAACCCGGCACTTGTCCCACAGACCATGTGGTGGAAATTCGGTAATTCCATCCAGTCCAAATTCCGTGGGTTGATTAAAGTTATCAAAATTAGATGCCGTAATAAAAATCCCCCCGAATCCATTTTGGATTGCCAGATGGTTTATCCTGTTTACAAATCTTTTAAACTCTTGTTTTTCAAATTGCTTTGGTCGGTATATCATCAGTAATGGTTTATTATCTATTTTTTCATAACGACTGTCCTGAAAAAACGGCAGCATATCATAAAAGAATTTAGCGGCGTCAATATTTGATGTTTCTTGTTTCAGAATAATATCTTTGTTTCCGCCATCCCATAATTTAGACCAATTTTCATTAGCCCAACAAAAGTGAAAATGAAAATCCAGGTCTGATGTCAGAAAGTTATATAAGGGTGTTTCCAGGACCTGTTTGCCATTAAACCAGTAATAATAAAAACAAAAACCGTATATCCCATACATTTTTGCAATGTCTGTTTGTCGTCGCATTATATTTATATTGTTTAAATCATAAAATCCGACATCGTACGGTATTTTTGGTTGATAGTGGCCGACAAACAGTGGATTGCACGAAGCAACATTTGTCCATTCGGTAAAGCCACGACCGTATGCAGTATCGTTTTCCGGTATTGAATGAAACTGGGGCAGATAATATGCAAATATTTTTATGTCGTCTTTTTTGCGGACAAAAGGCTTGTTTGTAATTGGCACAAATTCTGATTTATCAGTATGTAAATCATCCAACCATTGCCCGTATTGCGTAAAGAAACGATATTTTTTAACAGAAAACATTATATTCCCCCTATCTTAAAATCCGGTCGGTGATTTCATCCAGTGCCGTTTTTGCATCTATTTTTGATATAACAATTCCCTTGCCGTATTTTTTGATACGTTCGGCTGGTGCGCCAATATCAAAACACGCGACCGGTATATTCATACTGATTGCCTCTGATGTTGTATAAGAAAATGTTTCGGGCCAAATGGACGGGATAAATATAATGTCTATATTATTTTTTTCTATGATATCTGGCAGTTGTTCCGGGGTATATTTGCCCAATACTTTTGTGTTTCTCAATTTTTCCGTAATACTTCCTATGACATATAAGTTTATACCCGGCATATCTTTTATCAGTGTATCCATTTCTTGGACCAGTTTAGCACCTTTTGATACATTTATTGTCCCCAGCACGGCAATATTTATGCCGTTGTGTGGCGGTATATTTGCCGTTCTTAAATCATGTGTCGTATGTGGGATGATTTTTATTTTATATTTTATGTCCGGGTATTTTTTGATGAATATATTGGCGGTTGATTCAGAAAAAACAATTATTTCATCCACTGTATTTTTCAAAAAATTATGCCATTTTTTTTGCCATTCGCATATAGATTCTGTTTTAATAGCTGATATTGATTGCGTCCGTTTCCAACAGGCGCAACATTCATCCGCACACGGACAATTGCAATAACAATTTGCATAATTTAGCATATTTATTGTTGGGCAAACGCATTGCAAATCGTGCCCACGAAAAGATACAATTGCGTGTGTATCTTGTTTTAGTTCTTTTATAACATCCAGAAAAGCCAATGGATTTTTATAGTCGGCCAGATTATTTACAATAATTGCATCTGGTTTTATTTGTCGCAACAGCCATAATGCTTCATCTGTTTTTACATTTAATTGTTCTGATATGTTTTTATAACATACAGATATAGTAGAATAATTATAATCTCCTTCCTGGAATCTTATGCATAATGTGTCGTCAGACAGACTTGCAAATTGGTTTTTTGTATATGTTTCTGTCCCGCCCCCATACGAATGATCAAACCAGCATTGGGTTGCTTTTGCGCATTTATTTAATGTCAAAATAATAACTAAAAAACGTACAGATAAGAAATCGTTATTCTTGACAGATTTATCAATCATATTTACATATTCGGGATATCTGTTATGAATGATTTTCATATGTTTCTGTATCAATGCGGATTTGTCTTGGTTCTGGAAACTGCCGCCGTGTTTGTGCCACACCACCAGATTTGCCGCAATCGTATTTATAAAGCCGTTTTTTATGGCACGCAAGCACCAATCATTTTCCTCGCCATAGCCGCGTTCAAATATTTCATCCAGGCCGCCTATTTTATTTATCGCCGCCCGAGACATCGCCATACAAAAACCAACGCCCGTGGGAAATGTCAATCTGCGGAACGGTGCATTGATACAGCCAATTGCTTTATTTATTTCCGCCAAATCACCATACAACACATTATCCCGAAAAATATGGGGAACGGAAAATATTGTTCCCGAATTGGTAAAAGGTGTCACCGACGCAACAGTCCCGTCCGAAAACAAAGGATACATCAGACGGCTGGCCCAATTTTTTGGTACAACGCAATCTGTGTTTAACAAAACGACATCGTTATCAGTGCATTGTAATCCACGGTTGACCGTTTTCACAAACCCCAGATTATGTTCGTTTTGTAATATCCGCATATTTCCCGCAAATTGTTTTTGCCATTTTTCAAGGGTTGACAATATACGTTCATCTGGTGAAGCATCGTCTATGACCGTGATTTGATATTCTAAGTCTGTATTTTTATAGATACTGTCAAACAATGTGTCCAGATATTGGTACCCGTTATATACTGGGATGATAATATCTATTTTCTTATTTGACACACTGTCAAATTTTTGCGTCATCAGGGTTATTAAATTCAAAACACTTCTGGGGGCTTTGATATATTTATGCTGGCTGATTTTTATCCCGAACAGGTGTGTTTTTCGGCCATCAAAGCACCATTGTTTATTCAGGTATGTTAAACCAAAACATTTATAATCAACGTTTCGTACATCTTTGTTGATAGTGGTGGTTTTTGTTAGTATTTTCATTTTTATATCTCGCAAATATGTTTATGTATTTTACACAGTGGGATTTTGTTAAAAATAAGCACTTTGTAATTATACATTTCGTGAACCTTTTTGCGCTGTATCATCAGCATCGGAATCCCAAACAGGCTGACTTTGAATCTTGTTTTATAACAAAAGCGTTTATCCCCACCAGTTAAAGGAATTCCATAATTTATTGCGTACTTTTTGATGTGTTCAATCAATTGTTCGTCTTTGACATATGGGGTCAGATAACGCAGATTGCCAATTTCGCTAATCAGATTTTTCTTTATAAACGGTATTCCGCATTGCAGAATTTGCATCGGTTTTTGATATATTTTGTGGCCCGCATCAGCACATCTGTTTTGTGAATATGCATACATTGTATGACCATGCTGTAATAAAAGTTGCGATAATCGTACCTCGTATTTACAGACAATATCTTCTTTGGATGATTGCCGGGTTATACTTTGTATAAAATTTTTAACATATTCTGTTTGCGCAATTTTTGTCGTCATTCCAACAAACCAAGACTGGATATGTTTTGGGATAACGTTATCTTGATTTTGAACCAGACCCGTAAAATCACATTGTTGTGATTCCATATCTGTCAGGATGGGATTCAGATTAAATATTGGACCAAATACAGAATCGTTTACAAAATATATCCATTCATAATTTTGAAACAGGTTATGATTTTCCGCCCAAATATAACCACGCTTGTAAGAGCCAAAATCATATTCATTGTGCTGGGAGGCATCAATATGCAATATGTTGGGCAGACTATCCAGTTTTTGTATTTCCGGCGACGGGATTTGACAATCAAACACAAGTACGATGTCGCCTAATTTTGATAGTTCGCCTAAATAATATATCAATGTCTCATCTATGATATTTTTGGCCGAATACCCAGCAAAGATAAATAATCGCTTTGTCATAATGCTTTTGTCCCCGCAAATTTTATTTGCATGGTATTTAGATGCGGTGGCTTTTGCACCAGGACAATATTCAGATGCATTTGGCATTTCTTAAACCCCTATTTTTGTTGTAATAACAAAAACACCAAGGAAAAATTCTTGGTGGTTGGAGCTTGAGAACAATATAGTGAATTGCATACCTTATTCTGTATATTCGGTATACTCCAACCCAGTGGTTGGAGTTTTTTCGTCTTTTTTTGACGCACTATGCGGGTTCTCACGCCCAATATAGAAAAACTCTATATCGTCAATAATACTAATCCGTTAGATTACAAAAAGCAATCAAAATAAAAACATTGATAATGGCGCGTTTCTTTGATATTCTTCTCAGTATATATGCTAAAAGGATTTATTTATGGCTATCAAGGTCCGTGATTACGAGGTCCGTTTAACCCGCAACAAAGAAGAACGCAAACAGGTTCGTCAACTGCGCTATCGCGTTTTTGTAGAAGAAGAAGGGGCCAGTGCCACCGAAGAACAACGCGCCCTGGACGAAGAATACGATGCCTATGACCGTTATGCCGAATATATGGCGGTATTTCACAACGGTCGTGTTGTTGGAACATACCGTATTATTGACCGTAATGCCGCGGAAAAAATGGGCAGTTTTTACACGGAATCTGAATTTAACATTACCAAAATAAAAAAATATCGCGGCAATATTGCGGAAATGTCGCGTGCCTGCGTTGAAAAGTCATATCGTGAAAATGCGTTGGTTATGCGTATGCTGTGGGCCGGACTGGGTGAATTGATTGTTCGCCGTAAAATTGGGGTTGTATTTGGGGTGGCGTCTTTTGTTGGAACGAAACCCGCCCGCAGTGCCCAGGCAATATCATATTTGTACTATAATCATTTAACTCCGTTGCGGTTGCGTGCAACCGTGTTGCCAGAGAATTTTGCAGATGGCGTAAATCCAAAATTGGCGCGTATGAATATTTTACCACATGAATTTGTGGATGCCGCCGACGCAAAGGCCGAAATGACCCCACTTATCAAGGGGTATCTGCGCCTTGGCGCTACATTTGGCAAAGGTGTATTTATTGACGCACCGTTTAATTCATACGATGTGTTTGTAATGGTTGAAACACGCAAAATGGATGCGGCATATCAAAAGCACTTTCTGGGGCGTGAAAATGCCCTGGGGGCCGAGGAAACACACGACGGAATAATCAAAACTGTTGGTAAAATAATTACTTTGCCTGTGGTTGGCCCGTTCAAGGTTGTACGTGCATTTGTTGATTTCTTGTTGCGCGAAGATGCCGCTGATGCCGAATTTGTAGAGGATGAAAAATCCGACGAAGGGGATATTGCATAATGGCCAAACTGCGTAAACAAAATATTTTTAACACGACGACTGCGGCAATTAAGTTTACGTTATTCTGGATAATGGTGGTTATTCAGTTGCCGATATTATTGTTGTTGCCACGTGGCAATATATCTGTGCGCTATATGCGGGTATTTATGTGGATTTTGGTCAAGTTATCTGGTGTTCGTGTCGTTGTACATGGCAAACTGTCCGATGCGCGCCCATTGATGATTGTGTCTAATCATATATCTGTGTTTGAAATTGCGACATTTCCATCCGTTTTTCGTGGCAGTTTTATTGCCAAGAAAGAAATGGAATCGTGGCCATTGGTTGGCTGGGTTGCGAAAAAATTTGGTGTAATATTTGTTGACCGTCGTCCATCCCATGCGCGTGACGCATTGGCGGTGGTGCAAAAAACTGTCCAAACGGTTAAATATCCGATGATATTATTCCCCGAAGGAACAACGACAAATGGTGCGTATGTAAAACCATTCAAAAGCACGCTGTTCAACTTTGTTGAAAATTCCAACGTCACGGTTCAGCCTATGGCGATGCATTACAGACACAAAGATGGTTCTGTGATTGACGAACAAACACTTGCCGACCACTTTGCGTATTTTGATAATGCGAAAATGGAGACCGGCCCCAAATGTAAAATTGAACGTTCTGCATTCGGCCAGGTGTTTCACATTATGATGTTGGGCGGATTTACGGTTGAAATAACCCTGCTGCCGCCACCGCCCCTGGCGGGTATGGACAGAAAGCAGATTGCCGACGTTCTGCAAAAACAAGTGTCGGAAAAATATATGGAATTGAAAGATAAGAAATAATTAAAAATAAAAGAGATTTATATTATGAAAACAGCTATTACACCAACACGCGCTGAAAATTTCAGCGAATGGTATCAGAATTTAATCGTTGCCGCAGATTTGGCGGAAAACGCGCCTGTGCGTGGATGTATGACGATAAAGCCATACGGATGGGCGATTTGGGAATTGATGCGCGACGAAATGGACAGACGCATCAAATCGCACGGTGTCCAGAACGCGAATTTTCCTTTACTGATACCGATTGAATTTTTTAATAAAGAAGCCGAACATGTTGACGGTTTTGCCAAGGAATCTGCGGTTGTGACACATCACCGTCTGAAAATGATTGATGGTAAATTACAGCCCGACCCAGAATCAAAACTGACCGAACCATACATTATCCGTCCAACATCCGAAACCATTATTGGCGAGGCTATGTCCCGTTGGATTCAATCATATCGTGATTTGCCGATGAAGTTAAATCAGTGGGTAAATGTTATGCGTTGGGAAATGCGTCCACGTATGTTCCTGCGAACATCCGAATTTAACTGGCAAGAAGGGCATAATGTATTCGCTACCCACGAAGAAGCCAACGCAGATGCACGTAAAATGCATAAAATGTATGGCGACTATATGCGCGAAATCTTGGCGATTCCATCCATTATGGGTGAAAAAACGCCCGAGGAACGCTTTGCCGGTGCTGACCACACATACACACTGGAACACATTATGCAGGATGGCAAGGCACTACAGGCCGGCACATCGCACGATTTGGGACAACATTTTTCAAAATCGTTTAGTATTCAGTTCCTGGGGACGGATGGCAAATTACAACATGCCTGGACCACATCCTGGGGAACAACAACCCGTATGATGGGGTCTATGTTTATGGTGCATTCCGACGATGACGGATTGGTATTACCACCGGCGGTTGCCCCGCATCAAATTGTTATTATTCCAATAACACGCGAAGACACAGCGGCCGAATTAAATGCATATGCTGAAAAACTGGGTGAACAATTGCGTATATCTGGTATTCGTGTGTTGGTTGATACATCTGATATGCGCGCCCCAGATAAAATGTGGAAATGGATTAAACGTGGCGTTCCTTTGCGTGTTGAAATTGGCGTACGTGAAATGGAATCTGACACCGTCACCATCACGCGTCGTGATTTGGGTCGTGAATCCAAACGCACAATTACAATTGATGAATTGACATCCAGCGCAACCAATATTCTGACCCAGATTCACGATGATATGGTTGCGCGCGTGGAAAAACGCAATGCGGAAATGATTCATAATGTTGCGGATTTAGACGCGCTGGACGCGGCACTGGCAAGTGGCGAAATTGGATTTTTCCGTATCAAATATGATTTAACCACAAATGAACAGTTTGATGGTTTAATGGAAAAATATAAAATCACGCGACGCTGCCTGGACGATAACGACCCAGCATATGTATTCGTCGCAAAATCATATTAAAAAATCCCCCATTTGGGGGATTTTTAATCGGTCATTGCACAGGCACTGGTATATTCATATGTTCCAGATTCATCAGTATATGATACCCCCGTCGGTGCAAACATATAGCAACCACCCAATATTGTGGCGGAACAAGAAGTTGCCGTTTTTCCAACATAGCCCGTGGGACATGTTGTTGCAATGGACAATTTATCACTTTTCATTGTATAGCCCGTTGGACAGGCAACCAATGGCGTATCCGCACACGCCATAACAGTTGTCATAATAATGGCACAACATACAAATAAATTTTTCATTTTAGCCCCCCTTTATAACCAATCAATACTTTGTACTATAATGCCACTGCGCCCCTCTCTGATAACACCCGCGCATTCACTTGCACAATTGCTGGTACAATTTTCTAATGATGCGCCACCAGTAAACCATTTGGTAGTTCCCGGGGAAATTATTTTACACCAACAATTACTGCCGTTTGTGGCGGATATATTTGATATATTGATGGCCCCAATGTCCACTGGTGAATCCGATGAACAATACGACACCCCAGAAATGCTGATTAAATTCGGTCCACCTGATATCAAATTATGACCGGCCGACCAGTCAACGGTATCGGTGTTGGCACCACCAGACCACGAGCCATTAAACACAGATGTATTGGCTAAAATCGGCAAACAGCGATAATCCGCCGATGCCGGCGCGATAAGCAGTACGCCAATCGCAGTTAGTGATAAAATTTTTTTCATTTGTCTTACTCCCGTTTTCTAATTGTTGCCCCACGATGGGGAATTAAAAAACCACGCGTAAAAAACGAGTGGTCAGGAGGTTCAAGACAATCACAAAGTATTGTGTGCTTATTCAATATATTCGCAACCCTCCTGACACAAATGTTCAGGAGTTTTTTATCGTCTGGAATGGATACGAAAAACACGCCATTGGCGCGTCGGATTTCGTTTCCAAACGCTTTGTGCACGGGTCTTGACACCCCATTATGGCAATTCGCCATAACACGTGTATTATAAACAATAATTTACCTTTCTGCAAATATTTAGTGCGGTATGGCGGTAATGACAATTTCTCTTATTTATCTTATGACGATTTTTGTGGTATAATGAATGTGATGTAATTTTAAGGGAGAGAGCACATATGAAAATTTCAATTATTGGTTTGGGGTCGGTTGGCTCGGCGGTTGCGACGGCAGTAAAAAATACGGGATTGGCCCGCGAAATTGTTTTATTTGACCGCGATGGGATTCGCGCACGTGCCGCCGCCGAAGATTTGGGACACGCATCTGCTTTTTCATATGATGTTAAAATTACCGCGGTAAATAATTATCGTGCTATTCGCGGGTCTGAAATTGTAATTATTGCGGCTGGGGCTAACCAAAAACCAGGCGAAACGCGTACGGATTT
Source organism: Alphaproteobacteria bacterium (assembly GCA_017463185.1). GTDB lineage: Bacteria > Pseudomonadota > Alphaproteobacteria > Rs-D84 > Rs-D84 > Enterousia. Next base: position 151,540 of record JAFTPS010000008.1, read on the forward strand.
GTTGAACAAAAATGCCGCCGTGATAAATGATATTGTTCCACGCGTTATGGCAAATGTTGATGCAAAAAAAATAAAGTTGATTATTGTCACCAATCCTTTGGATGTAATGGTAATGCTGGCCCAGAAAATTTCTAAATTGCCTGCCGCACGTGTGATTGGCACGGGGACTATGCTGGATTCGGCACGCCTGCGGGCGATATTGTCGCGTCAATTATCCGTATCAACCCAGTCTATTGATGCGTATGTTCTGGGTGAACACGGCGACAGCAGTATGATAAACTGGTCATCTGCGTGCATAGGTGCGGTTGCATTAAATGATTTCTGTCGTCAGACAAAAATAAGTTTGCCTGCCACCACACGCCGTACAATTGAACATCGTGTACACAACGCAGCATATGAAATTATCCAGGGTCGTGGCGCAACCTGGGATGGTATTGCCGCGGCGGTGGCGGACCTGGTGCGGTGTATAATCAATGATGAACATAAAATTTTGACTGTATCGGTTGTGGATGGCGCGGGGGATAAAGCCTTGGCGATGTCGTTGCCACGAATTGTGGGCGAAAATGGTGTCATAGCAACACTGAATCCAAAAATGGACGCCGCTGAATCCACAGCCTTGCGGCGCAGCGGAAAAATCATTCGTAAAAACTTTGACTCAATTGCATAGATAAATAATATTTATGTTATTACACTGGGCTAAAATTAAAACCACCCAAATGGGTGGTCTTTTTATTTTGGCAGGCCAACTGTACAATTCACGAATTGATGCGCTTCTAAAATACCTTTCATTTCCGCTCTGTATTCTTCAGCAGGGCTTAAACCGCAACCCTTGGATTTTTTAGCGGGTGTGGGCACGAGTCTGGGCAAATAGCATATTACGTGCGGGATTTTTATTTGTGTCGGCCTGGGTCACTATTGTTTCGGCACCGGTGCGCCAGCCCTCTATGATGCAAATCGCGTTTATAACAGATTCTAATTCACGGTCTGTCAATTTAGAAATCTGGGTGTTTATATTCAACCCCGTCATTTTACGAATGTGGCGATTATATCCAGCCGTATTGTTTTCGTGTGGTGGGGCGTATTTGCGTATAGCGGCACAAATACTTAGATTACAATAACTTTCAGAACGCAGCAATTCACCCAATGCGTTGCGACCTGTGGCCTCGTCTGGGAATACAGCAAAGCCACCCGCACGACCAATTGCACCATTATCACGCGAAAAATCAGAATAGCGCAAATTACCAGGATTGCAATTACGCCATGCACGCGTGCCGCCACTGCGCTTGTTTACCTGGCCATTATTATAGGTGTATAAAACATCACGGCCCTGTTCACGACTGGCGGTGACATATAATTCAAATGTATCAACTTTGGCAAAAGTATCCAGACGCAATTCTATTTTTTTATTAGCGTCAACATTATAATTCAGGTTATTACCCACGGTACCCGTTGTTGGGGTCAGAATAAAACCCGCACCAGTAATGATATATGGTAATGTCCATTTAAACTTCATTTTTAACCCCTTTGCAATCAAACAGGACCAACAACGACTTTGTCGTATCCCATTTTGTTATCGTTATGTTTTTGTTGATTGGTTCGTTGCGATAAAGTCAGTTCGCAACGTACATTCAGACAAATGAAATAAATTCCAAATGCCCCGACTTGCCATCCACCGGCAGCCCGCCCCATTATGGGGAACCAAAGTTCTTGGTGCGCGACGCAATCACGCCACACATTGTGTTATATAGTGCGCTGCGTCATTTTGTCAAATATATGCAATATTTGTCCATACTGTCCGACATACGCAATCGCAGGTTCCGAGAAATTCGGAATCGTGTGACATTTGAAATGTTTATCACGTGCCAAACGCAGCAACGCCGCACGCGAACACAGGCGCAAATCCGCGGCCTGGGTATGGGGGGCCGTCAGATAAACAACCAATTCTTCGTTGGTCATATTTTCTATTTTTGACCATTCCTTGGCATATTCAGCGGCGGCTATTTTTTTAGTATCGGCCGCGAATACATTTGATGCGTCATAGGTCCGGAATAAATCACCCATTGTCTCACGATTGTGACCAACATAGATATGACGACCATTTTCATCCGCTATAAATTCGCCCCTTTCCACGCGACCGCGCCCCAGGTACAGAATTGCATGAAATTTATTGCGCGAGCCACGATAACGCGGAACGATTAAAATCGCCCCACGGTCCAATCGGTCCACAGAAAAGTTTGTTTTGGCGAACTGGTCCGTCATCGCATTGCGAATGGAATCAGGTGCATCAGCAGTAATATGTTTACGCGATAAAAATTTATTTAACGCCACATTATATGCGGAATCAGATTCATGCATAACACCACTGTGAATACAATCCACATATTCGGGGGCACTGTATTTTTTTGCCATTAAATTCTTAAATGCCACACAGGCGGTACGCGCACCCTGGGGGATAATGGTCAATGTATCCCCATGCGCATCCAGCGCACGCAACAACTGGGTATGTTGCCCCCAGACACAGTGTTTATACACCGGTGCACCCGGCAATTCACGGCGCACAGCCGCGGCATAGCCACGTCTGCCCAATAGCGGATTCAGACGCTGTTGTGCGGAAATCATATTTTCCATATATGTATCACACAATTCGTCCGCTTTATCATTTAATAAAACCTGATTTAATGCATTTTCCCGCGCCACATCATATTGCAATATATTGGCATAGGCCAATTTTTCAGGCAATAACTTGGTGGGCATGGAATGAATTTTAATTGGTTCGTTTGGTACCTCTGGCTGGGCGGTGGAACTGGATGTCCCCAGGCACATTGCTGCCCCCATTAGCACATACGGAACTGTAAATTTTAACTTCATCTTGTACCCCTTTGCAATCAAACCAGCACCCAACAACAATTTGTTGTTTGCGCCAATGATAATGTTCTTTTGTTGATTGGTTCGTTGCGATAAAGTCAGTTCGCAACGTACATTCAGACAAATGAAATAAATTCCAAATGCCCCGACTTGCCATTTTCTTTCGGCAGCCCGCCCCATTACAGGGAACCAAAGTTTGTATATACAATATAATTAAAATTTATTTTTTGTCAAGCACCTTTGCTAATTTTTTTGTTTACCACTGAAATCTGTGGGATTTTTATGTTGTTATTTTTTTTCAAATGTTATAAATTTTCTGTGTTATGGGAAAAGAAATTATTGAAAATATTGATTCACAGCAATTATCTGATGCATTATCAGAACGCTATCTGTCGTATGCGGTCAGTACGATTGTATCACGCGCCCTGCCCGATGTTCGCGATGGGTTAAAGCCGGTGCATCGTCGTATTTTATATTCTATGTTGCGCCAGAAATTATCGCCCGCCGCCGCATTTCGTAAATGCGCCACGGTGGTTGGTGATGTGTTGGGTCATTATCACCCACACGGGGATAGCTCGGTGTACGATGCAATGGTACGATTGGCCCAGGATTTTTCGGTTCGCTATCCACTGATTGATGGCCAGGGTAATTTTGGCAATATTGACGGTGACCCCCAGGCGGCATACCGTTATACAGAATCCAAAATGACCGACGCCGCTATGTTGATTATGGAAGGTCTGGACGAAGACAGCGTTGATATGATGCCGAATTTTGACGGCACAACGGTTGAACCAACGGTTATGCCGGGGGCGTTTCCAAACCTGTTGGCGAATGGGGGAATGGGAATTGCGGTGGGTATGGCAACCAATATCCCAACCCACAATGTGGCAGAGGTATGTGATGCATTAAACCTGGTAATTGATAAGCCAGACGCCACGACCCAACAAATTATAAAAAAAATGGTCGGGCCAGATTTTCCGACCGGCGGCGTTTTAATTGATAGTTTTGACACCATTGTAAAGAACTATGAAACAGGCAAAGGTGCATTTCGTATTCGGGCACGTTGGGATGTAGAAAACCTGGAACGCGGTGGATGGCAGGTTGTAATTACAGAAATTCCATACGGCATTGTAAAATCCAAGCTGGTGGAACAAATTGCAACCCTGATTGATGCGAAAAAATTACCATTGGTTGATGACATTATTGACGAGTCTACAACCGATGTACGAATTGTTATTACGCCAAAGACCCGAAATATTCCAGCCGATAAAATGATGGCACATTTGTTCGCAATGACGGATTTGGAATATCGCTTTAATATGAATTTCAATGTCATTGATTCAAATGGTGCACCACGCGTTATGCCAATTGGCGATGTGTTGCGTGAATTTATCGCGCATCAGAAAACGGTTCTGCGGCGGCGCACAAATTGGCGTTTAACGAATATTGCGCGTCGTTTGGAAATTCTGGGCGGGTTGTTGGTGGTGTATTTGAATCTGGACCGCGTTATTGAAATCATCAGAACCGAAGACGATGCAAAATCAGTGTTGATTACCGAATTTAATCTGACCGAGGTTCAGGTAGAAGCAATCCTGAATACACGTCTGCGTTCCCTGCGCAAACTGGAAGAAATGGAAATAAAACGCGAGGATGCCGCCCTGCGCGCGGAACAGGAAAAATTACAAGCACTGATGGCCAGCGAGGAAGCACAAAACGAACAATTAAAAGCGTGGTTCGGCGATATCAAAAAGCGTTATGATAAAAAGACCACACTGGGGCGGCGACGCACAACCTGGGCGGAACAAACCGAAGAAATCGTTGTCAACGCCGATGAATTTATTGAAAAAGAACCATTGACCATTATTCTGTCCGCTATGGGCTGGATTCGTGCCGCCAAAGGACATTTGGACCTGAACGCGCTGGATATGAAGTTCAAAGAAGGCGATGAATTACAGACTGCTTTTCACGCGATGTCCACAGACAAAATCAATATATTTGGCACATCGGGCAAAATGTTCACACTGGCGGCCAATGAATTGCCTTCGGCGCGCGGTTTTGGTGAATCTGTGCGAATGATGGCCGATATCGGCGCAGATGAAAATATTGTTCGTGCCTTTGTATTAGATACAAAGGCTAAATACCTGTTGGTTTCGCGTCACGGAAATGGATTTATAATATCTGGGGATGCGTGCCTGGCCCAGACCAAGAATGGTAAACAGGTTATGAATACAGAACCTAAGAACCCGGCACATATGTGCGTTCGGGTTGCGGGTGACACGGTTGCTATGTCGGGGTCTAATGATAAATTATTGATATTCCCAGTGGCGGAAATTCCACAAATGTCACGAGGCAAGGGGGTAATCCTGCAAAAATATAATGCGGAACGAACCTATGTGCTGGATGTTATGTTCTTTGACGCGGCGGATGGATTTGGATGGACGACGGGGCGCGGAACAACCAAATTGGATGACTGGGCACCATGGCGTGGCAAACGTGCATCCCAGGGCCGCACCGTTCCAGTTGGTTTTCCCCGCAGTGGAAAATTTGGAAAATAAAAAATCCCCGTTTGGGGATTTTTTTTGAATGGTCAAAGTTCAAAGTGTAATTTTCAAGCGTGGTATACAATGCCAAAAATGCAACGCATTTTTGTAAAATACTAATAACTAGTGCGTTATGCCACTATTTATGCCTTATGCTTTATTCTCTATGCCGTAAAAAAATGCGCCATTGGCGCATTTTTTACTCGTCCATACTTGGGATAATTACCATATCGTTATAGTAAGACAGGAATCTGTTCCCTGTCACACAATATATTTTTTGCAGACTGTCTTTATATTCGCGCACGGCGGTGACCCAGCGTTCATCTATATCCTGTTGTGCACCCTGATAACCAGTAAATGCGCCCATCGCACCACCAACACCCGCCCCAGTCAGAGTGCTTTTCTTGCGTGCTTTGTTGCTAAGGTCAATAATACCGCCGTCCTCGGCATCCAGATACATCGGGGTAAAGTTATCAATTGTCACCGTTTCCGTCAGTGTCGTTGCCTTGCCCGTGCCAACACGTCCAACAATTTGTTTTTTTTGCCATTGAGTTTTTTGTTCTGTCCAATCGGACTTTTTCCAACCAAATGATTTATCATCCACATCAACAATCATAGCGGGGGTACGGCTAGCAACTTTTTTTGGCGTTCCGTTTAGTTTTACATAAACTTTATCACCTGTTTGACCGTGTTCCATCTTGGTCCCGTTATAGGTATATTTATATGCCGGGTCAACAAAACCGAATCTGTGTTCCATAATATCGCTTAATTGATATTCCTGATTGCCGGACGCCGTTTTTTTTCCATCGTATCCTGGAACTTGTACCGTTGTTGGTGACAGGTCCACATACTGGCAATCAGACATACCATCGCTGCCCGAACAGACTTTAAAATCCGTAATATCATTTATTGAAACATAGGCCGTACCCTGAATATCCTCAGTCTTTTCCACATATCCCCACAGACATGTTGTTTCAGTGTTGTTTACTGTACAATCTTCTATTCTCATAACGGAATCACCGCTGGCCATAATATTTCCCATCACGCCACCCGCGGCCGCATTGACACCCGTAGACAAAATAATATCGCCACCAACTTTGCCCGCATACGCATTTCCGGTCATCAGTGCCGCACCCGACAAAGCCCCCACAACGGTACTTTCGGTTTTGTGCTTGCCGCCACCCAACAGGCTGTCGCTGCCAGGTTCATTTTTTCCGGCAATATTCCCAGCCAGTCCCCCTATAATCGCGCCAGCCGCGATTTTTATACCGGCGTTTTGCTTTTGTTCCTGGTTCATAACTTTTACAACATCGTCAACGGTTGGTTCGTTATCCGCGGGAAATTCAATTGTTTCCGCTGCTGGCAACAGGGTTGCCTCTGGAAATTCGGAAATATTACATTTAATCGCATCGCCCGCCGCCAAATTAGCACGCAATAAAACCGCATCAGCCCCATTTTGACCCGCACCAATTGCACGCATTTCTATTACGGATACACAGGTTGTTGCCCCACCCGCACCGCGTCCCGCCGTCGGTTTATCCCAGGCAAATTCACCATCTGGATAAACGCGTGCACAACGTTGCAGTTGTGGAATATCCACCCCAGCCGAGCGGTCGCCACTGGCGATTTTTGCCGCCAGACTTGCGTTCGCCACGCGTACGGGCAAATCCTCTGTTGCGATGGCGGTTTGGGTCAACGCGCCCGCGCCACTATCGGTTGTGGTCGTCGTCGCCACACCCGTGGCAGTGGTAGATTGCACCTCAGCCGAGGAAGCATATCGCATTTCATTTACCTGTTGATAGCCCTGGGCATTACTGCGCGACAGGTTGCCCACACGAATCCCCGCACAATTGGCGGTATAGGGCATAAGGCATAAGGCATAAGGCATAGATAACAGCAAAAATTTAATATTCATAATTTGTTCTCTCTCGCTCTTTCAATAAAAACGCACAAGACCGGGCAACGCCCGGTGTGCCTTAGAATTGTAATCTTAAACGTACGCCGACATCAACCATCCCCAGCCGTCCGCTTTCGTACCAGTTGGTATAGTGGAAAACGCTGTCGTATGGGGCTTCGTATTCGCCACCTGCGCCATCACCCAGCCATTCTGTCTGGGATACGATAATGGAACCGGATGTTTTAACCTTGCCTAAATTGGCATAGCGAACAAAGAAATCCAACTTTATCCCGCCATCCATTTCTGTGGTAAGGCCCCCTTCCAGCATAAATGCAAACTGTTCCGCGGTACCGCCATTGTGATATGCGTAAATGTCGGAAATGCCGGTCAAATCACCCGCACCCGCATAAACAGGGTCCATTTCGGAATAAAATGTATTGTCATACACAACATAGTCCGCAATTGTATTCAGCGAAATACCAACACCCGCACCGATATATGGGCGCAACATACCGCCCGCTAAATAGCCCGTATATGAATCAATATTATAATAAACGTTCAACATAGTTGCATTTGCGGTAATGGCACCACCGTCAACCGATGCCTCTATATAACCGCCCATACCGTCGGATGATTGAACCGTGTTTGGATACGAAACCCCGGAATAACGCAGGTATGAAAAATCAACACGGATATCATTGTTTATTGCCGCACCGACCGATATTTGCAAAGGAATCACACTGTCGGAATCAAAATCTGCTTCCTTGAACGCACCAGGAACAAAGAACGCGTTTTCTTCGCCCGTATAATCCGCGGACATAGAACCCATCAATGATGCGCCATATGCCACCGACAGCCCAACATACAGCCCACTGTCCGCCAAACGATCATAATCCGCCGGCTGATAATATTGCCGACCAGCGGTTGTCTGGCTTGACCCCACACGTGGCAAAGCACCCGTGACCCGTGTTGGACTGGCGGCGTTGCTGCCATACATATTTGGCACAACAACATTATTGGCCGCAACCGTATTAGGCATATAAACCATCTGGCCATTTTGTGTGTTCGCGGTTGGATATGTGTTGTACGCATTATTTGTCTGGTATGTTGGATAGGCCGGATAAGCAGCCCCAGTCCCCAATGGCAACCCAAATAAAACACCGGCAAAAGCGGCAAAAACGCTGAACTTTTTCATAACCTTTCCATAATCCTTTTGAAACATTATATCATATTTTCACCCCCATGAAAAGGATTTATAAAATCAATATCGGTTTGGTCAATTGTAAAAAAATACTATCACAAACAGAACTTTTGACATTGAAATAAAAACCCGCCATTGGCGGGATTTTTTTATTCTGCTTCTGGGATAACCGAAACCGTTTTGCGATCGTTCAGGCCTTTCTTGAATTTTACAGTACCTGCAACTTTTGCAAAGATTGTGTGATCCTTACCCATACCAACATTTAAGCCTGGGTGCACAGATGTGCCACGCTGACGAATAATGATGTTGCCTGGGATAACGCGGCTGCCGCCGGCCTTTTTAACGCCCAATCTGCGTCCGGCCGAGTCGCGTCCATTGGTGGTTGCGGAACCCGCTTTTTTATGTGCCATAATTTCGCTCCTTAGGCTTTGATTTCTGTGATTTTAATAACAGTAATGTGCTGACGATGGCCGGCTGTGCGACGATAGTTCTGACGACGTTTCTTTTTGAACACCAGAACCTTGTCAGCGCGTTTCTGTTCAACAATTTCCGCGACAACCTTGGCCCCGTCAATAAATGGGCTGCCGATTTTATCGCCGACCATTAAAACCTGGTCAAATTCAATTTTGCCGTCGGCATTCAGTTTTTCAACCTTGATAATATCGCCCGCTTTTACGCGATATTGTTTGCCACCGGTTTGAAAGATTGCATAATCGCTCATTTTCTTTCCTTGGTTTATATGTTTTTTGTTTCGTTGTTTGCGCCGTTTGGCGAAAAGTTTATGCAAATTTTATGTTTTTTTATATAAAAGTCAAGCGTTTTGTGGAAACTTTTCAACAAAACGCCTTTTTTATACCAGGCGTCGTACCATATTGATTGGCACAATCATCAACGCCAACCCAAAAACAGTTGCCCATTGTGTCATTGTCAGTGGTGCTAGTTGCAACACCGCACCCCCGAATGAGACACACAGTCCGGTTGCCGCTATCACGCCAAACGCCACTGCAATAAACATAGGATTGTGGCGCAACCGTGCAAACAAATTAAATCCATCCACGCGCACACAAAATCCGTTTATAATTGCCATAATTACCAATAATGCAAAACGTGCCGACATATAGGCCTCTGCTGTATTGAATATGTTACGAACAGCGGGTATTTCCAATAATCCAAATACACAAACAAAACCAATTGTTGTCCATATAACCTGGCTCAAAACCCCACGGGACAACAGCGGTGCATTTTTTCCCTGGGCGGGTTCGCGCATATATTCAGGACGCGCGGGTTCGCCACCAAATGCCAGGGAATTCAAACTGTCCATAACTATATTTATAATCAGAATCTGTACCGCTGTAAATGCGTCAAACCCCATTAGTATTGGAAACAAGATACTTAAAATTACCAATGCAAAGTTTATAGGTAATTGGAATTTAAGAAAATTTATTACATTATGTACAAATGTTCGTCCCAACAAAATACAATTCGCAATAGACAGGAAATTATTATCGGTAATAATTATATCACAGGAATCTTTGCAAACATCTGTACCGTCGCCCATTGCAAAACCGACATCTGCGCGTTTTAATGCCGGTGCATCATTCGTTCCGTCACCACACATACCAATACACAGATTTAAACTCTGTGCTAGTTTAACCACACGCAGTTTTGTATCTGGGGTTGCGCGTGCAATGACTTTTATCTGCCCCAGTTTTTTTAATGCTTCTTTGTCTGACATTTTGTCTAAATCAGTGGATGTTATTGCTATATCATCTGGCGCAGATATAATTCCGCAGTCGTTTGCAATAGCGCGTGCAGTATCCAGAATATCCCCGGTTATCATCATAACCTGAATTCCGGATTTTCGCATAGTTGTCACAACATCAGCCACGCCATCACGCACCTGGTCGCGCATTGCAACCAATGATATAAATACCAAATCATCGGGCAATGTATTTTCCTCTTTTACCCACGATGTGCTGTATGCCGTCGCCACCAGGCGCATAGCCCGTGCGGCATTTTGTTTAATCATTTTTTCAATATCCGCACGTGCCAATGGTTGAATTTCCCCCGATAGACCGATTTGATATTTTGCGTGTGCTAAAATAACCTCTGGCGCGCCCAGGTAATGGACCACGTCTTTATCCACCCGTGCGGCGGCAAATTTATTTGCACTGTTAAAAATAATTCGTTCCGCAACAGTGTTTTCGGATTGGATTTTTGAAATATTTTTTGCAATAGGGCGTGTCGCCATAAATAATGCGCGACTGGTCAGGTTACCACCTACAATATTTCCCACTGGGTCGTATGTCGCCCCGGTTGTCAACGCTATGTTTTTGATAAATATTTCGCTCACTGCACTGTCCGCACCAAATCCAATATCGTCGCCCGCCGCGGTAAAGTTATGAACAGGTTCCAAATATCCGCGTGTCAGTGTGCCGGTCTTGTCCGTGCACAGAATTTGAATGTTGCCGGCCTCTGGTATTTTATTGGGATTCTTGGCCAGGATATTGCTTTTTATCATCGTTGCAACATTTTGACTGGTAATAATCCCAATTATAAATGGCAGGCCCTCTGGCACGGCGGCAACAAAAATAGTCAATGCCACCGTCAGCGCACTAAAAATCATATACAACGCACCTGCGTCGGCGGATATACCACTGGTGTGAATATTTACAATCAACAACACTATAAATATAATTGTTGCACAAACAGAACCTATTTTACTGATTACCGCCGCCAGATTATCCAATTGAATCTGCATAGTGGTTTTTACTTCGTCTATGGAATGCAGGGATGTCATAATCTTGGCGTTTTCGGTTTCTGAGCCAACACGTGTAACACGCATTTTGCATTCGCCACTCAATACAGTTGTTCCGGCAAAGACACTAAAATTATCCGTATAATTATCTGCGGTAATCGGTGCAGTGCGATCGTATTTATATCCCGCCACCACGGGCGATTTTTCGCATTCAGCACTTTCACCATTTAATATAGCGTTGTTGACACTGATATTGCCATCAACAACATATCCGTCCGCACATATTGTTTCGCCCGCACGCAAAATAACAATGTCACCCACAACCACATCAACACTGCTCAGACGGCAAACCACGCCATCACGTACAACATCGGCATATTGAATGGCGCATTTTTGGCGCAATTCTTCGGCACTTCGTTGCCCTTTTAATTTTGTGGCAACGGTTGTGGTTGCCACCACCCCCAGAACGACACCAATACCAATAGCCTCGTACACGCTGCCATACCCCAGGATGCTAAGCGCAATGAACATAAACATCATTACCAACAGAATCAGGTTTAATTTATCCTGAAAAACTTCGCGAAAAAAATACCAGGCGGATTTTAATTTTGGCCGTGGCATTTCATTGATACCATATTTTTCCCGACTGGCGATAACCTGTGCTGCGTTTAATCCGTTTAAGTTCATTGTGATTTTATTCCTTGTTTAAATTACAGCGGATTTTACAACATCATAAATAAAATTTACAATATAATTTTACGGTTCTTTAATAAATAACGCCCCATCGGGGCGTTTGTTTTATTCGTGTGCAATTGCACCAACCGGACAAACCGCGGCGCATGTCCCGCACGACATACATTTATTCGGGTCAATTACACATTTGCCGTCTGGGGCAATGGAAATTGCCATCGCAGGACATGCCCCCATACAGGTATGACAGCCGATACATTTATTTGGGTCAATTTTATAAGCCATTTTATTTTTCTCCTATTTTTTGTACTTATAATTTTATTCGCGATTAAACAAACTCAACAAATACTGGAACATTGCTACAAAGGAAATGTACAGATGCAATGCACCCAACACCGCCAATTGATTCTTTTGCGTATCGTCCCCAATAACTGCATATGCGCGTTTCAGGTTCTGCATATCATACGCCGTGAATAGGGCAAAAATCAACACGCCGATAAAGCAAACGATTGTACCAAATGCACCACCCATAATTGCCGGCCATATAAATGACACTATTCCAACCAAAATCAATCCAATCATACCCATTGTCAGAAATATTCCCAAAAATGACAGGTCTTTAACCGTTTTATAACCGAACAGTGCCATACAAGCAAACATTGCGGCCGCAACAACAAACGCCATCAGGATAGACCCAGGATTTACCGCCAACGCGACCGCAATCAGTGGTGTCATTGTTACGCCAATTAAAACGGCGTACAGCCCTAATAATGCCGCCGCAGTACTTGGTTTCATGCTAAATACACGTACTTGGGCCCAGATTGATAACGCCAATCCACCAAACAACAGGATGTAATAAAAGCCCGAAAATCCAGTTCCACTAAACAACATTCCCAACAATGTTGGTGACATCAGGGTTATAAACGATGCTGTTGCGGTCAATGCAACGGCACCAAACATCAATGCAAAAATGCGTTTCAGATACAGTTCTATACCGCCACCGGTTGATTTTTTTGTCTTGGTCATAAAATATTCTCCTTGTTATTTACCGAATATATAATACAATCGGTTTATATTTTCAAGACCAAAAGGATTTAATATGGCATATGAAAAACTTGATTTGCGTTCTCGTCCACCTAAGGCTGCTGTTATAGCCGATTTGAAAAAGCAATTAAAGGATGCAACCGCCAAACTGGAACAAAAAATGGCGGTAAAGGACGAAAAATCGGTTAAGAAGTTGCAGGAGATTATCCAAGCTTTGAACGAAACAATTGCACGCCAACAATAATATTTTCAAAGGTTTTTAATATGAATGATTTTTACAGATGCAGTGATGCTGCGCGTCAGGCCTCAGACGCGGCATTCAAACGCGAATTAAAAAATAACGACGAATATCTGCACGGCCGTATGGTTCATCGCACTTCTATTGCGGGAATCCAGGCAAAACACGCGGAAATTCAGAATAAAATAAAGGTTTTACAATCCAAAACAAAACCGGATATGGCCCAGATAAATCGCCTGACCGAAATATTGGCACTGCTGGAATCAACGCTGTCGCGTTGCCACTAATACTTTTGTCGCAGTGGGGGGATAAATGGCAATAGTACTGGACCCAATTTCACCGGTTGCTTTTTCGGTGTTCGGACTGGACATACGTTGGTATGCGTTGGCATATATTGCGGCGTTTGTTGTTGGATATTTTGTATTTAAATATCTGATATCGCGTCGCGATGGTATGTTTGCGCTGGACAAAAAGCAACTAGATGACCTGTTGACTGCGGTTATTCTGGGGGTAATTATTGGTGGTCGCTTGGGGTATGTTCTGTTTTATAATTTGCCATTTTTCTTGTCACATCCCCTGGAAATTTTGGCTGTTTGGCACGGCGGAATGAGTTTCCACGGTGGGCTGATTGGTGTAATCTGTGCTGTATTCTTATTTTCCCATAAATGTAAAATAAATCCTTGGGCTGTGTTGGATGTTATGTCTGTCGTCGCGCCCATAGGGTTATTTTTTGGTCGTATTGCCAATTTTATAAATATGGAAGTTATGGGTCGCCCCACAGATTCGGCTTTTGGTGTTGTATTTGTTGGCGAAACGCCAATTCCCCGTCATCCCAGCCCATTGTACGAAGCCGCAACCGAAGGGATTTTGTTGTTTATAATAATGTTTTGTTTGTATCGTTTTACAAATTTACGCAATCGTCCCGGGGCATTGGGCGGAATTATGGGGATGTCATATGCGGTATTTCGTATGTTTTGTGAACAATTTCGTGCGCCCGATGTACAAATTGGTTTTTTGACGACCTGGGGGCTGACGATGGGACAATTGTTGTCCGCCATAATGTTTTTTGCAGGCGCCTGCATTTTTGCATTTGCAATGCGTAAAAAATGATGTACAATATGCCCCGTTGACTGTTTTAGGAAAACAGTTTCGGATGGTTGGCAGAGCGTGTTGAGATGAGCGTGTCTTGACTACGAAGCGTCAGCGAAGTGGAGTGTGAACATGACCTATGTCATGTGAACACCAAAACCGTCGGTTTGAAAGAACCGCCGGCAAATATAGTTTCGGATGGTTGGCAGAGCGGTCGAATGCGGCGGTCTTGAAAACCGTTGAAGGGGCAACCCTTCCGGGGGTTCGAATCCCTCACCATCCGCCATAAAAATTAAATGCCCAGTGGGGCATTTTATTTTTGTATTGTGACGCCTGTCCATTGGGGCGATTGACCCTGATGGTGGGTGCCGATGCGCTGGTTGGATTATGGACCACGGGCCATCGTTATTATGGTGCGGGCATTTTACCCATGGCATAATTTGGTAATACCGCTGTTTATCTTTACCACAATTTAACTTTGACCATTCAAAAATCGCCCATTGGGCGATTTTTTATTCAGTTTCGTCAAGGGTTGCGGATTCGCGTTCCTCGGCCGCACGGGCAGCGGTTTCAATTTGCAACAACTGATTTTCCAATGCCGTGCGTTCCGATGATTTATAACCAGTTTCATCAGACACAGCTGGTGCGTCGGGTGTTTTCGCCGACGGTGCAACCGGCATCGCGGAATCAGATTTTATACGATCCACAATAGCGGGATTTATCAAGTTATTAAAAATTTCCTGCGCTTCGTGGGTGCCGGCCATATCGCGTGCCAGCAATTTATTTTCAGGACCTGGAAAGAACCATTCATCCAGTTTTACGGCGGTCACCTGCATAATTGGGCGGGTGCGCGACTGGGTCAACCACTGCGGCATATGCGGCGCGTCTGAGTAGTACCACAATGCCCCCCAATAGAACAATCCCATAACAACAATACCGCGAATAATTCCAAAGATTACCCCCAGGGTTTTATCCGTGACATTCATTATACTGTCCTGGATTTTATCACGCAATTTCTGGTTCAGGAAACCGACCAGCAACAATATTACAAAGAATACAATGAAATATGATGCAACCAGTGTACCAACCGTGGAATCGGTCAGTCCAAACCAGGACTGTAATAATTCATCCAACCAGGGCGATGCAAATCGCGCTGCAATTGCGGCAACGACCCACGACAGTGTTGCAATTGTTTCATACACACCGCCACGAATCCAAGCCCAAATTGTGGACGCCAATATGACGCCCACATAAATATAATCAAGTGTTGTTAAATCAAACATTATTTTATCCGATTTGATTTATTGGGATTGATTATTTCTTTTTATCCTTGCGTACCAAGACATAGCCCAAGCCAGCAACCAATACAATCAACAGACCCCAGAACCAAATCACATTACCACCTTCACTTTTTTTTTCCGCATCCACGGTGGCAGGTTCTGCATTTTGTGTGGCCGCAGCAGCGTTGTATTCAACAATTGCCTTTACACGATCTGCGTGTTCGGCTTTGAAAGATTCAGCGTTATCAGCCAAAGCTTTTTTATTTTCAGCGGCTGTTGCCTTTTGTTCATCAGACAGGTCAACTTCTATCATTTCACGCAATTTATCCTGCATAAAATCAGCATAACCCTGTTCACATTTGTCGCCAACAACAATTACAGGCACACCACCAGATTCAAATTCACATTTCTTTAATGCTTCCTGGAATGCTGGCAGATTTGCCTGGTCCATAACATTTACCTCTGTCACGACCAAATCTGGATATTCATAAATCAATGTACTGGAAATAAATTCGCGTGCGTGATGACAATGTGGGCAAGTTGGCGAATGATAAATTGTGATATTCGCCGCAGATGCAGCACCCACAAATGCCATACCAAAAATTGCAGACAAGATTGATAATTTTTTCATATTTTCTCCTTTAATTTAACAATCCGATTATAGAAAATATATTTAGATACGCGCAAGCAATTTTTCATAAATTTATTCCCATTGAAAAATCAGACAAATTTGCACAATATTTTACTAAACCAACGGAGAGAACATATGTTCACTTTATCACAATTTCCCCTGCCCTGGGCGACGGACGCATTGGCACCATATATTTCCCAGGATACAATTGAAACACATCACGGTAAACATGTGGCGACATACATCAAAAATCTGAATGATTTAATTATGGGTACGGAATACGAATCGGTGGCATTAGATGAGATTATAAAAAAATCAGCCACAGATAAAAATGCACAAAAGATTTTTAACAATGCCGCCCAGGTATATAATCACAACTTTTTCTTTTCGGGAATGTGCCCGAAATGCACCGCACAAATCCCAACAGAGATACTAGAAGCCTTTGGCAGCGTGGATAATTTCAAGGAACAATTTAAATCATCCGCCAGCAGTTTATTCGGCAGTGGATATACCTGGCTGGTGCGGGATGGGGATTCATTAAAAATTATAAATACCGCAAATGCAGACACGCCCATTGCACATAATATGAAACCAATTTTAACCATTGATGTATGGGAGCATTCATATTACCTGGACTATAAGAACCGACGCGGTGATTTTATAGATGCATTTTTAGACAACCTGGTAAATTGGAATTTTGTGGCAGAGAATTTGAAATATTGATACCCGGATTTTCTGGGTATTAATGTTTTGAGCCAGGAGATATGATTTTTATTTTTTAATTGCAATATTTTTCATACAAATTACAATGTAATTACAACGAACTTAAAGGGGGCGACATGCGCAACAATATTACCCTTACAGTGCCATATTTATTAAAACGCACAAAATCAATATCATCTACTAATCATAGTTCAATAATAAAATATAAAATGGGGTGGTTTGACGATTTGTTTAAAGACACCAATAATAATAATGATACAAATAATAATGATTATAACAAGAGCAATGATTCTGGCGCAAGCATAAATTGGGATTTATACGATACAATAAATAATCAAAACAAAGAACCAGAGGACAGAGGCACAATAGAAGTTCCTGCAAATGCAGAAACTGTTATATACGAATCACCAGACGGCGAAACTTATGAAATTTCAATTTCAGATTTAATTGAAGCTGATGACGACAACGAAATAGAACATACCTCTGCAAAAAATAAAAGAGCCCCTATTTTAGAACCAAAACAATCTGTTCGTCCTATGAACAAATTACGCAAGACAATAAAAAGGCCACAATTTAGACTACCGCAGCCATCTGTTATTATGACACAGCAACGATTTTCGTACATTCGTTAAAAAAATATAAAAAAGGAGGAAGATATGTTAAAGAATAATATTCTGACGCCGGAAATCATTGAATCAATTGATAACACAATTCGTTTGATGAAAAATCTGAAACTGGATAACGAACAAGATAAAAAACATATTGAGGGACGAATTGCAACCCTGGAATGGTTAAAGACTGGACAAGGCGGTAAAATCGTCGTAAACATTCCAAAGAATCAAAATTAAAAAATCCCCATTATGGGGATTTTTATCTGTCATAAATTACGGGGGTTTTGTTTATCGTATAAATACGACCGTCATTTGGAATATGATAATAGATATAGATTACATTTGATGGTCCCTGGGTTGATACATAGGGGTTAAAATATCCGATTACCTGGCGCGTGGTGTTATATGGAAATACCGCACGGAAAGTATTATCAAATACACGCGTATATTTATCCGTAAACATTGGGTCAACAACCATATTCATTGTTATGATTCCATTGTCCGCAATGCGTGATTTCAGACGCGTCATAAACTGGGCCGTGATAAGGGATTCTGGGACCTGGTACGAATTGGAATAGACATCCAACAAAATAAAATCATATTTTTCGGATGTGTTCTTTAAGAACTGGCTGGCATCGGCGACAATAAATTTTTTATTTGGGCTTAAAGTTTGGTTCAGAAAATATTTTTCCGACACATCACGCAATGTGTGTTCTATGTCCACGAATGTATATTCATTATGCGTATCACGCAGGCCCAATGTAAATCCGCCCGCCCCCAGAACAAGGATTTTATATTTTTTATCGCGGGGCATATTATAGATAAAATTATCATTGATATAATTTACATATTCGGCCGTATTACCCGCCGCCGGTTCATAAACCGACATAGGTAATCCATTCATATACAAAACGCGCGTTCCCGAATAATCCGACACAGATATAGTTGAATTTGCATTATTGACCAAAATTCCAAATTTTTCGCGCTGGTATACATTACTGTTGATATAAAAAGAAGCCCCCAGAATAGCCACGCAAATAATCCACATCCACCAACGACGCCGCAAAATCAACGCACCAACAACCGCCAATATTGTTATCAAAACGACCGTATAATTTACACCAATAAACGGCATTAAAATCAATGTCGTGGCAATAGACCCCAGAACCGAACCGATTGTATCCCACGCCATAATATTACCGGTACAATTTTTATTATAGGAATGTAGTTGTCGCGACAATAATGTTGTATTAAATCCAAACAGAAATGGTCCGACAGACAAGAAAATCATTGAATAAATAAATGTCTGAATCGCCCCAGATGTAATGCCGCCAACATACATCATTGTAAAATACACGGTCACAAGTGGAAAAGACGCCGCTGCAACAGATAAGGCTGCGATAATCAAAAAACTGAAACTTAAAATATTACGGATTTTATTATCGCGCACACGCGATGATTCCCCCAGAAAATATCCCAATGACATAAAGCCCAAAAATGTAGCCATAATGATAGAGGTTATAACGGCACTGGACCCAACATAGAAAGACAGTTGACGCAAGACCGCCAATTCCAAAGACAGACTGACATACCCGTTCAAAAAGATTAAAAATATCAATGTCGCGCGTGATAATTTTTGCATAATAGAAAAATCCCCCTTGTTGTGAAAAGGATAGTAGCCGAAAAACAAATTATAGGCAACGCAATTTTTATCTAATGCGCATTCAGCAATCGCACATCGGCAAATTCAGGAAAACGCGCAAACATTGCACCCGCAAATGGACACAGGGTGATAATATGGCGTCCCTGGGACCGCGCCAGGTTGGCCACATTTCGCACCAGGTTTAATCCGATTTGACGATGACGAAAATTTTCATCAACACCGGTGTAATCTATTATCATTTTATCAATACCAACACGGACAAAAGTTATCTGGCCGATGGTACGACCGTGAAAATTTGCCTCAATAGATTGTCCGTCATTGGCAATAAAATATTGTATTTCATCTGACATAGCACAAATATATCAAATACGCAGCGGAATCTCTATATGACTGTATTCAAAAATTATTTCAATTTAATACTGTAAATTTTTATCCCAAACAATCGCACAATACGATTTACAGAATTATATGATATGGTTAAAAATTTTATTCTGCCAAACAGTGAATATGTACGAACATACCATTTCTGGGCCTTTAATACACCAATAACCCCCGCGGGGTCGTTATTCATCAACGCCAAATACAGTGGCAGATTATCCATCGCATATTTTTCACGGAACTGTAATTTTTGAAACAATTCACACGCGGCCGTCGCAACCAGATGCTTGGTTTGGGTATTCTTGCCCATTGTGACCGTATAAAGGTAATGAAAATATCCGTGCGCCCCACAAATATAATCGCGCTTTGATACCGGGCGCATATTGTAAATATCCAAAATCATTCCGATACCATTGATGGAATCGCGAATCTTTTTTTCGGGCCAATAATCAGAATTCAAACTTTCGGCACGCCGACAATAGTAATAATAAACCCCGCGCACAAATCCCATGGGACGCGATATTGCACATTTTACCATTGTTTCAAAAACACTGTCTTCGTTGATTGAAAGGGCCGGATAACGAATCTGAAACGCGTTCAAAAAATCACGCCGATAAATTGCGGTATAGTGATATTTGAAATTATGGTGCGTACGGCGCAATTCAGTCGCGCTGCGATACGGGTCATAGTGTTTACGCCCATCAATATCAACAACACACAATTGACCACAAACACATTCCAGGTTGGCTGAATCAGCGAATGATATTAGACGCTCAAAAAATTCAGTATCAATAAAATCATCTGGGTCCATAAATCCAATATATTCACCCGTTGCCACATCCAGTCCGCGATTTCGCGTCGGACCAACACCAATATTTTTTTTATTCTCTATTATACGAATGCGCAAATCATTACGCGCCCAACGGTGTAATTCTTGGACCGTATTGTCCGTTGATTTATCGTCAATGCAAATAATTTCCAAATCTGTCAATGACTGGTTAGTCAGGCAACGCATTGCACGGTCCAGAAATGGTGCAACATTATAACACGGAACAATTACTGATAATTTCATAGTTAAAACACCCTGATAAACAACCACAATATTAAACGTTTGACCGGCGATAAATATTTGGTTGGACATTCCGGCCGTCCATAAACAGTTCGCAAAACCTGGGCAGCCTGGCGCATCATACGGCCACGCGTCATAGATTTTACAACCGTTTCAAACATTATCATTTCCATAAAAGATTTATAAAATTCGCGCTGAAATTTTGGTGGATAATATGTATCCATAATCCAACGAATACGACGCAAGGTCGGCGGAATATATGCAATTGATTTCTGATTAAATGGGGCAGACGATACAGCCGTACGTGCCATACGGTGATAAACAACAATACTTTTTGTTTCAACAATGCGACGGGCGTGCGGTAAAATTTCAAGCATAAAGCACGTGTCTTCGCCGGGATAAAGTTCTTCGTCAAAACGAATTTTTTCCAGCAGACCACGCCGAAATAACCGCCGCCATACCCAGACAAAACGATAGGCCTCGCCCAGATAAAACATTTTCATAATATCAACCGGGTTTGAATGCAGCATAATAAACGGCGGACTGACAAAATATGCGGTTGGTGTATCATCCCCCAATTTGAATTCATCCGGCACACGCATACCGCCACCACCAACTATGCCTGCGTTTGTCTGCTCGCCCAGGGTATAAAGTATTTTTAATGCATCGGGTGCAAAACAATCATCGGAATCTAAAAAGGCAACCCATTCGCCGGTGGCGCGTTCTATGCCACGATTTCGCGCGGCCGACACACCTGAATTTTTTTGAAAAAGGGGTTTAAAGCGCGAATCCGTTTTTGCCCAACGACGAATAATTTTTTTAGAATCATCGGTTGAGCCATCATCCACAACAATACATTCCCAATCGGTAAATGACTGCTTCGCAACACTGCGCAGGCAATCATCCAGATATATACCGTTGTTATAATTTGCCAATACTATGGATATTTTTGGTGTTGTCATTTTTTATCACATAATTTGTTCCACGGCATTTTCCGCCCTAAACGCGCCCCGCCCGCAAAGGGGCCATAGGACTCGCCGGAATTTGCCCAAATAAATTTTTCTGCTAAACGATAAAGTTTCTTTTTACGCATTTGGATTATGAATAAAAACAATTATTTGTGAACATATATTCGCCAACACTGTCTTCAAAACGAAATGAAGATGTCACATAGCAACTGTTTATACTGGTCGCAGCCGTGGCGGACAATCCAGATTGTGGACAGGTTGAGCAATAACGGGCCCCGTCCGATGAATATTGCCCGCTGCTGCACGCCGTATAGGTACTAAGGCCATAACCGGCGCAATAGTAGCCTGCGGGACATGAATAACTGGTTGGGCCAACCCCCGGACAATAATAGCCCGGAATACAAGACAAACAGGCATACCAACCGGTGGACGCCTGGGCATAATATCCGGAATTGCACCCCGCGCGACAATTTGCGGTCAGCGCAGAATTATAGCTGGAAATATTCGTCATATTGCCACAAAAACTGCTGTTGGTGCTGTCCGTCCAATACGCTTTGCGGGTGCCAGTACTGTTTCCGCATTTTGACGATACGCACGACATAACCGCATTATAATACGCTGTTGTCATACACAGGCATGAATAAAAATTCCCAACGACATAATTTGATACATTGCTGATACCGCCAACCTTAGTACTAAAATCTATCATTCCCCGACTGCTACAAAATGCTGTGCAGGAACTAATGGTAATACCAAGCGACGACAGATAGTCTGCGGCCTGGGCCCGATAAGCCCAATTAAACAAAGCCACCAAAACGGTCATCATAATTTTTTTTATTGGTTTCATGTGTGTTTCTCTCCTGTTTCAATCTTGGGGGACCGTGGGAAAACGGTCCTTTGGATTCGGCATAAAATCCAATTGACAAAGCCCCGATTTCCGCGGTAAAATATATGTGAATAAATGCTGAAAATAATGGACCGTTTGGATTCGGCATAAAAAATTCCCA
>JAFTPS010000009.1 GCA_017463185.1 Alphaproteobacteria bacterium
GCGTTGTACTTGTCAAATCTACTCCTTGTCGAACCTTACAGGTTCTCATCCAAGGGCTGGACACAAAAATAACACCACCACAAGTGTGGTGGTTGTATTTTTGGCGCGCCCTACAGGATTCGAACCTGTGACCTGCAGATTAGAAATCTGATGCTCTATCCAGCTGAGCTAAGGGCGCAGATGTGCCAATTTTATACTAAATTTATTGAAATTTCAAGTTTTGCAGAAAAACGAATCGCGATTCGTAAAAATATCCCCCCCGTTGGGGGGAAAAAGAAAAGATTGAATGACATTGTTGACGGGACCTAGCGACGGTCGGGTTGCTGTGCAGCCGGTGCGAAATATTTTATAAAGTCGTTTAATGTTGCGCCGGTTGCATCCAAGATTTTTGCTATGCTGTTGGTGGACGGCCAACGGGGCTGGCCATATTTGGACCAACGCTTGCTTTTATTAAATGTTGTTGGGTCCAGGCCGCTGCGCTTTGCCAAGCCGGAACAAGACATTTTATGTTCCTGGGCAAAGGTGTCTATTGCATACCAAACATCAGTGTGTGTCATATGTTTTTCTCCTTTGTTGTGTTGTTGTTAGGTATGCCGCTATTATAAATTAGGTTTTTATGTTTTATTTTATACCCTTTTTATTCAAAATCGTGTATAAAAAAGGGACTGGATTTGGAAAAAGTTCGGAAAATCGGGACTTTTTTCAGATTATGCACAGGGGCGTATGCTTTTATTCCTGGGGAATTTTGGTATTTTTTCATACCAAGAAAATGGGTTTTAGGGTCTGTTTTCCTAGTATAATATGCGTATGTTGCACACTTTTGTTTGGGTAAATGGAGAAAAAATGGCAACTATTAAAACAAAAATTACATTTTTACGTGAATTATTGGCATTAAAAGAGGTAATTGATACTGGACAGATTCAGGCTGCGGCTGAACGGAATGGTATCAAGCATTCTAATATGTCAAAGTTGATTGCGGATTTAGAGTCACGATTTAAAACCACACTGTTGATACGCAGTTCGTCGGGCAGTGTGCCAACCAATACCACACGACAATTATATGCGGATATTGAAAATATTTCTAATGCTCTGGATAACATTATCCAGAATTTGACCGGACCAGAAGAATTGACAGGGTATATATCTATTTGGACCGAGGAAGGTTTTGCCGGCAGTCAATTGTTCATAGAACTGTCAAAACTGTATGCGAAACATCCGAAAATTCGTTTGGATATTCTGACAAATCGGCATATGAATATGGCGAATCCTGATATATCAATTATGGATATGCGAACGGCCCAGAAAATACCGGGGACAAAACCGTTATTTAAGTTCAAGACCAAAGCAAAGTTTTATACCACGCCAGGGTATCTGGCTAAATATGGGGTGCCGCGGGATATGGATGATATGCTGGAAAATTTTGATATGTGTATCCGACAAAAGTTTCTGGAATCACCGGAATGTAATTTTATTTTGAAACGTGCCAAAAAGTTAAATACAACGGCGGATTCTGCTTCAATTATATATCAGCTGGTCTGTGATGGGGCGGGCATTGCGCTGATGCCGGATTGGTGCGCAAACAAAAATACTAAATTGACCGAAGTTCCAAATATTGATTTCAGTTATGAATATGTTTTAACCGGAATCAGTAATCCAATTAAAATTAAAAGTCCCAAGATTCAGGCGTTTCTGGAATTCTTTTATGATTTCTGCAAGAAATACGAAATTCCCCTGGAAATGTTTGACTAGGTGGCATACCGAATCGCACAGCGATTCGGTTTTTTTATGGGGAATCGTTCCTGTCAGATTTTAGGATGGGGTATGATATACTGAATCCCAAAAGGGGGATAAAATGAAAAGTTTTTTAATTTTTGTTATGGCGGTGGTGATTTCGTTTTTGCCGGGGATTTTTGGTGTGTTCTTTACGCCACACGGGGGAAATGATTTGTGGTATAACGAATTGGCAAAATCGGTTTTAACGCCCGATGCGTGGGTGTTTAGTGTGGCGTGGTCGGTGCTGTATTTGTTATTGGGTATATCACTGTATTTGATTATTCGGCACAGTCATTCGCGTCAAAGCAAGGCACCGGCATATGCACTGTTTGCTATCCAGATGGGCTTAAACGCACTGTGGTCTTATTTGTTCTTTGGATTGCATTTCGTGGGTGCGGCGTTGCTGTGTCTGGTTGCACTGATTGGAATTTCAATTTGGATGGCGCGGGTATTTCAATCATTTAACAAATATGCATCTTATTTGGTATGGCCCTATGTTGCGTGGTTGTGTTTTGCGTTTTGGTTAAATGGGGTGATGCTGTATTTGAATTAAAAGAAAAAATCCCGCGTTTTTGCGGGATTAAAATTGGGCCGGGGGCATAAAAAAGCGCAAAAAAGAGATTTGCCCCCGTCAGTGTATTTATTCCGTCCAAAAACAGTTACCACCACCAGCCGTAATTATAAATGTTCCCGTGTCGTCGGTGTAGTTTTTGCCTATGCTTACATAACAGTTTGTTATGCCGTATGTATGGTATGTCAGACCAGCAGGTTTGGCTATTGTGCCACCGTATGGGCATTCGTGACAGCCGGTGCTGTCTTTGTAATAATTGCCGGCGCAATGTGTGAATGTTGTACAGGTTTTGTCGGTATACGTGCAACCGTTTTCTTCCTGTTCTGTGCTATCTATGATGCCAGAGCTGGTTGAGTTAGCGCACCAATCGTGTGTTGCGTTTTTTTGTGCCGCACAATATTTATGATTACCCAGTGCGGTGTATTGGGTGACCGATGGACACGTGTATGATGGTACGGAATCTTCGCCCGCAAATTTAATCCAGTATCCGTCGCTGTTTTCACCGTTGTCGCAACAATAATAAAGGGTTTTGACAGCACCGATTTGTACGCTTTCGCCGTGTTCCACTATTATATCGTTATTACCGGTGTTTGCCAATCCGCCACAGTTGTATGCGGTTGAACCGTTTGAAAAGTACGAGTAGTCCGAATCGCCGACTATTTCGTACGAACTGTCCAGATTATATGTTGCGGCATTTGTGGTGATTGGCGATATGGCAATTGCCAAAAAAATAAAATGTTTTTTCATTTTCAATTCCCTTTTGTTTTTGTTGAATACAAAAAACCGCCGTGGAATTGGCGGTCGGGGATTGAAAAATCATATTACGAAATGACCCCGTGGCCTTTGGGTTGCCCCTGTTATATAACCACAGACCCCCGACCGGTTTTACTCAGTCGGGTTATTTAGATAAAACAAAAGGCACAAAATGTGCCGACGTTTTATTTTTTTAGTCGGATATCACACCGTTTTCAGTGTGTCGTAATACAGGATTTTTCAGGTCCCGAAAGCCACATCCCTGTGGATTCGCATAAATTATACGACAAGAAAAATAAAAATACAAATGTAAAAGCGGGGATAAATAAAAGA
The DNA here is from genome assembly GCA_017463185.1 of Alphaproteobacteria bacterium. GTDB lineage: Bacteria > Pseudomonadota > Alphaproteobacteria > Rs-D84 > Rs-D84 > Enterousia. Next base: position 3,431 of record JAFTPS010000009.1, read on the forward strand.
TTTTTATATCTTTAATATTTTAACATTGGGGTCGCCGACGTTCAGGTATTTTAGACCCAGCTCCTCTACATAATCGGGACTATAGCCCTGTAATAATTCAATGTGGCGATGCAGTGATTCTAATTTTTCCGTTTCTGCTGCCAGTTGTTCCTGTTCACCGCCCAATCGCCAGATGTTTATAACAAATTTCTGGATGTTTACATCGCCAAAAAACATTCGTACAAACATAAATGCCGCAAACAGGGTAAAAACTATCCCCATTTTGCCGTGGGCGCCCCCGCGCCAGGCGCGACCCATAAATCCAAATAAATTTTTGATTTTTCCTTTCATCGGTGGCATTATATCATAAATGTTTGGTGATAATCAAATTTTTGCTGCGCCACTTGCGGGAATTACAGACCGCCCATTTCGTCGTATTATTCGCGAATTTTCACCAAATGCGCCGATTATGACGGAAATGATTTCGTGTCATTCGCTGGTGGGGGCGCATAAAAATTGTCTGCGTAATTTTGACCGCTATGATGACGAGGGGAATGTTGGTGCCCAGATTTTTGGCGCAGATGTAAATTTAATGGCGGATGCGGCGAAAATCCTGGCGGGGCAGGGGGCAAAATGGATTGATATAAATATGGGATGTCCAGTGCCAAAGGTTGCAACCCGTGCTGGTGCGGGGGCACACTTGATGCGCGACCATAAATTGGCGGGGAATATAATGCGTGCGGTTGTGCGTGCGGTGGATGTCCCGGTATCTATAAAAACACGTTTGGGGTGGGATGATGCACACCGTGATTGGCGCGATTTGATAAATATTGCGGCGGATGCGGGGGTGCGGTTTGCAACCCTGCACGGGCGTACGCGGGCCCAATTATATGTTGGACCGGCTGAATTGCCGGATGTTGTGGATGCGCCGATTCCAATTATCGCAAATGGTGATATAAAAATGAGTGCGGATGTGAAACGCGTGATTCAAATGGGGTATTCGGGGGCTATGGTTGGCCGTGGAATTTTGGGGCGACCGTGGCTGCTGTCAGAAATTTATGGCAAGGAAACACCACAAAATATTGGTGAAATCGTGTTGCGCCATTTGCGCTATGCGATTGAATATTATGGTGAAAAAACGGCAGTGCCTATGTTTCGTAAACATGCCGCGTGGTACAGTGCTGGGATGCCGCATTCGTCTGAATTTCGTATCAATGTGAATGGTATTACAGATGCTGATGCCTTAGAGGTTGCAATTAAAGAATTTTGGGATATTATTTAGAAAGAAAACAGGGGATATGCAGATATGACAGAAAATATTGAAAATAGCGAAGTTGTTGAAACACCGGTGGAATTGACCGCGGGTGAAATGTTGCACAATGCGCGTACAACGGGGCGTCGCAAACGTGAAATTCCAACCATTTCCAAACAGTTGTGTATAAGGGAGGAATTTTTAGAAGCCCTGGAAAGTGGTAATTATGGTTTTATCCCAGAACCTGTGTATATTTTGGGGTTTGCACGTAATTATGCGATGGAATTGGGGTTAGACCCTGATGAAATTGTGAATAAAATTAAACGCGAAATGGGGTTGATTTCCGATTGTGTTGCCGATGATGACGAAGATGTTAGTGCGTGCGCTATGCCCAGTATCAAAGAAGAAAGGGGACTGAAAGTATTTTTTGGCAAGGTTTATCAGTTTATCTATCAGCATTGGATTTGGTTTTTGGGTGGGATTGTTGCAATTGCGTTGGTTGTATTGGGGGTTGTTTTATTGTCGCCAGGGGACCAGGAAGCGAACACCCCAGCCGAGGTCGCACCAGTTGTTGCAACCGTTAGTGAACCTGAATACAAGGTCGCGGTGCGTGAACGCTTTGGTACAGATAATCGGGACAAGGCAAATGTTGTTTTACAGGCAACCCAGGAATCATGGGTTAAAATAGAAGACGGTCGTGGCAATACCGTGTTTAGCCGTGTTTTGGTGCCGGGGGATATTTATTATGTTCCCGCCGATGATAAGTACAAGGCCACATTTGGCAATGCTGGCGGTGTGGATATTTGGGTTGATGGAACTTTGGCACCCAAGGCTGGGGATGCGCATACCCGAAAGTCTGGGATTTCTATGTCGCCCGAAAGTTTGATGGCAACAAAATAAGAATATATATTCGGGGCGAAAGAAATTTCGCCCTTTGTATTGAAAAACTCAATATTTAATCTATATTTATGGGTACTATGGTTGGCGTAATTAAAATTCGCGGTGCACGCGAAAATAATCTTAAAAATGTTGATTTAGACTTACCAAAAAATAAATTGGTGGTCTTTACTGGCGTGTCTGGGTCGGGCAAATCGTCGTTGGCGTTTAATACCATTTATGCAGAAGGCCAGCGCCGATATGTTGAATCCCTGTCGTCATATGCGCGGCAATTTCTGGATATGCAGAAAAAGCCAGATGTTGATTTGATTGAGGGGCTGGCCCCTGCTATTTCCATTGAACAGAAAACCACATCAAAAAATCCGCGTTCCACCGTTGGGACTGTGACGGAAATTTATGATTATTTACGATTGTTGTGGGCGCGAATTGGGGTGCCTCATTCGCCGGTGACGGGTAAACCGATTAAATCCCAAAGCGTGGCGGAAATGGTGGATTGGACAATGAAAATCCCCGCGGGGACCAAAATATTCATTATGGCCCCACTGGTGCGTGAACGCAAGGGTGAATATCGCAAGGAATTAGCGTTCCTGGTAAAACAGGGGTATCAACGTGCGATTATTGATGGGGAAATAATTGATTTATCATCTGTACCAACATTAGATAAGAATAAAAAGCATAATATTTTTGTTATTGTTGACCGATTGGCTATGCCGGCGACTGATACAGATAACGAAGAATTTCGCAGTCGTTTGTATGCATCGTTTGAGGGGGCTTTGCGTCTGGTGCCGGGGTCGGTGTTGGTGCGTCGCCTGGACACGAACGAGGACACGCTGTATTCGCAAAATTATGCGTGCCCGGTCAGTGGCTTTACCGTGCCAAAAATTGAGCCACGATTGTTTTCTTTTAATGCACCAATGGGGGCGTGCCAGAATTGTGATGGATTGGGGGTACAGTTGAATATGTCACCGGATTTGGTTGTGCCGGACCCGTCAAAATCCATTCTGGGGGGTGCAATTGCGCCGTGGTCGCGTGGCGGGATGCTTAGTCAATTTGAACATTTATTGGATGCGTTGCATAAAAAATTTAAAATTCCATTATCAAAGCCTTGGCATACTTTAACAGACGAGCAGAAAAATATTATTTTATATGGCAGTGGTGATGATGCCATCAAAATAAACTGGAATGGTTTTGTTTATGAAAAACCGTACGAGGGTGTAATCCCAAATATTGAACGCCGTTGGCGCGAATCTGATTCCGAGGCTATGCGAACAGAATTAGCAAAGTATCAGGCTGAAAAACCGTGTCCAATTTGTCACGGCAAGCGGTTAAATATTCACGCATTGTGTGTTAAAATCAATGGTGCAGATATTATGGATGTCTGTGATATGTCTGTGGATGATTGTTTAGAATGGTTTCGTGATTTACCAAATCATCTTACGCAAAAGGATAATGATATTGCGCGAATTGTTTTGCGCGAAATTACGGACAGATTACATTTCCTGCAAAATGTAGGGTTGGGGTATTTGACAATGTCGCGTATGGCGGGCACCTTGTCGGGGGGCGAGGCCCAACGTATTCGTTTGGCATCCCAGATTGGCAGTGGCCTGTCCGGGGTATTGTATGTGTTGGACGAACCGTCAATCGGTCTGCATCAGGCAGATAATGATAAATTGTTGGATACATTAAAGATGCTGCGGGACAAGGATAACACTGTTATCGTTGTTGAACACGATGAAGATGCAATGCGGGCGGCTGATTTCTTGGTGGATATTGGTCGCGGTGCTGGGATAAATGGTGGAAAGGTTATTGCCGCAGGAACACCCGCCCAGGTGATAAAAAATAAAGATTCCATTACCGGGCAATATTTGTCTGGCAAACGTAAAATTGCCGTACCCACCATTCGTCGCGCGGGCAATGGTAAATTCATTACTATATCGGGGGCGCGTGAAAACAATCTGAAAAATGTCGGTGTGGAATTTCCACTGGGGAAATTTATTGCGCTGACTGGTGTGTCGGGTTCGGGCAAATCAACATTGCTGTTGGATACATTGTATCCAGCATTGATGCGTGCCTTGTATAATTCAAAACTGGAAACTGGGGCGCACGATATTATTACTGGGATGGAAAATATAGACAAAGTTGTTGATATTGACCAATCGCCAATCGGGCGCAGTCCACGCAGCAATCCGGCAACATATACCGGCGTGTTTAGTGATATTCGTGATTTCTTTGCGGGTCTGCCCGAGGCTAAGGCACGTGGGTATACATCTGGACGCTTTTCATTCAATGTAAAGGGTGGGCGTTGCGAAGCCTGTCAGGGGGATGGTCAGATAAAGATAGAAATGAATTTCCTGGCAGATGTTTATGTAGAATGCGATTGTTGTCATGGTACGCGGTATAATGAAGAAACCCTGGCGGTTAAATACAAGGGAAAATCAATCGCAGATGTTCTGGACATGACGGTAGAGGAGGCGTACAGATTCTTTGTCAATGTGCCAAAAATTTCCCGTAAACTGGAATTATTAAAACGCGTGGGATTGGATTATATCAAACTGGGGCAGAGTTCTTTGGACCTGTCGGGGGGCGAGGCCCAGCGTATCAAATTATCCAAGGAATTAGCGGCACGCAGTACAGGACAGACAATTTATATTCTGGATGAACCGACAACTGGTTTACATTTTGAGGATATAAAACTGTTGCTGTCCGTGTTGCATGAATTGGTGGACCAGGGCAATACCGTTATTGTTATTGAACACAATCTGGAAGTGATTAAAACCGCGGATTGGATAGTGGATTTGGGGCCGACCGGTGGTGCGGGCGGTGGTACGGTTATCGCCGTTGGTACACCCGAAGATGTCGCAAAAGTACCTGAATCTCAAACTGGGAAATATTTGCAAAAGTATCTGGACAAATCAAAAAAATGACAATAAAATTAAAAGAAAAGGAGTAGAAATGTTTGGTTTTGGTAAAAAGAAAGAAAAAAAAGTAGTTGCGGAAAATATTACAGATGCAGATATGCGTGCCGCAGAGAAAGATTTAGGTGTTGATAAGATGCCGTCAGGGATGAAAGAGACCGCCCAGCGTATGATGTCTGGTCAGTTTGATATGAATGATATGTTGGCACAATTAAAACAGATTAAAAAGATGAGTAGTTTTAGTGGTCTGTTGAAAATGGTGCCAGGAATGTCGGGTGCTGTATCGGCAATGAAAGAAAAAATCAAAGATGGCAGTGTTGATGCCCAGATTAAAATATTAGAGGCTATGACACCAGCTGAACGTGCAGAGCCTGAAAAGATTTTTGCTAATGCCAAGGCTCGTATTGCGGACACTGCTAAATGTACTGTACGCGAAGTAGAGCATATGATAAAGCAATATACAAAAATGAAACAGCAAATGGCAATGATTCAACGTATGGGCGGGATGGAAGCTGTTATGCAGAAAATGCAACAACAGGGCGGTATGCCAGGACCGAGACCACAGGGGAATTAAAGATGAATATAAATCAAGCCGTTGAAAAATTTAAGTTATTATTTGACTGGACGCCGGTATCTGTGTCATATCCTTCGCCAAAGTATATGGATTATAGCGACAAGGGACATGTACTGTTAGGATATCAGGTACGTGTTCGGTATCGTCACCATGGAATGCGCGAATATTTATTCACATATGACGAAGAAAAATTAGGTATGGTTTCCCAGGAACGCGCATTAAACAACGCAATAAAATTCTATGAAAAAACAATGCAAAAGATACACTAAGACTATGAAACTAAATTGGCGTAAATTGTTTGATTGGACTATTCGTGATGTTCGTAGACCGGAACGTTTTTACAGTGGACCGGCCAATCATTTTCGTGGTTATGCCGTTGTGGTGTCTTATGAACATCACGGGGACCAGGTGTATTTATTTCGTTATGATGATGAAACAATGTACACCGAATATCAGGGACCGTTGGATGCAGCGACGACCGCTTTTAACGATTTTAGCGCGCTTATGCGCCGCCAACAGGCTAAGAAACAAAACAAACAAAAAGGATAAAAAATGAAAATTGATTGGAAACATTTATTTAATTGGAATATTGATGTTGTGGGTGGACCGGCCACGGTATATGGTCGCGATGGTCGTATCGCTGGGTACAAGGTAATTGTAAAATACACACACCACGGCAGTAATACACTTTTCTTTGATGTAAATGCCGAACATTTTTATACAATGTATAACGGGCCCGAGGATGCCGCCAAACAGACATATAAATCATATGTTGACCAAATGAACCGCCAGAAAGCCCGTGTGGCAGCCCGCCAGAAATAATGAAAATTACAAATAAAAAAATTGCGGCTAAAAAATCATCTGTCGCCTGGATTCAACGCCAGGCGGCAGACCCATATGTCGCGCGTGCGCACCGTGATGGATATCGGGCGCGTGCGGCATATAAATTGATAGAAATGGATGAAAAATTTCATTTTCTGCGTAATGGCCAGGTGGTCGTGGATTTAGGCGCGGCACCGGGTTCATGGTCGCAATACATTGCGCGCACATATCCAAAATCAAAAATATTTGCAATGGATTTGTTGGAAATATCACCAATTGTTGGGGTTGAATTTTATCAGGGTGATTTTACATCTGATGCGGCGTTGCAGTGGCTGGAAGAAAAACTGAATATTCCGCACGATGAAATGGGGCGGGGTACGGTTGATGTAATTGTATCCGATATGGCCCCAAATACAGTTGGACATAAAAAAACCGACCATATCCGCCAAATGGTATTGTTGGAATATGCTTTTGATTTTGCGTTGCGTGCGTTAAAGCCCGGTGGGACATTTGTATGTAAATCATTTACCGGTGGTACAACGGGCGATTTGTTAAAACAAATCAAGGAAAAATTTGAAACCGTGCATCATATAAAACCACCAGCCTCGCGCAAGGATAGTGTGGAAATGTTTATTGTTGCCATGGGATTTCGTGGATAAAAATGCGCCGTTGGTGCATTTTTATCAGTGTTCAAAGTTCAATTATAGAATATACAAAAAGTTATTAGGCATTAGTTATTAGTAAACAGCAAAAGTCGTCATATCAGCATTCGGTCTCTGAAAAATTCGTTAGAATTTTTTGGGTGAGCTTGGGCGGGTATCTATTGCTCAGCAGGGACAAATAAGAATAAAATCTGTTTTATTTTATGGGAATTTATGCTAGTATTTTAGTCATAGTGGCGGTTGCCACTATGGGGATTCACAACCCCGCACTACGTGTCAGTGAAGACATAAAAACTCCAACTTGTTGGTTGGAGTGTGGTGAATATATTGAATAGCCACGCAATTCGTAGTGATTGTTGTGAAACTCCAACCACCTGATTTTTTGGTGGTTTTTGTTTTTGAAAAAAATTGGGGAACACAATGATACAAAATTCAGATGAACATAATTTCTATATAGAATTGGGATTTTTTCTTTATAAAATGCGCAGAATGCAGGGGCTGGCACGAAAGGATATCGCAGATAAAATGGGGGTGACTTTTCAGCAAATACAGAAATATGAACGTGGTGATAGCCGTATTCCAGTATATCATTTAGTACGCTATGCAGAAATTCTGGGAACGTCCCCAGCGTCGTTTTTTGAAAATGGCTTTCCAAGTGCACCGTGTCGTGTTTTGGACCCAGAAACAATTAATGCATACATATCGGATGCACATAAAGCCTTGGATATCCTTAGCAAGGAATTATTCAACTAATTATTTCCGTGTGGCCCAGAACAGGGACCAAATCCACGCAATTCCGGACCAGATAAATACCCAACTGGCCAGGCGAACCGCCATCATCTGTGGTTTATCGCGGCCATTTTGACGCGCCAGCCACGCTGGTGCCATAATAATTCCAAATGTTATCGCAATGCCGGCGGCATATTTTATTATCAATATAATATCGGTTGTATTTATCATTTTATCCCCAGAAAATAAAGGGGGCATTGGTATGCCCCCGTTTTCATTCCGCGGTGATTATAAACCATATTTTGCGGATTTGTCCAGTTCTTCTTCTATGCGAATCAACTGGTTATATTTGGCCATACGGTCTGTGCGTGACATAGAGCCAGTCTTGATTTGTCCGGCATTCGTCGCAACCGCCAGGTCTGCAATTGTTGTGTCTTCGGTTTCGCCACTGCGGTGGGAAATGATTACACCATAGTTTGCATCCTGGGCCATTTTAATTGCACGCAATGTTTCGGTCAGGCTGCCGATTTGATTTACTTTTATCAAAATAGCATTTGCAACACCGTTTGCAATACCGCGTTCCAGACGTGCTGGGTTGGTGACGAATAAATCATCGCCGACCAGTTGACATTTGCCACCGATTTTTTCGGTCAGTTTCTTCCAACCGTCCCAATCTTCTTCGGCCAAGGCATCTTCTATGGAAATAATTGGATATTCTGAAATCAGTTTTTCATAGAATGCAATCATTTCATCGGATGATAATTGTTTGCCTTCAAAATTATATACGCCGTCTTTATAGAATTCAGACGATGCCACGTCCAGACCAATTGAAACCTGGGCCCCTGGGATGTAACCCGCGGCCTGTATTGCGGCGATGATTGTATCCAAGGCTTCGGCACAAGAATGAAAGTTTGGGGCAAAGCCGCCTTCGTCGCCGACATTGGTGGAATTGCCGCCTTTTTTCAAAATGGACTTTAAGTTATGGAATATTTCAGAGCCCATACGAATCGCTTCGTTTTCAGATTTTGCGCCATTTGGTATTATCATAAATTCCTGGGCGTCCAGGCCGTTGTCTGCGTGTGCGCCGCCGTTGATAATGTTCATCATTGGGCGTGGTAATACACAAGGATTATCGTTGCCATATACGGATGCAATATATTTATACAAAGGCATATGTTTTGCATTTGCCGCCGCGTGTGCCACCGCCATAGACACGGCCAGGATTGCATTTGCGCCCAATTTGTCTTTATTTTGTGTGCCATCCAAGGCTAACATTTTTTCGTCTAATGCGGTTTGATTTGATGCGTCCATACCAATAATTGCAGGGGCGATGATTTCATTTACGTTTTTGACTGCGTTTAAAACACCTTTGCCCATATAAGAATTTCCACCGTCACGCAATTCCAATGCTTCAAAAGAACCAGTAGAAGCCCCAGATGGAACCGCCGCGCGTCCGAATGCGCCGCCCTCTAATTCAATGTCGCATTCAATTGTCGGATTGCCACGGCTGTCCATAATCTGGCGTGCGTGAACTTTTTTTATATTTAACATACCTTTTTCTCCTTACTTCTATAATAATCAATTTCGTCCTTGCCTTAGAAAAACGAATTGTGCCATAATATAATCACAATTGTGATTGGATGGAAACAGAAAAATGATGAAAAAGATAATTTCTTTTATTTGCTGCTTGTTGCCAATGGGTGCGGGGGCTGATGTTATTACGGTAAATCCAGAAACGGGTCAGTCGTCGGTATCAACGTCGCAAACGAATTGGACTGATGCGATTGCCAATGGTGATTCCATTTTGATAGAAAAAGGAAATGGTATTAGTTCTACAACTGGTTTTGATATCACTAATAATATGTATTTGGGACGAAGCAATCAGGGCAGTATAAATGGTGATTTGTATATTACGTCAACTGTTACGAACCCTTTTACAATTGTTACAGATGGCGATGTATCGGTTGGGGCAATTTTACAGGTTCTAGATGGTTGGAATCTGGGGGCTAAGTCAAATACATCCGGGGTAACTTATAATTTGGAAATTGGTTCTGGTAAATTGAATGAGGGGCTTTATATTGGCGAAACGGTAAATGGTAATGCGTCAGTTACACTTGAAAATGTCAATGCTTTGGCTGTAAATGGGTCTGTGATTGCGTATGGGGATTTGACCGTTGATGCAAATACTGTGAATGTTGGTATGATAAATGCTAATGCGGGTGATATGCTGATTACATCAGCAGGTGCGGTGACTATGGGTGGCTTGGTCGCAAATGGGGCAGGGGCGACTAATATTACCGCGGGCTCAACCATTACATCCAATGGCACGATTCAAAATAACGCAGGTACAATGCAGTTAAAGACAACAGATGCGGTAAATGTTATGGGCAGCGTTGAAAATAAATCCACTGCTAATTTATCGGTTGATGCTGGGGCGATGACGGTCAGCAATGCATTTACTAACGAAGCGCAAAGTGCAAGCGTTACATTAAATTTGGCAAGTTTGGCGGTGAATGGTGGGACAAGCGATTCGTATTCATTGATAAATAATGGTAATTTTTATGCCACGGTGACGGGACAGACATATTTAGAATACGGTATAAATTTGTCTGGTATGGATAAAAGTAATGAATTTAGCTTGGATACTGGGACGTTGGTATTTGGTAATACGGCTGACAAAACCAAATGGTTTGATGCGTTTGCTAATAATCTGAATAATTTTAATGTTGCTGTGCGGGAAGGGGACTTGAATCAATTGACAACCGTATTGAATGGTGCGGCGGGAAATACGGCCGCTAATATGACGGTGCAGGCCCAGAATATTGTGGCGAACAGGGTTCAAAATGATGGGGCTAATTTAAGTTTGACATCATTGGATGGTGGTAATATCACAGTAAATGGTACGGTGGTTGGCAATACGGGAACCACGAATTTGATAGCGTCTGGAACTTTGACGGTAACAGGGGAGGTGTCTAATAATGCTGAAATGACATTAAATGGTAATACAGTGAATTTGGCATCGGTTTCAAACAATGACGTGGGTAATGTCTTAAAGGTGTCATCCCTGACGGACGATACGGGATTGATTCAGATTTCAGGTAATGTGACGAATATTTTGGGCGAAACCATTATCAATGCCAAAGATATTAGTATAACTGGTAATGTAAAGAATAACAGTGGCGTAACCACAATCAAAGGTTCGGATACAAATGGTGGACCGGTTCAGATTGGTTCAATTGATGTTGTGGGCGGGGCAGTAAATTTGGATGCGCTGGCAAAAAGTGCGCAAATCGCGGGTACTTTGAATGTAAGTGGTGGTACTTTGAATCTGGGAACTAATTTATCCAGTTTGACTGTGGCAGACGCTGTCCAGGTTGATGGGGATGTTGTTCTGGGGGCGGATACTGCGGGGGACGGAAATGTCAATATAGCGGTTTCTGGGAATGATACATTTGTGCTGACGTCCGATGGCAACAGTGGCAGTATCACAATTGATGGCGATGTTCTTGCCACGGATAGTTCGGTTTCTCGTACTGCACAGTTGGTTTCAAATAACATTACTGTTGGCCAGGCTGTTACGATTGCCAATCGTGGCAAGGTTATTTTTGGTAACAGTGATACTTTGAATATTGGTACATCCAGTTTGGATATTGCAGATGATTTGAATGTTTCCGATAATGGTGTTGTTGAAATTTATTCACATAATGCGGGGGTCGGGACTTTGACCGTAAATGGCGGATTGGTTATTGCGCACGGTGCATATATTGTGGCGGATGCTGGTGATATTACGATTGATGGCAATGTCTATTATGACGGGACGACCGCAAATAGTGGTTTGATATTGGACGGTGCTGCATTTGAATTGGGGACAACGGATGCGGGTGCGGATATAATTGTTGGTGCTGTTTCTGTTGGCGGTGGTAATAGTTTAAGTTTTGATTCTGCGGATGCAGTCAATATTGGTGGTACGGTGAATAATGCTGGTACGATTGATATTGTGGCAAATGGTGCGGCAACCACCACCGGTAAAATCACGAATAATGGCACTTTTGCGGTTGGCGGTGCGGATGTTGTGATTGCGGACATTGAAAACACTGGGGATGCCACAATAAATGTTGCGGGGGGCAATGCCAGCCTGGGGAATATTACAAATTCTGGGTCGCTGGTTGCCGATGGGGCGGATACATTGACCGCGGCCGCTATTTCGCATACCGGCGGTGTTATGGATTTAAGTGCCGCTAGTACCATTGAGGCGCAGAGTCTGGTTGTTTCCGGTGGAAATGGGTCTAAGGTGAATCTGAATGCGGTGGATGTTGATGTTTCCGGCAATGTATCCGTTGCGGGCGATTTTAGCCAGGGCGGTACGGATGCAATGTTAAATAGCAGCGCATTGAATTTTATGGCACAGAATCTGGGGATTGGCGGTAATATGAATATTGCGTCTGGGATGGCTGCATATAAAATTGGATCAAATGTCAATGTATCTGATGATATTACAGTGGCGGATAGTGCTGCGGCGTATATCTATGCCGGCGGGACAGTCGCTGCCACAAATATTGTGAACAACAATATTTTAGATTTGCGTGCGAAAAGTGGTATCGTATTGAACGAAATTACAAATAATGCAGGAACATTGACTTTGGATTCTGGCGATGGCTATACAGACGCGTCAAATTTGATATTGAATGCGGGTAATTTGGTGCTTATGGGTGCTGGGATGACCCTGGATTCCGCGATTGATTTTGGCGCTATGCTGTACCAGAATTATACCGGTGCATTGGCTGCGCGTGATATCAACATAGACGCCGATAAATACGAATTGACGACATCTAATCTGGATGTCAGTGGTATAAAGCAAGCGTCGGGTTCATTAAAAATCAACACCAGTGATATTGATGTCGGGGGCAGTATTGTCGCAACTGATTTGGCGTTTTATGCGACACCAAATGATAATTGGCTGAATGTCAATGTGGATTCGGATGTTTCCGGTGGGGTGGAATTTATTGGTCTGGAACAGATGACCGTTGGTGGCAACTATGTATTTGACAGCAACAGCAAAATAAATGCTGCGATTTTGCCATACGCGACGGGGGCGGGGGCAACTGACCGTAATTATTGGTCAACCGTGACTTTGACCCAGGATAATACACTGGGTACAATTACAAATGCGGCCGATGGCGCGGCTTTGATTAGTGTTGGCGGTGTGTTCACATCGGGGACTCAGTACAACGAAAGTGCGTTTGTATTACCGGGGGCGCAAACCACCCTGGGCGAGGGGCAAATAGGCATATCGCTGTTTGATGCTGTTGACCAGGGAACGGCTATATGGTTGTTGCACGCAGATGGCGGGGTTGAAAATTTCAGCTTGTTGCAACAGATGCGTAATTTGAATGTGCGGTTCTGTAATGCCGACGGGTCTATTTGCTATAACTATTTGGATTCTTTGGAAACTACGAATGATACGGATTCTGATTTGCCGGTATATATTTCGGTGCGCGATTCGGATGGTAATGGTTTCAAAGACAGTCTGTATATCGTGTTTGACCCACGTTTTGGCGGGCCGGTCCTGTTGGAAAATATGAAAATTCAGCCGATTGTTGCCCGTGAACCCGACCACACGGTTGGCGAATATGTCTCCGCCGGCGCGTTGGATGATTTGTTGGCGGGCCAGGCATGGAATAAGAAATTCTATAACAAAACACCCATAGAGGTTATTCCGCTGATTTTTGCCGGTACTAATATGGATGAAATGGCAAATGAATTGTATAATCGTATGGAATATTATGTTGAAACGGCCGAAGGTGACAGTTTGGCGCGGTTCAGCCGTCTGTTCCAGGTACGCGAGCTGGAACAAATCGCGGGCAGTATTGCATTGAATGAACATACATCGTTCCGTTCGTTTGAGGACCGTATGTTTGATGAATTTATTTGGAATCGCAATCGCAGTTTAAAGAAAGCTTGGGCCGACTTTGATTTTGGTATGTTTAGCCAGAATGTATCCGATAAAAAGCGCGTCTATGGCGACCGGTTTAGTATTTCAGGTGGCTTTGACTGGCAGGAATCAAATACTTTGATTTTGGGGTTGACGGGGCGTATTTCTCATACTGCGGGTGATAATTCTGACAGTATGGATTTGGGATATTTACCGGGTCAATCAATTGCGGGCCGTGTAAATATTGATGTTTCTGATACAAATATCGGGTTGGGTGGATATCTGATGAAAACATTGGGTGAAAAAACGCGTGTGTATGGAAATGCCTTCTTGGATATGCATGTGTTTGATGTTGACCGTACCCAGAATTTTGTTGACCCGATTGATGGTGGTGGAACATCGTTCAGCCTGATTTCAGAATGGGGATTGTTGCATGATATTTTGAATCAATATGTTGTTGGGAATATATATGCGCGCGTTGGATATAATTTTGGCTTTAATGTGTCCGAGGAAGCAGATGGCGACGATTATATGAAATTGAAATCTGATGGCTATCTGATTTTAACGCCGGGGTATTCGTTGACCGCGCAAAAACGTATTTATCCATCGGCTTGGTTCCAGATTCGTCCGTATGCCACAATTGGTATAGAATACGATGTCCTGGGCGCGCCGGATACGGCAAAGTATAAATTTGCGCCGGCCCACAGTTTCACCAAATACGGCATTGATATTGACCCGTTGTGGGCGAATATTGGTGGTGGTATAGAATTCTTGTCGGCAACGGGTATCCAGATAGGTGTTGATTACCGCTATCAGTATAACCAGGATATGCAATTGCATAATATCAAGGTTTCTGGTTCATACAGATTCTAAAAAAATCCCGCCCATTGGGCGGATTTTTTTTGCATAGATGGTTGCAAGTGCTGGCAACTAACCACTTTTTACTATTTTCATTTTTCTCTTTATCTTTTTTATAATTCAATATATAATCAAAAAAGAATTCACAGGGATTGTGGGTTCGGGGCCTTAGAAAAGCCCATAAAACACCGGTGTGAGAAAATGCACACTGTAAATCCGCGCACAAATGTGGCGCGTATGCGCTATTTTTTTGTGTCAAAAATTCCCCGCGTGTCGGGGTGCCGTCGGTGTATGCAACAGGGCGTTCGCGCCCAAAGACCGGCGGGGTCATTGTGTTTTATGATTTTTCTAACACCCCGACCGCCGAAACTCTGGCGGTTCTTTTTATATCCGAAAACTAAGAAATGGGGGGCGCAGATGCATCGGAATATCGGGAATTTTTTATGTAATTTAATTGCACGGAAAATTCACCACTTTTTTTTCTCTTTTACACTCATTCTGGTGCTGACCGCGTCCCCCGCCTATTCAGCGGGCTATTCATGTCCAACGTATAAAAAATACACATCGTGTAATTCTGGGTATTATATGGTGGCCAGTTCATCGTCCACCACACATACCAGCACCGCTGCCGCCGGGAATGCATGTATTGCGTGTAGCAATGCTGGAACGGGATGTACTTGTGCGGGTGGCACAGCCGCACCGGTATGCTCGGTAAAAATAACCCTGAATAAAAATGGTGGTTCGGGCACATGTGGTGGTGCGTCCAGTACAACCGCGGGCAGTGTGACGTGCACCCCAGGCAGTTCATGTACATTACCGTCATGGAGTAGTTCAACGTGTTCTTTTACAAATGGGAATAAGATATTCAAGGGGTGGTCAACGTCGTCCACTGCGACCAGTGGCGTCACATCTATTACCCCAACCGCTGCAGCAACGTATTATGCGGTGTGGGTGACACCGACTTGTAGTGCCACAAACGGAAGTTGCGCTATTACAGCACCAAGCAGCAATGCACCACGCGCAACGATTTCATGTAGCACTGGATACAGTCAAAGCGGTGGTACGAATACAACAACGTCATTTATTGCGACTGGAACATCAGGTGCAACCAGTGTAAGTGGCACATGTAAAGCGCGTACTTATGTTGTGACATTTAATACAAATTCTGCTACCAGTGGTTCACCAAGTGTCGCCAGTGTGACGTGTACGTATGGCAGTGCCTGTACGGCGGCAACACAGGGCACAATGTTGAAAACAAACAGTGTGTTTGGTGGATGGAATACTAACACCGGTGGTACAGGAACGAATTATTCATCAGGTGGCAGTATTAAAAATATTAGCACGGGTTCCAATGTGACATTGTACGCGAAATGGACAACGTGTACGGCATGTTCTGCTGGGACGGGCGCGACGTGTACATTGAGTGTTTCTAATAATACATGTACGTACACAACAGCATGTAAGACTGGTTATAACACGCTGGCGAACAGTGGTAAGTATAACCCAAGCTGTACAGCAAATACATATACAGTTGCGTATAATGCAAATGGTGGGTCTGGCACAACCGCATCTAGCAGTCATACATACGATGAACCCAAAGCATTGACCAGCAATGGATTTACGAATGGTGTGAAGAAGTTCCTGGGATGGTCAACATCTAGCACAGCGACCAGTGCAACCTATACAAATGGTCAGAGTGTAAGTAATTTGACCTCAACGAACGGTGGCACAGTGACATTGTATGCGGTATGGGGAACGTGTACGGCTTGTTCTGCTGGGACTGGTGCGACGTGTACATTGAGTGCACCAAAGGGTGTATGTACGTACACAACGGCATGTAAGACTGGTTATAACACGCTGGCGAACAGCGGTAAGTATAACCCAAGCTGTACAGCAAACACATATACGGTGGCATATAATATTAACTGCCCTAGTGGGGTAACATGTTCCAGTGCGCCAAGCAGTACGTCTTGCATATACGACCAGACATGTACGTTCAGTTCAATTTCATCAACCGCCTTGTATGCAGGTGGGTATAAGTTGACCGGTTGGGCATCATCCAGTACAGGTACTGCGGCGACCAGTGGGTCCAGCCTTACTACAACGAACGGCGGTTCGGTCACACGCTATGCAATTTGGTCAAAATGTGCGGCGGGTACATATCACCCCGCGGCAACGGGTATTGCGGCAAATACATGTTCATCCGCATCCAAAGGATATTATGTTGGCAGTGCGGGTGCGACGGGTCAGACTGTATGCGCAGCGGGCAAATATACTGATTCTACAGGGAAAACTTCATGTTCCGATGTGAATGCAGGGTATTACAACACTGGTTGCGGAACGAATGCGACAGGTTCTGTTTGTTCAACATCGTACAGTGGTGGTGTAATTGCTGCGGGTTACTATGGTGGTGCGGGTGCGACATCGTCAACGGGTACAGGTAAAGTGTTGGCGGGTTATTACAGCACAGGTGGTGGCACATCGGCAACCCCAACTGCGGCGGGTAATGGATGTTTAAGTAGTTATAGTTGTGGCAAGGTGTCTGCGGGATGTTATGGTGCTCAGGGCGCAACCAGTTCGTGTCCAACGGAATGCGCAGTTGGTTCGTATTCTGCGGCGGGGGCAAGTGCATGTATTGCGTGTACAAACGGAAAGACCACGTCTGGCACAGGAAAGACAAGTTGTGATGCAACTTGCTCTAATGTGACGGGTGCGTACGGATGGGCAACACCATCATGGAGTGCAAACACAGTTAGCAACCTGTGTACGGTCAGCACATGCGCAACCAAGTACTATAAGAGCAGCAATGCGTGTACGTTGTGTTCGGGATTGGCAAGTGGGTTCTATCCAAACAGTAATAACGGCAACAGTTCTGGCACAAGTGCGTGTTATACAGACAGCCTGAGCGGTCAATACATCAAGGCTGCGAACGATAGCACGGCAACAGATTGTACAAACTGGACCTATAAGGGCAGTCATACCGTGAACTATGGTTCAACTTCGACTTGTGATGCCTGTTTGGCGGAACCAAGTGCGGTTAGTGGTGTGGCGTGGACCAAGGCAAGTGGTACCAAGTGGACATCATACAGCAGCTGTGTGGTTAGCCAGACACCTGCGAACTGTGCCAGCGGTAGTGTAAAGCGCACACAGACCGACGCATCTACATGGGGTAGCACAACGTTGGCCAGTACGCTGAAATCCAACGCCGGTTATTATGCCAGCACGTCTGCGACGGCATGTACAGCGGCGGGTGATGGGTACTATGCGTTGGCGGGTGCGACCAGCCAGACGGCATGTGCAACGGGGTCGTACAGTACTAAGTCCAGTGCGTCATCATCTTGTACGGCGTGTCCGGCGGGACGTACAACATCAGGCACGGGAACTAAGTACAATGCAACCGCAAACACGGCTTGTGCAACAACCTGTGGCAATGCAAGTGGTGTACATACGTGGGCAAGCCCAAGTTGGTCTGCGAATACGGTTGCGAATCTGTGTGCTGTGTCAAAATGTAATGCGAATACGTATTACACAGCAACGACCGGCAGTGGGTACAAGAATACATGTACATCGTGTGGTTCAAATTCATCCACGTCGGCGGGTAATACGTCAACAACATGTACGTGTACAACCGGTTATACCGCAGATGGCAGTGTGGATGGCGCATCGACCAGCACATCTGGGTGCAGTCTGATATCTGACATTGCGTGTGCGATTGGGTACTATCTGCCGGCAAGTTCTACAACGTGTTCGGCATGTACCGCGGGTTATTGGTGCCCAAGCAGTGCCAAGACATATTCGTACAGCAGCAGTAGTGTTCAGGGACGTACAGAATGTTCGGCCGGTACGTACCAGCCAGACACCGGTCAAACATCGTGCCTGAGTGCGGATGCGGGATACTATGTCAGTGGCACCGCCAAGACAGAACAGACGGCATGCACCGGTGCGACATATGCCGCCAACACGGGTCAGAGTTCGTGCACGGCATGTCCAACGGCGACGAATAATGCGTCCAAGGCAACGGGATATTCGTACTGGAATACAGGTGGTACGGCAGATCATACGACGGTTAAGGGTTGTTATGTTCATTATTCAAATGATACAGTAAATAATGGTAGTGCGAGTTTGTATTACTGCTATGCTGATACGGACGCAGCAACAACCGGAGAATATGGTGTTGATGGAACATCCAAGGGTTGTTGGGTCTATTGGGACAAGCTGATGTGTGATGGCGGATACTATAATAAGAACTATTCAACCAGTTCAAATTATGACTTTACCAACAAAACCATCGCCAATTTGAAGTCCAATGCATGTATCAGTGTGGGTGCGGGGTATTGGTCTGCGGATGAAAGCCTGACCCGTACAGCATGCACAAGTCCGTTGACAACCATCGGGTACGGCGCGGGTGCGAACGAGGCCACGGACTGTGGGCGCAAGTTGCACGCGGGCGATAATGTGATTTACCTGCGCAGTGCGGAACGGACCAGTCCATCGCTGAGGGTCATGGTTGGTGAAGATACGTTCTATGGCGCGTTAAGCACAAGCCTGTCTGGTGCGCTAAAGGTCAAGAACGGCAGTACGGAATACTCGGTCGTGAATGATTATCAGTAATAAAAATCCCCCGTTTGGGGGATTTTTATAAGGCATTAGGCAACTAATTACTATTTCAGGTTTTCGGCGGCTGTGCGGGCCAGGGTATCTACGCGTTCATTCATTTCGTTGCCGGCGTGCCCTTTGACCCATACCCAATGAATTTCTTTGGATGCGGCAACGGTGTCTAATGCCATCCACAGATCTTGGTTTTTGACAGGCTTTTTATCCGCTGTGCGCCAATTATTTTTTTTCCAGTTTTTAAGCCAGGTTGTCATTCCGTTTTTTACATATTGGCTGTCGGTGTGAATTTCAACAGATTTATGATTTTTTGCCGCGGTCAGGGCGCGATAAACCGCCATCAATTCCATACGATTGTTGGTTGTGTCCTGTTCCGCACCACTGCGTTCTGCAATGTTTTTTCCATCGGTTGCAACAAAGCCCCAGCCACCAGGACCGGGGTTGCCCAAGCAACTGCCATCTGTCCAAATTTTTAACATTTTATATTCACCTGTTTTGTGATATAATAACATAAAATGAGATTTGATGCCAAACAATTAAAAGAAATGTCAAATGCCGTGCGGGCTTGGGGCTTGCACGCGGTTCGTATGGCGCATAGTGGACATATTGGAATTGTGTTGGGGGCAGCGGATGTTATAACGACCGTGTTTGCAAATTTTATGCGTTTTGGACGTGACAGATTTGTTATGTCGGCGGGACACGGCAGTGCGTTACTTTATTCTGTATTAAAATTTGCGGGATATAATGTTGGTGATTTGAACAAGTTTCGCCAGATTGGTGGCCCCGCTGGACATCCGGAATATGGAACGCCCGGGGTTGATGCGACGACAGGTCCGCTGGGGCAGGGGGTTGCTAATGCTGTCGGGTTGGCGTTGGCCGAAAAGATCAAGAAAACCGGCGGGCGGGTTTATTGTCTGTGTTCCGATGGCGATTTGATGGAAGGTGTCGCGAACGAGGCTGTCGCTTTCGCGGGACGCTATAAATTAAACAATCTGGTTTTGATATGGGATGATAATGGGGTTTCTATTGATGGTGTTGCACAGACTGATGTTGATGTTTCAGCACGTATGGCGGCGGCGGGGTGGTATGTGCTGCATACGCGTGGGGATGATTTTGGTAAAATAAATCGTGCGCTGACCGCGGCCCATAAGTCCACGGATGCGCCGGTCTTTATTTGCTGCAAGAGCCAAATTGGGCGTGGCTCGTCCCTGGCGGGCAAGAATAAGGCGCATGGCCTGGCTTTATCCGATGCCGAAATGATGCAATTGGTGGAAAAATATATTTCCCCCTGTGGCGAGGATTTATGGCACCAGGTGGCACAGACAAATTCCAATGTAGAGCAGGTTCAGGATAAAATAGAACTGCCAAATATTACTATGCCGAATGTTGGTGATTCGGCCGCCACGCGTGAATTATCTGGGATTTATCTGAATGAATTATTAAATGCTGGGGTGTGCCTGGTGGGGGGCAGTGCGGATTTAGGTGGCAGTACAAATGCCCGTGTGGCGGCTTCGCGTGAAATTACACCCGATGATTTTAGTGGTAATTATATAAACTATGGTGTGCGTGAATTTGCAATGGGGGCAATTATGAATGGCTTGGCCATTGCGGGGGTGCGGGCGTATGGCTCAACCTTTTTGGTGTTCAGTGATTATATGAAACCTGCGATACGATTGGCAGCGTTGTCTGGATTGCCTGTTGTTTATGTTTTTACACACGATAGCGTGGCCGTGGGCCAGGATGGGCCGACGCATCAACCGATTGAACAATTGCCGTCATTGCGTTTGGTGCCAAATTTGAATGTGCTGCGTCCCTGTAATGAAGTAGAGGTTGCTTGGGGCTGGCGGCGTGCGTTGACGGATGTGGCGCGGCCGACTGCGCTGATATTGTCGCGCCAGGCGATAAAGCTGATTCCGACGCCGTTGGGGGCGGATTTGGATCGCGGGGCGTATGTGATTCGGCCGGCGGTTGCGGCACGGGTGCGTGCAACATTGTTGGCGACTGGGGCGGAAGTGTCCCTGGCGGTACGCGTTGCGGAAAAATTGGGCGGTGCGGTTCAGGTCGTGTCTGTGCCGTCGGTTGCGGATTTTCGCGCCCAGGATAAGGAATATAAACAGCAAATTTTGCGTGGATTTGTTGTCGCGATAGAGGCCGCGGCCAGTGCGCCTTGGTTTGAATTTGCGGACGCGGTTGTTGGTATTGACCGGTTTGGCGTGTCTGGACCGGGGGATGCGGTCTATGCCGAATGTGGTTTTGATGCCGATGCGATTGCGCGTGATATAAAAAATAAAATGAAATAATGTCTGATTGTGTTTTTGTTTTATCGTCGGGCGAAGTAATCCCAGTATTTATAACGACGCGGCGCGGATTGCGAAATATAACACTGCGGCCCAAGGTGATGCCACGGCGTGAGATTCATATTTCAAAACCCTGGTTGGCATCGGGGGCGGGCGCGATAAAGTTCCTGGAATCTAAGCGTCGTTGGGTTGAGCGCATTTATGCCAAAGCCCCCCAGAAAGAATCCGTTGCACCGGGAATGTGTATTGAAATTCTGGGACGGTGTGTTGAATTGGTGCATAATCCGGATATGCGCTCAAATGGGTATAATCGCGATGGTTCGCGACTGATAATCGGGGGCGGGCGTGATATGTTTGAACGGCGCGTGCGTGATTTTATTAAATCTGAATTTTTACGCGAATTAAAGGAAATGGTGCGTTCCGCACCGCGTGAATTTTGGCCGGTGCGGATTGCGATTCGTGATACCGCCAGTCGCTGGGGCAGTTGTTCGTCATCTGGGACAATGTCGTTTTCGTGGCGATTGGCGTTTGCGCCACGTGATGTGATGCGCTATGTTGTAATGCACGAATTGGCACATAAAAAACATATGGACCATTCACCAGAATTCTGGGCCACGGTGCGTGAATTGTATGGTTTTGGGGTGGGGCGGGCAAAACGGTGGTTGGTGCAAAATGGTGCAGATTTGCATAAGTATTTATAGTGCGAAATCAATTAGTTGGCAAGATGAATCTTGTTTATCTAAATAATTGAAATTGTGTTTCTGTTTGGTATAATTGTTTTGTCGATGGGTGTTTGCTATCGATGGGGTGTGAAGACCCCGTGCCAGCATCGGAATGTGTGCCTGTTGTTGTGCATTTTTTTGCGCAAGATAAAATCATAGGGGCGAACCGATGAAAAAACTCCTGACCTGTCATCCGGTCAGGAGGGCTTGCGGAATGTATAAATACGCAGCACAATTCTGGTAATTGTCTTCAACCTCCTGACCGCCTTAGTTTTTGGTGGTTTTTTTATGGGGTGTGGATGTGCGTGAATGAGATTTCTTTCTTTCGTTCATTTGCAGACGCTGACACACCCCGCTAAAAATATATAAAATTACTTGAAATTTTATATTTTTGCTCTAAAATTAAATAGAAATGTTAAAAACAGATTTTATTTTTGTTGTCTTTAATCACGCCCGTGCGGGCGAATATTAGCATATTGTCAATTTGTATGATATAATCGGCGTGGCATCGCGCCACATGTTTCCATAATAAAAAGCGGGGAATGAAAAATGGATTTGAAACCAACAAAGCCTTTATCGGGATTTATAGAATTGTTGCCGGTACAGCAACGTTGTTTTGACGAATGTGCGGGGCGTATGTTAAATGTGTTACGTGTCGCGGGATTTAATCAGTTGGATTTGCCGGCCGTTGAACGTGCCGAGGTTTTAACCGACAAAGACAACTGGGATGAAATTGAAACCCAGATGTTTTTGTTTCAAAAGGGTGATACAAAAATGGGGCTGCGCTATGATGGGACGGTTGGATTATCGCGGTATGTGGCGGGACATCTGAATGATTTGACTTTCCCTTTTCGTGCCAGTCAATTTTCAAAACGTTATCGTGGCGAGCGTGCGCAACGGGGGCGTTATCGTGAATTTTACCAGATGGATATGGATATAATGGGGATAAATTCGCTAAGTACTAATTACGATGCCGAGATTATTTCTGTTATTCAGCGGACTTTAAATTCTGTGTCTGAATTTATCGGTGAAAATGCGGTTCGGGTCGGGTCGCGACCGTTCTGGGATGCGTTGTTTGATTATTTGGAAATGACGGACGCTCAGAAAAAGGATGTGTTTGTCCTGATAGATAAAAAGGATAAAATGGGTGACGCAGACTTTGCAGAGGGACTGCGTGATACCCTGGGGGACGATGATAAAGAAAATGAAATTAAATCTGTATTTACAGATGGATATTCGGGGTTCTTGAATAAATCTGATAAGTTGAATTTGGCAATTTCTGAGCTGACAGATTTTATGAAAATATTGTCTGCGTTCGGGGTAAAAAATGCCGAAATTGATTTGGCGATTACACGTGGGTTGGCATATTATACGGGACTGGTGTTTGAATTTAAGTTGCTGAATCATCCGGAACTGGGGACGGCGGCCGGTGGTGGTCGTTATGCCGATTTGGCCGGAAAATTTAGCAAAAATAAAATAATTGGCGTTGGTGCGGCGATTGGTTTTTCGCGTATTTTTGTCGCATTGATGGAATCTGGGGCGATTGATTTAAGTCGGTTTGAATCATTGGTTGATGTTTCTGTGTTGTGTATGGGAAATGAAAATTTATCATATGCTGTGTCTGTGTTGAATTCATTGCGTGATGCAAATATTGCGACGGTGGCGTATTTAGATGCAGAAAAAAAGTTTAAAAACCAGATTGAATATGCCGATAAAATAAAAACTAGATTCAGTGCGATAATTGGCGAAACGGAAGTAAAAAATCAAGTTGTGGCATTAAAAAATATGGTAACCGGTGAGCAACAAAGTTTGTCAGTCGCCGATGTTATAAAAATGGTGCGGGGTGAATAATTATGATTGTTGAGCAGAAGTTAAAAGATATTCAAACGCGTGCGGCGGAAATAGAAACCCAGATGAATTCGGGTGAGGTTTCTGGTGATGAATTGACCAAGTTGTCCAAAGAATATTCGCGTCTGAACGAAATATTACCGATGATAAATGAATATTTTCAGACGGTCGCCGGTATCAAGGATGCAGAAGAAATGATGGGTGACGCTGAATTGCGTGATATTGCAAACGAGCAGTTGCACGAGTTAAATCATCGTTTGCCCGAAATTGAAAAGAATTTGCAAATTGCGCTGCTGCCGCGCGATGCGGCGGATGATAACAGTGTGATTATGGAAATTCGTGCGGGCGTTGGAGGCGAAGAATCTGCGTTGTTTGCGGGTGATTTGTATAATCAATATAAATCCTATGCTTTGCGTCAGGGTTGGAAGGTTGAAGTTATAGAAGAAAATGCGACATCACTGCGCGGGTACAAGGAAATTGTGTTCAAAATTGATGGCGCGGGTGCATATGGTCGCATGAAATTTGAGTCTGGAATTCATCGTGTGCAACGCGTCCCAGAAACCGAGGCTGGTGGTCGTATTCACACCAGTGCGGCATCTGTTGCCGTTATGCCCGAGGCCAAAGATATTGATGTTGTAATTGATGATAAGGATATTCGTATTGATATTTTCCGTGCGTCTGGTGCGGGTGGTCAGCACGTAAATAAAACCGACAGTGCGATACGCATTACGCACTTTCCGTCGGGGATTGTTGTGACCTGTCAAAACGAGCGCAGTCAGTTGCAAAACAAAACCGCGGCTATGGCAGTGTTGCGTTCCAAACTGTATGAAAAACAGCGTATGGAACAGGAAAACGCCAGCAATGCGTCGCGCAAGTCTATGGTGGGCAGTGGCGACCGCAGTGAAAAAATTCGTACCTATAATTTCCCGGAACAGCGTGTGACTGACCATCGTATTAAACTGACGTTGTACAAATTGGATGATATTTTGGCGGGTGGTGCCGGTCTGGACGAGATGATAGATGCGTTGATTGCAGCCGATCAATTAGAGCAATTGGCCAGTATGGAATAAAAATCGCCCGCGTGGGCGATTTTTTAATGGTTAGTAGCGGATGATGATAGGGAAAAACGAATACGCTAATATTTAATGACTAATACCTATAAAAATCCCCCAAAGGGGATGGTGCTAATTTTTGATTTATTGTGATTTTACTGCTTGGTTTATTGTTGTTAAAGCAGAGGTTTGGGGTTTTGGTGCCGTTTGTTTAAGAGAATTCATAATACAAAGTTTATATTTATCGGGATTTTTTATTGTCCAACATTGATTGCGAATGTGTGGGTTAGAATGTTTTGTGTGTCTATATCCATACATCATATCTGATTGGGTTAGTGCAAATGCTGTGCTGCAATATCTGTTTTGGATGTCTTCTTTATTAAAATATTTTCCGATTGGGCATTTGATGCAGTATTTTTCTGTGGGATGTATGCCGTTGCGTATATGGGATGTGTCGCAGAATGGCAGGTTTGCACTGTTTGCGGCGGTCGGCTTGCTGTGGACGGTATTGATATCTTTTGTAATTGTGTTTATGGCCAGGTTTAAGATATCCAAAGCCAAACTTTTGTCGGGTGTGGTATCTTCTATAATTATGTTATTTGGGGGTGAATCAACAGAAGCGCAGGCGTTGGATTGTATTTTTCCCATTGTGTTGGTTGTGCCATTACAACACCAGTATGTTTGACCAGAAACGGTTATGATTTTTTGATTGTGTGTAAAAAAGAACTCCTGCGTTGATTCATTGCCATCAAGGTGGCCATACAAATCGTTTTTATTATGTGTTTCGTTGGCGCAACCTGTTTCTTGTTTGCCACAATAATAGAAGCGTTGATAATTTAAGGTGTTGTCCACAATGCAGGCACCGCTGGGACCTATTTTGATGGTATCGCTGGCTTGTCCGTTTGGGGGATACATTAGACATAGTATCGTCAGTAGTAATAAAATAATAATATTTTTCATAGATAAGATTCCTGTTTTATAGATGGGTTATTTATCTCCACCGACTTGCGCCGGTGGAGCGGGTCATTAGGATAGGGCACATGGTTCGGTGTATTCGTATGTTCCTGTGTCATCTGTATATGATGTGTTTGCAGGAATATACATTATGCACGAGCCTGTTGGACTTGCGGCTAAACAGGTTTCGGCCGTTCCGGCTGGTGTTGTATTGGATGGGCAACTGGTTGCAATGGTTATTTGTCGTTCAGTTATTGCAACATAACCCGAAGGACATGAAGTGTCTGGAGTTGCTGCGGTTGCCATAATTGGGTAAAGGATGATAATTGATGCAATTTTTTTCATAATTTGTTCCTTTTTTTAATCGCTTAATGTGCTAAACATTGCGTTTAATAATGATGTTTCGTTTGAAAGATATGTTTGGCATCCCGCGGCGCAATTGTATAAACATTCGGATTCTGTTTGATATGTAAGTCCGGAAAATACCCATAGTGATACGGCGGGGCTTGTCATTTTGCACCAACAATTCAGGCTGTCGCCTATATAGCAAGTGTCGGGGTCAGTTGCGGTGGAAAGCCTGGTTGATGCCAGGTTTGTACTGGTGCCGTACATCGCGCCCTGTGTGCTGGAGCATGCCATTACCCCAGATATTGTTTGGGTGGTGGATTTTGTCGTGCAACTTAGGGACCAGTTGGAATAGCCGGTTGCCAGTCGGCCTGGGGCCGTGCATGTTGTGGCAGAGTTTAATGCAACGCATTTTTGTACGGCATCTGCTGGTGCGGGGGATAGCGTTGACAATAATGCTGTGATTGTGCCAAAGATAAAAGTTTTTTTCATATGTTCTACTCCTGTTTTTCTGTTTTGTGTGTGCCCCTGTGAAGTAAAAACTTTTTGGGGACAGTAAAAAACCACCGTTAGATTTTGGTGGTCAGGAGGTTCAGAACAATCAAGTGAATTGTGTGCTTATTCAATATATTCGCAACCCTCCTGACGCGAATGTTCAGGAGTTTTTTTCTTTTCGCCAAAATGTACCCCGTTTTTACGGTTTGGTTTTACATTTTGGTGCACTTGTACGGGTTCTGACACCCCATCAACGGAAGTTCCCGTTGACATGATAATTATATTCAATAAAAATGAAAATTTCAATAGTAAGAATAATAATAGTAAATAGATTGGTCGGAATGCTGGTTTGTTGTTCTAAAAAATCCCCTTTCGGGGATTTTTTTTAGAACAGATATTTCAGATTCAGACCGCCGGTCCAACCGTCACGTGCGCCTTCGCGGCGACCAATGTTTGCGGATATGCTAAAATTATCAACAGTTTTTTCTATGGTCAATCCATATTCGGTAAAATTATCAAATTCTAATTCATCTGCGGTTATGCCGTTGATGTCTAAATCGCCGCCATTTGCAAACAGGATTGCATATTTTGCGCCGATTGCGCCGTACCATCCGTTGCCAATATGTTTTATTGCGCGAATGGCTGGGGTCAATTCAAACATATGGAAATTATCGTTCTTTAATACTTCGCCTGATGTGGCGGTATAGTTTTCCGATTTAATCCATGTGTATCCGGTGTACAATGCGGGTTGTAATGTAAATGTGCGGTCCAACGCAATGTTGTAAGTTGCGTTTAATGCGCCGCCGGCCCAGATATTTGTGTATTCGTCTGTGCCATATGTTGTTTCGGTGGAATTACTTAAAACCCCGCCGTTTAATGATGAAAGGATATTGAATTTTCCGCCGTCAAAGATAAATTTTTTATAAACACCAAAATATCCGCCGTTTTCGTCAATAGCAAGGCTGTCGTTTTCCTGGTCGCTGCCGATATATCCGGTATAGATTCCCCATTCTGTCATACCGTGACTGAATGCGGTCTTGCTTCCAGCCAGGCCCAACATAACCAAATCTATATTTGAATCCAGGCGTGACATATCATCAAATTTTGTGTCGTTGCCATAATGTTGCCACGCAATCCATATATTGCCCAGGGTTGGTTGATTACCGTCGCCACCACTGCGTCCCTGGGAGCCGTCGTCATTAAATTCGCCATACATTGGCGCGGTGCCGTACATTGGTGCGCGACCGTATATTTTTGATGGGTCGGTATTTTTATCTATATGCTTGGAAGCTTGTTTTGGCTGTGGCGCATATGCGTCGTGTACGGCCGATGACAGGCGGTCGCCAGAATTCATGGCCGTGCTGAGTATAGAATGTTGCATAACCGCGATATTATTGGCGGAAATTGCATTTGCATACAGGTGTGCGGACGTTTTTGCCGATGCGTTCCCAATGGCCGATGCCAAAAACAACAAAGACGAAGCGAATATAGATATATTTTTCATGGTATCTCTCTTCCTTACTAATTTTATCCTATTATAGCATAAAATTCATAACATTAGAAATAAAAATAACCCCGAAATTATTCGGGGGTGTTTCTATCTGATTATGCCACCGTTTATGTGTATTTGCTGGCCATTGATAAATGCTGCGCGCTCGGATGCCAGAAATGCTGCCAGGTGTGCGACTTCCTCGGGCTTGCCAAATCGGTGCATTGGGGTCAGGTTGCGCAGCTCTTTGCGACGTTCGGCGGGAATTTTCTGGATTTGTGGTGTGTCAATTATGCCCGGTGCGATACAATTGGCGGTGATGTTGCGGCGACCGTATTCTGTGGCAATTGATTTTGTTGCTGATGCCAGGCCGCCTTTGCTGGCGGCATAGGCGGACATGCCGGCATCGCCAAAGTAGCCTGCGATTGATGTGATGTTTATTATTCTGCCGTATTTTCCACGCAGCATATGGGGCAGGGCTGTACGGCATATGTTGTATGGTACAGAAAAATTCAAATGCATAATGTGATTTAAAATTTCCGGTGTTGTTTTCAAAAACATATATCCGTTTATGTCGCCGGCGTTGTTGATAACTATGTCCAGGCGGTCAAATTTTTCAATGGCGGCGGATACCAAAGTTTTGTCTGCGTCGGTCGCGGTCAGGTCCAATGGCACGCACAGTGGTGTCAGTTGGTGTTTTGTCTGGTGCGCGGTCAGGTTTATGCTTAGTTTTTCAAGTTTGTCGTGCCGGCGGCCGGTCAGGACGACTTGTGCTCCCTGGTTGTAAAATTCTGTGGCGATTGCGCTGCCAATACTGCCGGTGGCGCCTGTGATAATTACGACGCGCCCACGCAGTCCGTATTCTTCTATCATAATCAATAATCCTTTTTGTCGGAAGGCTGATAATAGCATGTTTTGGTGTGTTTTCCAGTTTTTTATTGAGAGTTTTCTTAAATTTGATATGATGAATGTCATTATGAGTGACCAGATTAGTGATTTGATTGATCGGCCAATTGTAATGGTTGGCTTGATGGGGGCGGGTAAAACCAGTGTGGGGCGCGCGTTGGCGCGACGGCTGGGGATACCGTTCGTTGATTCAGACAAGGAAATAGAAGCGGCGGCTGGTTGCAGTGTTGTTGATATCTTTGCCATGTATGGCGAGGCAGAATTTCGTCGTGTTGAACAGCGTGTGATTGCGCGTTTGTTGGATACGCCGCCGGCATTAAAAGTTATTTCCACGGGCGAGGGGGCTTTTATCACCCCGGCGGTGCGTGAAATGGTGCTGGGACGGGCGATAACGGTTTGGTTACGGGCGGATTTGGATTTGCTGGTAAAGCGAACTAATTTTCGCGATACGCGACCGCAATTGTTGAATGCCGACAGTCGTAAGATTTTGAAGCAGTTGATTGACGAGCGTTATGGGATTTATGTCATGGCGGATATAACAGTCCAGACCAAGGACGAAAGTTTACGTAAAACACTGGGCAAAGTGGTTGCGGCAATAGAAGATTTTACTAACAAAACAAAAAGGAAGAAAAATGGCAAAAAAGAATAATATATTTAAAGAGTTTGGTTCTTTTGTTCAACGTGGCAATGCGATTGATATGGCGGTTGGTATCATCGTAGGTAGTGTAATGACCAGTGTGGTAAATTCCCTGGTAAAAGATGTTTTGATGCCGCCGATTGGACTGTTGATTGGTGGGGTAGATTTCTCGCAATGGTTCTTTGTTCTGGGTGGGGGCGAGCCGGGCGTAACCTATGAAACAATCGCAGCGGCCCAGGCGGCGGGTGTAACAACGCTGAATTTGGGACTGTTTCTGAATTCTATTGTAAGTTTCTTTATCACAATGTTTGCGATATTCTTGTTTGTGCGTACGGTGAACAAGATGCGTGATAAAAAACCGGCGAATACACATGCGTGTCCGTATTGTAAGTCAACGATAAATAATGCGGCGACAAAATGTCCATTCTGTTGTTCGGATGTAGAGCCTGTTGAAACTGCTGCGGTTCAGGAAAGCGATTTGAAAATGGGAATTAAAGGGTTGACCAAGGTTGCAACGGGTGTGGCTTCTGGTGTGGTGGATGGCTCGTTGGGGCAAATCAAAAAAATTGCAAAAATTACAAAGCATAAAAAGTAATTTGTGATAATTTGTTTGAATAAAAACGCGGGTGATTTTCCCGTGTTTTTTTATGGGCGACGGGCTGGATTATGTATAGTTTTTTTGTTGTGTGTACGGTGTGTATAAGGCGAATATATAAAATTGGTATAATTTGTTAAAAGTTTTGTGCAATATTTTGATTTTTGCGATTAGTTTATTGTAATTGTGTGCGTGATTGTGGCTGGTGTGTGTTTGTTGGTGCGGGTGATGTTGTGGTGTGCATAAAATATCCATGTTTATGTTGGTGTATCCTGTGGATTTGTTGCTGTGGGGCAGTGTTTGGCAAAAGGCGCATAATGTATATTATGTATAGTTTTGTGTTGCGTGGTGGGGATTTATCTAGTGGGATTGATTTGGTAAATGTTTTGGTGATGGTTGTGTAAAAAAATTGTGTGATTTTATCACGCTGTCCCTGTAGCAGTAGCAATGGATATGTGTGTGTATTTGTTATATGTGCGTGATTGTGTGTGCAATATGTGTCACAATTTAATTTTATTGGATGACGATACGTTGATTATGGTTGTTAAAATGATTTGTTTGATGTTAAATATAGTATATTGTTTATAGCGTTATAATTTGTTTTTGCTGCTTTGGGGTGAATTTGTCCCAGAATCCAAAATTTTGCACAAAAATCCAAAAAACGGTGTTTTGCGCCCTATTCCAGACCGAAAAAGTTCAAAAAATGCCGGATTTCCGCGCTTTTTTGGTGTTTTGTGCCCCAAAAAAGGTGATTTTAGGACTAAAAAATATAAAGGGAGGAGGGATTTTGTGTTGGTTTAATTGATTTTTTATAAAAAATCAAGTAGTGTGTATAGTATGAGATTAGACCAGGCGTTGGTTTTCCGGAATTTATATACTACACGGGCGCGTGCGGTGGCGGCTATTCGTGCTGGACTGGTGTTAGTAAATGGTGCGCCCGCCAAGAAACCTAGCCAGGATATTGCGGATACGGATGTCTTGGTGGCGGGGGATTTGCCCTATTCCGCTGGGCGCGGCAGTTTGAAATTGGCGCATGCGTTGGATTTCTTTGGCGTGTCCGTGCGGGAAAAAGTCTGTTTAGACATTGGTGCCAGTACGGGCGGTTTTACCGAAGTTTTATTAAATCGTGGTGCGTCGCGTGTTTATGCGGTGGATGTTGGCACAAATCAATTAAGTGACAAACTGCGTGGGGATTCGCGGGTTGTATCATTGGAACAGACGGATATTCGCGCCCTGCCCCCGATTGTGCCGATGGATTTGATTGTGATTGATGTGTCGTTTATATCGCTGGTGGATATTGTTGATGTGGTTGCACGGTGGAATGCAAAAGATATTATTGCGCTGATAAAGCCCCAGTTTGAGGTTCCGCGTGATATTGCCGCGCGTACCCGTGGGGTAATTAAATCACAACAGTGGCGCGATTATGCGATAAATCGCGTGGTTGATTCCTTTGTGGCGGCGGGATTTGCCCAGCGTGGAATTACCACTTCACCCATCCTGGGCGGCAGCGGTAATACAGAATACCTGGCGTGGTTTAATTGTACGGACAATCATATGTAAATTGATATGTGCCGGTGGTGTCGGTCATACTTCTATTGGCGGGCATATAGCATGTTTCAATCGGGTTTTGGTATCCGCTGTATGTGCTGTTGGCGGATGCGCCATCCTGGGTTGGGCATGCAACACATGAACTGGTGCCATCGTAATAATATCCGCTGGTGCAGGTTGTGCATATCGTGCCGACATCCATGCCATACCCTGCCCCTGCGCAGTCGTACCCCATATAGTCTGCTATTTCGGCGGGGTCGGAACTGAAACACAGTGCGTCTGTATATGCATCCCAATTTTGTGCCAGTGTATCATTGCACACGGAATCGTTATTGCACATTGCAAATACCAATGCATCGCTATATGGTGTGCCGGTACCATCGCAGTTCAGTGAATTATACACCCCGTCCGCATTTTCATCGGCTGCCAACACATAACGCGCGCAATTGTATTCTAACTGTATCATTGTTTCACAATGTGCGGATATGTCTTCTTCAGTGTCTGTGTCGGAGTCGCTGCTACCAAATTGGCAACCGACGATTCCAGAATTTTTAGATGCGGTATATGCATCGTCTTGGTTATTGCATATCGCGGCTGCGAAACGGTCAAAATCACTGTTCAAAAAGTTTACACAGTCGTCATAATCATCTGCGGCATTGCAGACATATTCTACCTCGGCGGGGTTGACGGTGGTTGAGAATGGGCAAAAGCCATTTGCAATGGCGTCGCTGTATAAAAGTTCAAAATACATACACCCGTTTTCGTTGTATGGTGAATCTGCATAACAAAATGTTTCGTTATATACGCATTCACCGACGCAATTGCTGCCATCGTATTGGGTGCAATAATAACAGTCTGCACAATCCTGGTCATCTGTACCACTGGCGGCGATGGTTGGCAAAGTTGTGCAAACAAACATTATCACACACAGTATTTTGTTTAGCGTTTTCACGGGGCGTTCTCCTTTCCTTAGAATTCTGGGGGACCGCTAGGAAAACGGTCCTTTGGATTCGGCATAAAATCCAATTGACAAAGCCCCGATTTCCGCGGTAAAATATATGTGAATAAATGCCGAAAATAATGGACCGTTTGGATTCGGCATAACAAAATCCCCGCAACCCCGGACTCACCGCGCCATCCGGCGTTTTTTTTGTAAAAAATGGGTGGTGTAAATGGTTAGTGGTGGAATACATTATATTACCGCTTGCGCGGTAATGATGAAAATGCAATGCATTGTTTGTAACAGATGCTGTTTTTTTAATGTTGTTTTTGCAGGCGGGCTATGTGAGCCATCAGGCGTCGGTTCAGGATGTTATCAATGGGTTTTAATATATAATCAATATCCAGGCCCGCATTCAAAAAATCAATTGGATCGCAGGTATTTGTACGGCGCACATCCATATCGTTTGGCATATTTGCGCGTTTGCGGGCGGTTTCCAAATTGTTTTCCGGTGCCAAAAAGTACGCCACGCGATAATTATAATGACACGACAGGTTGTTTTTATTAAACCAATCAATCATTTGACGGGCGTATTTGGGCTGGATGACATCATAGATTAAATTCTGGCCCAGGTGTGCGCGGACTTCGTCTTCTGGTACGCCATAGAGCCATTTTGGGGTTCCGGGTTGCCAGAATGCTTCGTTGACCCACAGACGCGTTGCCAGGGACGCGGAATCAAAATACTCTTCGTCCCGAAAGAAATACGGATTGCCATCGGATTCACCGTCGCGCATTGGGCGCGTGGTTGCAGAGCGCAGGTTGTAAAATAGGTTTTCGGGCAAAGTATTTTTTACAAAATATGATTTGCCGCTGCCCGATAGTCCAGTACAAAATAAAAGTGTGTTTTTCATATGGTTTTCCTTAGCATAAAATAACCCGCCGTGTGGCGGGATGATTAGTCTTCTAAGAAGCTGCGCAGTTTACGGGCACGGGTTGGATGTTTTAGTTTGTTCAGTGCCTTTTGTTCTATCTGGCGGATACGTTCACGGGTGACGCCGATATATTCACCGACCTCTTCCAATGTGCTGGTTTTGTTGGTTGACATACCAAAACGCTGGCGCAGAACGGTTTCTTCCTTGGGGTCCAGTTCTGATAAAATCTGGGTGACGATTTTTCGCAGATTCTTTTGTGCGGCGGATGTGAATGGATTTTTCGCCGTTTCGTCCGCAATGATTTCAATACGCGAACTGTCGTCTTCGGTGCCAACGGGGGCCTCTAATGAAATTGGTTTCAGATTTACCTTCATGGCCTTGTGAATCTTGTCCACGGGCAGATAGATAATCTTAGACAATTCTTCGGCGGTTGGTTGACGACCGTATTTGTGCATAAATTGACGGGACGCGCGCTGAATTTTATGGATGTTATCAATCATATGAACCGGGATACGGATTGTGCGGGCCTGGTCTGCGATACTGCGTGAAATGCCCTGTTGTATCCAATTGGTTGCATATGTAGAGAATTTGTTCCCCAAACGATAGTCAAACTTATCAACTGCTTTCATCAGACCGATATTTCCGTCCTGGACCAAGTCGGAAAAGTCTAATCCCAGGCCGCGATTGCTGGATTTTTTTGCGAATTTAATAACCAGACGCAGGTTTGCTTCTATCATTTCGCGTTTTGCGCGGGCGGCTTCGGTTTGACCACGACGGACCAGTTCAACAACCTTTTTATATTCGGCGGTTGGTTGACCAGTTTCGGTTGCGATTGCGGTGATATCTTCCTGGATTTTCAAAATGTCTGATTCGTGTTTCTTGGCAAAGTTTGCCCAGGAGGCATTTTTGTGTTTAGCCAATTTCTTTACCCAATTGCGATTCAGTTCATTGCCCGCATATTCGGCCAGGAAATCTTCACGTTTAATTTTATTTGCCAGGGCCAGACGCAGTAATTTGCCCTCAAGCCCCATCAATAATTGGTCACGCTTGGTCAATTGTTCCAGAATTTCCGCGTTGCGGTCGTCGTTCAGACGGATTTTGCTGACGTGTTCAAACAATTCCAGGCGTTGTTTTGCGTATTTCTTTTCCAGGGCTTCGTCCGGCGTGTCGGATGTAAGCAGATTTTCCAGACGTTTGGCCTGTAGTTTTTGCATGCTGTTAAAGATGCGTTTGATTTTGGTGAACAGTTCGGTCACCATTGGCATAAGAGCCTCTTCCATGACGGGGATTGGAACGCCGGATGTACCGCGTGGTGCATCTTCTTTTTTGATACCGTCTTCTTCGTCGGCATCATCTTCGTCGTCTTCGTCCGAATCAGCCGAAGCGTCCGCCAAATCGTCTAAATCATCATCGTCCAAGTCGTCTACATGTTCTACGCCCTTAGATTTTAAGGCCTCGGATAATGCTGCCAGGGATTTTTGTTCGGATTCGCTGGAATACATAACTTCTAAATTCACGATATAGCGCAGGCGAATGTCTTCGTTTAATAACTGTTGATACCAATCCAACATTGCCTGGATTGTCATGGGGCTTTCGCACAGGCCATATACCATCAGGCGGGATGCCGCCTCAATTCGCTGGGCGATTGCAACCTCGCCTGCGGCGGTCAATAATTGTACCGTACCGATTTGTTTCAGGTATGATTGCACGGAATCCTGGACGCCCAGGACCAGGCTGCCCGTTTGGCTACGTTCTAATTGTTTGGCAAAATGTTCATAATCTTCGTCGTTGACATCAACCTGTTCGGCATCTGCGTTTAACAGGTTGCGGGTTTTGTCGCGTGGTTCGTCATCGTCAACATCATAATATTTTTCCATATCCTGGGCGTAATTATCCGTTTCCAGAATTTCCAGGCCTAAATCCTGTTGGAAAAAATCCAAAACTTCATCTTGTTCCTCGGCTGGGATTTCGTCAGCCTCGGTCGCGGCATTAAAATCCATTTGGGACAAATAGCCCACCTCAACCGCTGATGTTGCCAGTTTTTGCAGATTTTCCGGCAAAGAATCAATCAGTAATTTTGTTGCCGCGTCCAGTTTTTTTGCCATTCGCCAACCTTTATGAATTTGTGTCGTATTTTATATATGTCAGAAATTATTTCTTTTTATTATTGCCCTGCTTTTGTGCCTTGGCCACGGCATCGTGCAATGCGGATTCAGATACCAGCCCCAATACAATCGGACTTTGGATTTGAATCAGTGAATAAGATGCGTGGGTTTTATTGCGTACGGATGCAACGGTTGGGTTTGTACTGCGCATCAGGCGTGCAACCTGGCCGTCGGATAATTCCGGATAATTTTTTAAAATCCACAAAATACCACCCAGGCGGTTTTGGCGATGTAATTTTGGGGTATAACCAACGCCGCGTTTGTTTTGCGCCTGTTGCGCTTCTACTATTTCGGCACGCAATGTCAGGCGGGCGGATGGGTCAGCCTCGGCTGTGGCGATATCTTCGCGGGTCAACTGGCCACTTAAAATTGGGTTTAATGGTTGGATTTTATAAGTTTCCGCATCGGCGATATTTTTGATTTCTAATTCGTGCATACCGCAGAATTCCGCGATTTGCTCAAATGTCAATGCTGTGTTTTCAATCAGCCAAAGGGCGGTGGATTTAGGCATATATGGATAATTCATTGAAAATTCCTCTTAAATTACAGGGGGCAATATACACTAATATTGCCCCCATTTCAACCTATTTTTATTATTTTTTTAGGACTTTTTAACAATTTTGTATCCGTCTTTGTTGTCCAGCACGGTCCAGCCTGCCGCATCAATTTGAGCGCGCAGGGCGTCCGCCGTTGCCCAATCACGCGATGCCTTGGCGGTGGCACGACGGTCGGCCAGCGCAACGATTTCCGCCGGCGCAGTTTCACGTTCCAGTGCAACCAATTTCTTTGCACGGTCAATGAATTGCAGGCCCAATAATTCGTCCACAAAGCCTATCAATGCTAATTTTGTTGCATTGTCTATGTCGCCCGATTTGATGAAATCCTGGACCATAACTAATACAGATGCGGTTTTCAGGTTGTCTGATATAGCCGCGACCATATCATCATGCCATTTCTTATAAATGTCATGATTTATGGGTTGGGTATGTGCTGGTAAAATATCCGCAACGCGGCGTACCAGGTTTGCATAACTTTTTGCGGTTGCGTCCATTGTTTCCCACGAAAATGCCAGTTGTGATTGATAGTGTCCCAATGCCACAAAATAGCGATAAACCATCGGGTCGTATCCACGCGTACGGACGGCGTCCAGCCCCAAAAATTCGCCCTTAGACTTGGCCATTTTTTCGCCGGATTTGTCCAGCAGGAAACTGTAATGCAACCAAGTGTTGACCCACGGTGCGCCCGTGATTGGTTCACTTTGCGCGATTTCGTTGGCATGGTGAACGCGGGACAGGTCTTCGCCCCCAGTATGTATGTCAAAATGGTTACCCAGTAATTTCATGCTCATCGCGCTGCATTCTGCGTGCCAGCCGGGGAATCCAATGCCCCAGGGACTGTCCCATTCCATTTGGCGTTTTGTATCCGTTGGTGAAAATTTCCACAGGGCAAAATCTGTTGGGTTGCGTTTTGCATCGTTAAAGTCTACGCGCGCCCCCGCCCGATTGCCAGATAACGACCCACCGGTCAATGCGCCATAGTTAGCAAATTTAGATGTGTCATAATAAATGCCGTCGTTTGGAATTTCATAGGTGTATCCCAAATCTTGCAACTTTTGAACCAGTTCAATTTGTTCGGCGATATAATCTGTTGCATGTGGCATTACTGTTGGCGCAATCATATTCAAATCGTT
Source organism: Alphaproteobacteria bacterium (assembly GCA_017463185.1). Taxonomy (GTDB): domain Bacteria; phylum Pseudomonadota; class Alphaproteobacteria; order Rs-D84; family Rs-D84; genus Enterousia. Next base: position 41,277 of record JAFTPS010000009.1, read on the forward strand.
AAGGTCGCGCAAAAATTCGTCTTTATAAAATTTGGCAATGTCCCACACAGATTTATTATCACGGGCGGCACCCTTTTCCATTTTATCTTCGCCAGAATCGTCTTCGTCATTGGTCAGGTGGCCAACGTCTGTGATGTTCATAACATGGCGCACATCATATCCATTTGCCAAAAACATACGTTTCAGAAAATCGTTGTGCAAAAATGTACGTAAATTGCCCAAATGCGTGTAGTGATAAACCGTTGGACCGCACGAATAGAAACCAACCTTGCCCTGCTCTAAGGGTTTGAATTCTTCTAGTTTGCGCGTTAGTGTATTATATAATTTAATCGTCATTGTGCGTATCCTTTCGGGTTTAGTTTATTGGAATATTAGTTATAGTGTGATTGAAAAGCAAACAAAATAGTTTACCGAAAAAGCGTTCTAGCGACAACAGTAAAAATTGATAAACCGAATTGTCATATAATGATTATGCCACGGTTTGGGCAAAAAGTCAAGGCAGATGTATTGAATACTTAGATAAATAAAAGTTTAGTGGTTAGTGGTTGTGGCTAGTGATTAGTGGTTGTGTGCGGCGGATGCCGCACATTATAGCGCAAACACTTACCACTCTGATAAACTTTTTTTATCTAAGAAATCCGCAACATAAATTAAACCCGACATTTCTGGCGGGGAATGGGGGAATTCCCCTCCGTCGGAGGGGTGGTGGCTATGCCACCGGGGAGGGTTTTAGTCTTTCTATATTAAACTTTATCCATTCTAATACGGAACACATATCTTTTTTTACGTCTTTGTCGTTTAGTCTAATCACGGTTATTCCCAATGATTGCATATATTCATCTCGTTCCATGTCATATTCATATTTATCGTCGTGTGAACTGCCATCTATTTCAATAACTAATCTTAATTCTTTACAATAAAAATCGGCTATATAATTTCCAATAGGTTTTTGTTTGGTAAATTTTACGCCTAATGCAGAACGCTTTAATTCATTCCATAATAATGCTTCTGATAAAACGCCCGCACGGCGGTTCGTACGGGCAAAACTGTTCAAATTATTGTTGTATATTTCTATCATTTATAACCCTCCCCGTCGCTTCGCGCCACCCCTCCGTTGGCGGGGAATAAGTGGCGGAGCGTATAGGACTCGAACCTATGGACCAAAAATTTCGGTCACAGATTAGCAATCTGCTGCATTACCACTCTGCCAACGCTCCGTGCAGGGGCTATTATATAGAAACGCGTTTTCAAATGCAAGCGCGAATTTGTGTGCAAATTATAAAATCCTTGAATTTGTGCTTTATTGTGGCTAAAATTTGTCTGTTTTATTTAATTTTGAAAAATAAGGTATCAAAAAATGGCAGAAGACATCAAAAAAATTCACGAGCGCGAGGCAAAATGGCAAAAAAAATGGCGCGAGGCGCGCGCTTTTGTGCCAAAAGACGACGGCAGCAAACCACGTTTTTATACTCTGGTTGAGTTTCCGTTTTTGTCTGGTGCGGGTATGCACGCAGGGCATATGATGAACTATTCTGGGATTGATGTTTTGGCGCGTTTTCGGCGTGCGCGTGGGTATGATGTCTTGTTTCCTATGGGGTTTGATGCGATGGGAATTGCGGGCGAACATTACGCTACAAAAATTGGCAAACATCCCGCCGATGTTGCGCGTGAATTGATAAAATCTTATTCAGATATGATTGACCGTGTTGGCTGGTCGGTCAGTCCGGATACGCGGGTTGCGACATCTGACCCGGAATATATAAAATGGACGCAATGGATGTTTATTCAGTTCTGGAAAGCTGGATTGGCATATAAATCCGCTTTGCCGATGAACTGGTGTCCGGCGTGTAAAACGACATTTACAAACGAAGAATTGGAAGATAACAAATGTCCGCGCTGTCACGGTATAATTGAAAAGAAAGAAAAATTACAGTGGAATTTGGCCTTGTCGCGTTATTCGGAAAAATTACTGGCTGGATTAAACGATGTTGATTTTGAAGAACGTATTAAAAAGGATGAAATCAATCTGATTGGTAAATCAAATGGTGCAGATGTGGATTTCCGGGTTGGGGATGATATTATGACGGTATATACCACACGCGTTGACACAATATTTGGTGTGACATTCTGTGTTATTGCGCCGGAACATAAATTATTGGCAAAATGGCTGGACGACGGTAAAATCACAAATGCGGACCAGGTTCGTGCCTATATCAAAGAATCCGCCGCAAAATCAGAAATTGAACGAACCGATGCGACCAAGGAAAAAACCGGTGTTGAATTAAAGGGGATTAAAGCCATAAATCCATTTAATGGTCGCGAGATACCGGTCTTTACATCGGATTATGTGTTGGTTGATTATGCGTACGGTACAATTATGGCGGTGCCGGCACACGATGGTCGTGACTGGGATTTTGCGAAAAAGTTTGGTCTGGATATTATCCCGGTTTTGGCGGGGGGCGAGCCAGATAAAGTCTGGGAAGGTGATGGCGTGCATATCAATTCGTCATTCTTGGATGGTATGGGCAAGACTGACGCAATTGCGGCCGCGATTAAATATGGTTCTGAGAAAGGTTTTGCGCGCGGTACAACCAAGTATAAATTAAAGGATTGGGGATTTTCGCGTCAAATGTACTGGGGCGAACCAATTCCAATGGTGTATTGTGAAAAATGTGGTTGGCAACCCGTTGATGAATCTGAATTGCCGGTTATGCAGCCATTTATGATGGACTATCGCCCAACGGATACGGGTGAAAGCCCATTGGCGCGTGCGACGGATTGGGTGAATACAACCTGTCCACATTGTGGTGGTGTGGCAAAACGCGAAACAGATACTATGCCGGGATGGGCTGGGTCTTCGTGGTATTTCCTGCGCTATTTGGATCCAAAAAACGACAAAGAGTTTTGTTCACGCAGACAGATGGAAAACTGGATGCCGGTGACGCATTATAATGGTGGGCATGAGCATAATACACGTCATTTGATTTATTCACGATTTTGGCACCACGCATTGTATGATTTGGGTCTGGTGAATACGCCAGAGCCGTATGCGCGGCGCACGGCTCAGGGTTTGTTGATGGGGAATGATGGTTATAAAATGTCAAAATCCCGTGGAAATGGCTTTATGGTGGCAGATTTGGTTGACAGTGTCGGTGCCGATGCGGGGCGTGTGGCGGTGTTGTCGCTGGGCCCGTGGGAGAATAATGCCGTATGGACTGATGGTGCGCTGGCCGGTGTACAACGTTTCCTGAAACGTGTGGAAAATATGTCGGATAATTTAACCGATGAACCAATGACCGCGGACCAGGAAAGATTGGTACACAAATTGATTGCAGATGCGACAGAACGTTTGGAAAATATGAAATTCAATACAACAATTTCCGCGATGATGGAATATATCAATGCGTTTGGTGGTGCGATGCCCCGCCCTGCGTATGAAACGTTGTTGCAGATATTGAATCCTTTTGCGCCACATTTAACTGAGGAAATGTGGGAAAAGTTAGGGCACGATACCATGTTGGTTTTTGAACCTTGGCCAACATTTGATGCGTCAAAACTGGTGAAAACATCAATGACAATTGTTGTGTCGGTCAATGGCAAACGTGTGGCAGACTTTGTTGTGCCGGCGGATGCAGATGAGGCCACTATTGTAGCCGCTGCCAAAGATGCAGCCGGCGCAAAACTGGATGGTGCAACGATAATAAAAACAATTGTCGTTCCGAAAAAACTGGTAAACTTTGTGGTAAAGAAATAAAAAAACGCCCATTGGGCGTTTTTTTAATCATTTTCTTGGTCTTTTTCTTTGTCGTCTGAATCGCGATTTATTATTAAATCGCCAACTAATCCGCCCACCGCACCAACACCAGCCACGATGCCACCGGTCTTGGTTTGTTTTTCGGTGTCGGCCTTTTGTTTGTCCCAATTGGTGGCGTCCTGACCGTCTGGATCGGATAATGCGCGGGATAATGATGTGTAGGTCCCGTCCGTTTTTCCACGCGCAATATCGTCATACAGGCCAGATGTGGCGGAATCCTGGATAGCGTTGGATTCTAGGCCGGGCGATATCCCCAGTTGCTGTTTGCGTAATTTCAAATCGTTTGCCAATTTGATGTATTCCGTTTTTAATTTCAATAAATCATTTCCGCCCGGCAATTCAATGTTTGTTTCGCCGCCACGAATGTTTTTTCCGGCCCCATAATTGCATGTAAATGTTGCCAGATATGCCCGCATATCACGTTCGGCCGCTTGGTCCGCCTGTTGTTCCGCCAACCCCGATGCCAGCATCATGCCCCCTATCCCAGTTGCGCCAATTGCCAGCCCACCCAGGATACGGTTTGGTTTAGATTGCTCGCGTTCAAGTGCGCGTTCATAGTTTTCTTTTAATACACTATAATTCGTTGTCTGTCCCAGAAAACTTAGAAATTCCGCATCTGTCATGTTTGATACAGTTGTTAGTTGTGATTCAAGATTTGTTGCAACCTGGTCTAATATTTCTTGTTGGTCATTTATGGTTGTGTCAGTGTTTGTTGAATAGTCTGTATCGGTGTCTGGTTGGTTGTTATTGGCTATTGTGGTTGGGGAACGGGTTATCATTTCCTGAAGGGGCTTATAATAAAGTTTGGGGGATACGGCATGGTCCGTATTGTATTTATCAATCCAGCTGTCTGCACCATAAGAACATATGCCATATAATGTATTGCCGGAAAAATACGCCCCGCCGGAATTGCCACCCCATGCATCGCATGTAGTGCTGATTGTGTCGTCGTCGTTTTGTTGATTGAACAGGCGACAAGTTGTGTCTGCTTTCAGTCGGTATCCGTTGATGTTGTAATCCCAATCGTATAGGTCGGGTATATTTGCGGCCTGTATTTGTTGCTGGACTTGTTCTAGTACCGTATCAAAGTCAATAAATTGGTTTTGGTCACCGATTTTATTTGTAAAAATTTGTTTGATTTGCTGTATTTCGTCATTTGATAATATTCGCATATAGCCAAATCCGGCATTGGTGACGAACAGATGTTTTGTTGTATTGTGGACGTCAAAATAGTTATTACTAAAAAAGTTCGGGTCAGATATATGCAGAAGTGCCCAATCTTGGTTGATGTTTTTGCCGTATTGTTCCAATGTGACATTGGTTGTGCGCCCGTCATATAGTTGAATTTCATAAGTTTTACCAATGTGTTGGTAGTTATCATGTTCATAGTTGGATGTGACACAGTGGCGCGCGGTTAAAATAATATCTTTGGCAACATATTGCGCTGTGCAGGAGGCGTATTGATGGGGGCGAAAATACACGATTTGATTATATGGCCATTTTGACCAATCAACATATTCGCGTTGGTCTATGTCGCCAACGCCGGCGTATGCGGACGCACACGATAAAAATATCAACAAAAATATAGGTTTCATACTCCCTACCCCCCGTCGGACAATTTTTATTATAAAAACCACCAGAAAATTCGGGTGGTCAGGAGGTTGAGAACAATTATCGGAATTGTGCTGCTTATTCAATATATTCGCAAGCCCTCCTGACCAATGGTCAGGAGTAGTTGTTCATCTGTGATACATAAAAATACGCCCATAAAAATGGTGCGTCGTTTTTTTTATTCACAGACGCCGATATCGGGTTCTCACACCCCATCATCAGAATCCCTGATGACTTTGTCATTATATTACATTTGGTATAAAAATTCAAAACAAAAATCTGTTTTTTAGTGGTTAGTGGATAGTGGTGGAATATATAAAAGTTATTAGTCATTAGGCATTAGTTATTAGTAATAATAACTCGTCATACCGGCGAAGGCCGGTATCCATTGCCCCGCAGGAACATATGCTACATATAATTCTCACCGCCCGGGTTCACCCACGCAAACGAATGTTTGCGTGGGGCCCGAAGTGGCGGGGAGTGGCGAGCATATGCGAGCCGAGGGGTGACTATAATAAAGTTCGTATTTTAGCCACCCCCAAGTTTTACTAGGCTATCGCCAAGTAAAACTATCCCCCGCCAATGGCGGTGGAAATTATTTGATTCTATTTTACTGGATTGCCACCACACTACGCCAAGGCTTCGTGTGGCAGACTTTGTTGTGCCGGCGGATGCAGATGAGGCCACTATTGTAGCCGCTGCCAAAGATGCGGCCGGTGCAAAAATGGATGGCGCAACGATAATAAAGACAGTTGTCGTTCCGAAAAAACTGGTAAACTTTGTGGTAAAAAAATAAAAATCCCGCCATTGGCGGGATTTTTATTTTTTTAATCATCTGGACACATCCAGATTTGTTGAACATAAAGCATTTGAATTTTTTATTTGTTTAATGTATAGTTATTTTGAATCCAAAGGGATATTGGGTTCGGGACTTAGAAAATCCCGTAAGTATGTAGTACCGATATATCGGTGCTATTATCCGACAGAATTTTTGTCGGCGCATTTATGCGTCGTTTCTTTTCTGTATCCCGACCTTTTCGGTCGGGAAGTTGTGGTTATACAACAGGGGGTATCCCAAAAGCCACAAGGTCATTCATACTTATGATTTTTCTAACTTCCCGACCGTCAATGTTTGACGGTTTTTGTTTAACAAGAAAAACAAAAAGGGATAGAAATGAATGTCAAAATTTTAATTGTTATTTGTTCTTTTGTTGTCGTGGCAAGTGCGCACGCAGGATGTGCAACATTTGCATATAAGACATCGTGTTTATCTGAGGGTGGTGTTTTATGCGCTGACGGAGGTTGCTATGTGTGTTGTGATGCGGATAATACCGGTGCCACGACAGTATGTTCAGGGACATATACCACAGATACTTCTTTGACTTTCTCGGATGAAAAAGGCAGCGGATATTATAGTCGCAAAAAATATACCAAGTCTTGCAAGTGTCTAGAGCTATAACTATGGGGGCAGATATGAAAAAAATATATTTTATTGTATTGATTTTTTGTGCACAAAATACTTATGCCGCAATTGCCACCACTTATTGTAATGCGAAGGCGACATATACATCCTGCAATGCTGGATATTATTTATCAGGTGGTAATTGTGTTGCTTGTGAAAAAGGAACATATAAAGACAGCGTTGGGACAGATTCATCGTGTTCGGATTGTCCGTCATTGGGCGGTGTTGCAGGGACTACATCGTCCGCTGGCACAACATCAAGAACATTATGTTTTATACCGTCTGATTCATCTGTGAGTGACAGTTCCGGTACATACATATTTACCAGCGATTGTTTTTATACCGAGTAAAAAAATTACATGGTTCTAATGTTTTAATATAAAAAAACCGTTCTGATGAACGGTTTTTTGTTGTTCCAATATTTGATTAACGTTTGCTGAACTGAGTGGAACGACGGGCCTTGCGGTAACCGTAGTGTTTACGTTCAACAACACGGCTGTCGCGGGTCAAGAAGCCTGCGGCTTTCAATGCTTTGCGCAGTTCTGGTTCGTGTTTTTCCAATGCCTTGGAAATACCGTGTTTTACTGCACCTGCCTGGCCGGACAGACCGCCACCTTCTACCATGGCGACAATATCATATGCGGTTTCACGTTTTGTGACGCCGAATGGTTGGGCGATAATCATCTGCAACACTGGACGGCGGAAATATTCAGCCATCGCAATGCCGTTGATGGTGATGTTGCCTTTGCCTGGCATCAAATATACGCGGGCAACGGAATCTTTACGTTTGCCGGTTGCGTATGTTGCGTCGTTCAATTTTACTTTTGCAACTGGGGCTTTTTTTGCCGCAGTTTTTGCAGGGGCAGCCTTTTTGACTGTCTTTGCTGCTGTTTTCTTTGCTTCTGCCATTATTCGCCCCTTTTGTTTTTACGGTTTAAGCCCGCGAAATCAATAACCTGTGGATTCTGGGCAACGTGTTTGTGTTCCGCGCCCGCATAAACATGCAGTTTTGTCAAACGCTGGTTCGCCAATGCAACCGCTGTGCGACGGCCCATCATACGTTTTACTGCGTTGAAAATCAGTTTTTCTGGTTTTTCGTTGCGCATCTGGCCCAATGTGCGGGATTTCAATGAACCTGTCCACAAAGAGTGCCAGAAGAAACGGTCTTTGTCTGCTTTGTGGCCAGACAAAGCAACTTTGTCCGCGTTGATAATGATAACATGGTCACCACAATCCATATTTGGTGTCCAGGTTGGCTTATGTTTGCCGCGCAGGATATTAGCAGTATATGCCGCCAAACGTCCCAGCGTGCAATCGGTTGCGTCAATCAGATACCATTTAGCATCTAATTCGCACTTTTTTAACGATTTTGTCGCTGCCATTTTTATTTTACCCTTGGTTTTATAAATTAAAGCGGGGTTATTATGACGCAACACGGCAGAAAAGTCAAGAAAAAACGGTGTGGTATTATTATACCGTAATAATAATTCCGATAAAAATCCCCCAATGGGCTGGGGATTATTGGGCGCCGTTCAAGTGGCGCATCATTTTCATTACCGTTTCGCGCATTTCGTCGCTTGGTAATTTCCAATACAGGTTTATCAACTGTAAAGATTCTGTTTTGCCCAGGGGGTCGTCCTTGGTCTGGTCGGAAATGCGGCCCGTACGCAGTGCATGTGGGTCATCGCTGATATATCCCGGCAGGCCTTTGAAGAAAAAAGTGACCGGGATTTCCAGAGCAGAACTTATCGTGAATAGGCGTGACGCAGATATGCGATTGCCCGCCGTTTCGTATTTTTGAATTTGCTGAAATGTGACGCCACAAACATCCGCCAGGTCCTTTTGACTCATGCCCATCATCAGGCGGCGTTGTTGCATACGCTGGCCAATGTGTTGGTCTACAGGGGTTGGTGCAAATGGTTTACCACTCATTGTGTTATTCTCCGTATAATAAGTAAGAACATTATCCTTTCGGGTATTTTATACAATTTTTCTTTTTCTTTTGCAATCAAAAAAGGGATATGATATTTTTGGCCTGACCAAAAAGTAAGGAAAGAAAAAATATGAAAAAAACACTTGTTTTGTGCATTATGGATGGCGTGGGAATCAATCCGGATGCGAACCATAATGCGGTTGCTATGGCGCATATGCCGTTCTTTGATGAATTGTTGAAAAAATATCCTCATTCAAGATTAGATGCCAGTGGCGTTGCCGTTGGATTGCCAGATGGCACAATGGGCAATAGCGAGGTCGGACATATCACAATGGGTGCTGGACGCGTGGTGAATCAATTTTTGCGCCGGTTTGAGGTGGAAAACTGGGATAAAAATCCGGCGTTGCGCGAATTTATTGAGTCTGTAAAATCCGATGGCGGGATTGTACATATGGCGGGATTGATGAGCGATGGTCGCGTGCATTCAAATCTGGCAGATATGTTGGTGATTACACACCGTGTGATTGATGCGGGATTGCGTGTATGTATTCATTTTATTGCGGATGGGCGTGATACCCTGCCCCAGTCTGCGCCAGAATATATTCAAATGATAAAAGATTCGTTGAAAGAAGAATTGTCCGATGGGCGTGCGTTTTTTGGAACTTTGTCGGGGCGGTACTATGCTATGGACCGCAACCAAAATATGGAACGCACGGAATTGGCGTTTGACGCAATCGCAAATGCTAAATCGGAATATCGGGCCGCAACAATAGATGATGCGATTACGGCGGCGTATGCGCGCGGTGAAACGGATGAATTTGTTCGGCCAACCGTAATAGACGGAGATGTAGCGATTACCAATAAAGATGGATTTTTGTTTGGGAACTATCGCAGCGATCGCGCACGCCAGATTATGCGTACAATATTGAAAACCAGTGCGCATATTTTATGTTTTTCCCAATATGGCGAGGGTTTAAATGAACTGTGTCCCGCATTGTTGCCGGATGTGGTTGTGGAAAATACGCTGGGGGATGTGTTGGCGGCAAATGGACTGACGCAGTTGCGTATTGCGGAAACGGAAAAATATAATCATGTGACATATTTCTTTGACGCGGAACGTAATATTGATTTTGATGGCGGTAAAAAAGTTCTGATTGATTCCCCTGCGGTTGCGACATTTGATATGAAACCGGAAATGTCGGCGGTGGAAATCACGGATGCTTTGTTGCCGATTTTGGGTGATTTTGATGTTGTGATTTTGAACTGGGCAAATGGTGATATGGTGGGGCACACAGGGAATCTGGATGCGACAATCCGTGCGATGGAAACCCTGGATGCCCAATTGTCGCGATTGGTGCCAGCGGTGTTGGCGTTGGGCGGTATGCTTTTAATTACCGCTGACCACGGCAATGCGGAAAAGTTATGGGATGATAAAAATAATCTGCCCTGGACGGCACATACGACAAACCCGGTAAATCTTATTCTTGTGGCGGATAATGCCCCGGTACTGCGTGATGGCGGATTGGCAGATATTGCGCCAACAATGCTGAAAATCCTGGGGATAAAACAGCCCGATGATATGACGGGAAAATCGTTGATATAAATAATGCGCCATCGGCGCATTATTTTTTTTGAAAAACAGCTATTGCTTCCGGCGTCGTTTGAAAAAATCGCGCAGTAATTGAGCGGATTCGTCTGCGAATTCTGGTATTTGGTGGACGGTCGGTTTCCATAAATGGCGATCGGTTTCATATATTTTGGCGTTTGATGTTATGCCACCGCCCTTTTCGTCTGTTGCGGCAAAATAAATATTTTTTATACGCGCCAGGGATATTGCCGTTGCGCACATTGCGCAAGGTTCCAGCGATACATAAATATCGCATTCATCCAGGAATTTTGTCCCCAATTTTTTGCACGCGCGGTTTATGGCGACTATTTCCGCGTGCAGGGTCGGATTTTTGCGTTTTTGTACCTGGTTTTCACCGCGGGCAATGATTTTGCCGTCGCGAACAATAACCGCGCCGATTGGAACATCGTCGTGTGAAAAAGCGTGTTTCGCTAAAAGTATGGCTTGACTCATAAATTTCATACTTTATATTTTATAGTATGGATTCAAATTTGCAAATTATTTCGGGACAGTTCCGTGGACGCAAATTATTGTTGCCGCCAAATGCGCGGCCAACGCAAAATCGTGCGCGCGAGGCTTTGTTTAATATGCTGGATTCTGGGATTGTGGACCCGGTGGCCGAATTTATGGTTTGGGACGCATTCGCTGGCAGTGGCGCGTTCGGTATAGAGTGCTTGTCGCGTTATCCGTTGAGCAAGGTTTTATTTACTGATGTGGCTTGGTCATCAATCAGTACGGTGCGGGCAAATCTGGGGGCGTTGGCGATTGGTCGCCGGGCCGAGGCCCTGCACCGCGATGCGATTCCCGCGATTCAGCAATTTGTTGATATGGTGGATTTGGTGTTTGTTGACCCGCCATATGCCCAGGCAAATTTAGGTTATGCGTTTGTAAAGCGTTTTGGGCGTGCCGTGCGCAAGGGGGTAATCCTTATCTGGGAACAGGATTTGGATAAAGCGTCCGAACCCGATACCAAAAAATGGAAAATTTTGCGTGATAAAACATATGGTCGGGCGCGTTTTCTGATTCTGCAACGAATATAGATAAAATTTCCTTGATTTTGCGAAGGTTTTGGGTAATAATACGCGTCGCGCAGCACCCTTGGAGGCTGCCAATCTGAACTAACCAATGCTATAAAAGGATTATAAAATGGCAATTGAATTAAATGCAGAAATTCGCAGTGTTGCTGGCAAGGGGGCCGCACGCAGCATCCGCAATAATAAAAATATCCCCGCCGTTATCTATGGGGAAAAGAAAGCCCCGGTCGCGATTGAATTAAATGGTCGTGAATTTGAAATGTTGTTGAAAACACCGGGTTTGCGGACTAAATTGTTCCAAATCAAAACCAGTGCGGGCAACGAAGATGCTATGTTGATGGATATTCAGTATCATCCAGTGTCTGATGCCGTTGTTCACGCGGACTTTAAACGCATTGATGTTAAAAAACCAGTCAATGTGGTTGTTCCTGTTGAAGTTATCAATGCTGAAATTTCTAAGGGCTTGAAATTGGGCGGCACATTGAACTTTGCAGTGCGTAAGGTTGCTTTGCGTGGTTTGGTTGATGTTATCCCAGAAAAAATTGTTATTGATTTAACTAGTTTGACAATCGGTGATGTGGTTCACGGTACTGATTTAGTCTTGCCTGCGGGCGTTGAATTGGGCCTGCACCAGGCAGAATTGGCGTTTGCAACAATTGGTGGAAAAATGCCAATGGAAGAAGATGAAAAGGCCAAAGCAGCAGCAATGGCTACAACCGCCGCTAAAAAATAAAAAAATGCGCCAATGGCGCATTTTTTTATTTATGTAATCAGCAAAAAAAATTTTTATTCGCCCATTTTGCGGGCAGAGTTTAGCGCATGACGCAGGGCCTGTTCCGCGATTTGGCGGATTTTGGGCGCAAACGTGCGCATGTTCATTGTGTCTGCGACCGTATTGCCAAATAGGCGGGCGATATATTCTATCTGGGTTGGTGCAATGGTGTAAACTTCGCTGGTTATATTGTTTATGTTCAAATTTTGTACTGGTTCGCGCATATTTTCATCCCCCCATTATAATGCGAAAATAGATAAAATTTTTATTTCTGTACTTGTTTAATCCCTTCTATCGCATTATATCATAAAGGAACTTGACCGCAAGGGGCAAAATTGCTATATATTTTGTGATAAAACAAGGAAAGAAGGTTATGAAAAATATATTAGGTTTGTTATTGGGTTCTGCAAATGACAGAATTGTGAAAAATTATGATAAAACTGTATCCCTTATCAATGATTTAGAGCCAAAATATCACGCAATGACGGATGATGAATTGCGTGAGCAAACACAAAGTCTGCGGGCGCGATTGGCGACGGGGGAAAAGGAAAAAAATATTCTGGCGGATGCATTTGCCCTGGTGCGCGAAGCATCGGTACGTACAATCGGTTTGCGGCATTTTAATGTCCAAATGATTGGTGGTATGGTTTTAACCGATGGTCAGATTGCTGAAATGAAAACAGGCGAAGGTAAAACATTGGTGGCGACATTGGCAATGTTCCTGAAAGCGTTGCATGGCAAAGGCGCACATTTGATTACGGTAAATGATTATTTAGCGTCACGTGACGCGGAATGGATGGGCCAGGTTTATCGTTTTCTGGGGTTGACGGTTGGTATTATCCAGCACGATATGACCGACGAAGAAAGACGCGCTGCGTATGCATGTGATATTACCTATGTGACCAATTCTGAATTGGGTTTTGACTATTTGCGCGATAATATGAAATTCAGTAAATCTCAACAGGTTTTACGTCCGTTCTTTTTCGCAATTGTTGACGAGGTTGACAGTATTTTAATTGACGAGGCGCGAACCCCGCTGATTATTTCCGGCCCAGCCGAGGATACCAGTGAACTGTATGCTAAGGTTGATGCGGTTGTTGCACAATTTGGTGAAAATGATTTCAAAAAGGATGAAAAAGACCGCCATGTGACATTGACCGAAAGTGGCGTTGATACGGCGACGCGTCTGTTAAAGGATGCGGGATTGTTGGTCGGTGATAATTTATATGCATCTGAAAATGCCGCGTTGGTTATGCATATTCAGCAGTCTTTGTTGGCGCATCATTTGTATCAGAAAAATGTGAACTATGTTGTTCGCAATGGCGAGATTCTGATTGTTGATGAATTTACGGGTCGTGTTATGACGGGGCGTCGCTTTGGTAAAGGGTTGCACCAGGCAATTGAGGCCAAAGAACATGTTGCGGTTCAGCCAGAAAATCAGACCGTATCCAGTATTTCGTACCAGAATTTATTCCGTCTGTATCCGACATTATCGGGTATGACTGGTACCGCTATGACCGAAGCTGCGGAATTTGAAGAAATTTATAAATTGCGTGTGGTATCTATTCCGACAAATCGCCCAGTTGCGCGTAATGACCATCATGATGAAATTTATCGCAACAAAGACGAAAAATATGATGCAATTATCAAGCAAATTGATGAATGTATGGTGCGTAAACAGCCGGTTTTGGTTGGTACTGTATCAATTGAAAAATCCGAAGAGTTGGCGGCGATTGTTCGTAAAAAATTGGGGGTTGAACCTGCGGTTTTGAATGCGAAACATCACGAATCTGAGGCTAAAATCGTTGCCCAGGCGGGTGCGCCGGGTGCGGTCACCATTGCGACCAATATGGCGGGTCGTGGGACAGATATTAAACTGGGCGGTAATGCCGAAGAATTGATTGCGGCATTGGATGCAGATGCGCCAGATTATGAAGATAAAAAGAAAGAGATCTATGCCACAATAGAGGCGAATAAAAAATTAGTGTTGGATGCGGGCGGTCTGTATGTAATCGGTACGGAACGCCATGAATCACGCCGTATTGATAATCAGTTGCGTGGTCGTTCCGGCCGTCAGGGTGACCCAGGTGATTCTAAATTCTTTTTGGCATTAGACGATGATTTGATGCGTATTTTTGGTGCGGCGCGTTTGAATGGTATGTTGACAACGTTGGGATTAAAAACGGGTGAAGCTATTACCCATCCGTGGATTACGAAAGCCCTGGAAAAGGCGCAAAAGCGCGTGGAAGCACGCTATTTTGAGGCTCGTAAAGAATTGCTAAAATACGACGATGTTATGAATGAACAGCGTGCGGTTATCTATAAACAGCGTGATGATTTGATGGTCTCCGACGATTTGTCGCCGTTGGCGCATGAAATGATAGGTGATGTTGTTGAAATTATTTGTGAAAACAATATTCCTGAAAAAACACATCCTATGGATTGGAATGTTGCAGGGGTTCATAATGCTATGTTGCGCACGTTTGCGTTGGATATTACCGATATAGAAAAATGGAAAACCGATGAAACAATTACAGAGCGCAAGGCGTATGAAACGCTGTATAATCTGGCGTTGCGTCGCTATGAGCACCAGGCGGAAAAATACGGTCCCGAATTGATGCAAATGGCGTCACGTCAGATGATGCTGGGGGCGTTGGACGCGGTTTGGAAAAAACATTTGCAACAGATGGATTATTTGCAAAGCGCAATAGGGTTGCGTGGATATGCCCAGAAAAATCCGCTGTATGAATACAAACGCGAGGCGTTGGATTTATTCAAAAATACTGTGAATAATTTCAAAATTATGTCCGTGTCATATATTTGCCGTATGGAACTGACTCGCGAAGATGTTGCCGCGACCGAGGCTGCACGCGCCAAACATGACGAAGGTCTGAATCAGGCGGCCGGTGAAGCGCGACGAAATGCGCCCTGCCCCTGTGGTTCTGGGTTAAAGTACAAGCATTGTTGTGGTAAGTTGCACTAAACAAAATCCCCGATTTCGGGGATTTTTTGTGTCAATAAAAAAATTGCGCTTTTAGGAAATATATGGTTGCCCCTGGGCGACCTTTTTTGTTATGGTGGCGGTATGGAAAAACAATTTATTCATCTTCGTACTCATTCACGTTTTTCAGTTGGGGCCAGTACACTGACCGTTAAAAATATCCCCAGTTTATGCGCCGCGGCGGGTATGTCGGCGTGTGCATTGACGGATACTAATTTAATGTCGGGATGTGCGGAATTTTCCGATGTTATGCCCAAGAATAAGTTACAACCCATCATTGGTATTGAAATATCATTAAATCATCATACCGCTGACCCCAAAATTTTACGAGCTGGTTCGTTATCGCGGGTGGTTTTGTTGGCCCAAAATCACGGGGGATATTTGAATCTGTGCGAATTAAACCGCATTATGTATATGCGTACGGATAATCATCATTTGGGGCCGTATATAACATGGGATGAATTGATATCACACAGTGATGGAATTATCTGTTTGTCGGGGGCGCATTTGGGGCCGATTGGTATGGCGATACTAAATGGCCAGGATGCCCAGGCCACCATTTATGCTAAACAATTATTGGAAATATTCGGCAATCGCTTTTATATTGAAATTCAGCGTCATGGGTTAGAGGACGAGATTAAAACCGAACCTACTTTCCTGAACATAGCGCGGGAATTAAATATTCCGATTGTTGCGACAAATGATGTGTGCTTTGCGGCGGATACCAATTATGAATCCGCGGATGCGTTGGGGTGTGTGTTGGGGCAGACTAAGGTTATTGACCCCGAACGGCCACGAAAATCATCCGAACAATATTTTAAGTCATACGAAGAAATGTCGGAAATATTTTCCGATTTACCAGAGGCTATTGAAAACACAGTCGTTATTGCCAAACGCTGTGGATTTATGGTAAATGTTCATGAAAAGCCTTTGTTGCCGCGTTTTGGCGATGATTTGGAAACAGAATGTCAAATGTTGCGCGACAATACTATGAATGGTCTGAAACGCCGTCTGGCGCAGCATAATATTACCGATACTGCACCATATTATGAACAGGCTGAATTTGAATTGGGCGTTATTATTGGTATGGGATTCCCGGGGTATTTCCTGATTGTTGCGGACTATATTGATTGGTGTCGTCATAATGATGTGTTGACGGGGCCTGGGCGTGGTTCGGGTGCGGGGTCTATTGTGGCGTGGGCATTGGGTATCACCAATGTTGACCCGTTAAAGTATGGCTTGCTGTTTGAGCGTTTCCTGAATCCAGACCGTATTTCTATGCCCGACTTTGACGTTGATTTTGAACCATCTGGGATTGAGCGCGTATTGGCCTATGTTTGCGATAAATATGGACACGATTCTGTGTGTCGTATTATTACATTTGGTTCGTTGCAGGCGCGCGGGGCAATTCGTGATATTGGGCGTGTGTATGGTATGCCCTATTCCAAATCAGACCGATTGTCTAAGTTGATTCCACAGGATGCCAAGACTTTGAAAGAAGCGGTTGACGCATCAAGCGAAATGCAAGACATTCTGAATAACGACGAAGATTTGAACAAGGTTGTTATGGTGGCCGAGGAATTAGAGGGTTCTTTGCGAAACCTGGGGCAACACGCGTGCGGTGTTGTTATTGGCGACCGGCCGACAACCAAGATTGCACCTGTCTATCGCGACCCAGCGAACCCGTTGCCATCGTGTCAATATGATGGAAAATATTTGGAAAAATCGGGGCTAATTAAATTTGATTTTTTGGGATTAGAAACACTGGTGGTGTTAAAATATGCGGTGCGCCTGATTCAACAGACACGCGGGATAAATATTGATTTAGACCAGATTCCAACCGATGATCCAAAAACTATGAAATTATGGCAACAGGGGTTGACCGAGGGTATATTCCAATTTGATGCCCAGTTTGTACAACAGACTCTGCGTAAAATGCACCCGACCAGTTTTCTGGAAATATCGGCATTAAATGCGTTGAATCGTCCGGGGCCAATTGCTTTTATTCCGCAGTTTATCGCCCGTATGCATGGTGAAGAAGCCATTGAATATGTGCATCCTAAGGCCGAGCCTATACTAAAAGAAACATACGGAATTATTGTTTATCAGGAACAGGTTATGCAATTGACACGTGCATTGGCGGGCTTTACACGCGGTCAATCGGACAACGTGCGCAAGGCGATGGGTAAAAAAATCATTGCTATGTTGGATGAATTAGAGGGCAAGTTCTATGAAGGGTGCGAGAAGGAAGGTACTCTGGACCGCGAAACAGCTAAAAATCTGTGGGAGAAGTTCAAAGATTTTGCAAAATATGCATTTAATAAATCGCACGCGATTGCGTATTCTATTGTTGCGAACCAGTGTGCGTATTTGAAAGCAAACTATACGCCCGAATTTCTGGCGGCTTCTATGTCCAGTAATTTGAATGATACAGATCAGTTGGCAATATTTGTGGATGACGCCAAGACTAATTTTGGGATTCAGATTGTTGCGCCAGATATAAATCAAAGCGAGTCCCTGTTTACGGTGCGCGATGGCAAAATTATTTACGGGCTGGCCGCGTTAAAGGGCGTGGGAACGGCCGCAACGGACGCAATTGTTGCCGAACGAAATGCCAATGGAAAATTCAAGAATTTAACTGACTTTGCAAAGCGTTGCGCCCCAATTATGAACAAACGAATTTTGGAAGCTTTTGCTAAGACCGGCGTTCTGGATTCGTTAGAGAAAAATCGTGCATTGATTTATATGAATGCAGACGCGATTCTGACATATGCGGCCAAGTCTAAAGATGGGGCAAATATGTTGTCTTTATTTGCCAACACGGTTGAGGATGATGTTAGCGAAGATAGGTTGGGCAAAAATTTACCCAAAACCACACCGTGGACTTTTGGTCAACAATTGGAAAATGAATTGTCGGCGTTGGGGTTCTATATCTCTGCCCACCCGTTGGACCAGTATAAACATTTAATAAAACGTGCAAAATTGGCAACCAGTGCAACTTTGGCGGACTTGGGCGACCGTAAATCGGTACAAATTGCCGCGAATGTAAATTCATTTGCGCGTCGTCGTACCAAGACTGGCAAAGAAATGATTACAATCAATGCGTCTGACAGTTCGGGTAATATTGATGCGGTGGCATTTGGTGATGCGGCGATTGAATTTGCTCAGATTCTGGCTAATGAAAATGCGGTTGTTATTTCGGGCAAAACATCCAATCGTGATGACCGTGTGTCGGTGTTTGTGGATTCTATTACCCCGTTGGCACAATGGGTGGCCAAAATTGCTAAAAAAATTGTATTGGATATTCGCGACCAGGCGGTTTTGGCAGATGTAAAAAAGGCTTTGGTTGCGTTGTCGCGCGGTTATACGCGGGTGGAATTGGTTCTGCACGGTGCGGAAAAAGTGGCAACGGTTGCCTTGCCCGGTGGGGTGGAATTGGGTAATACAACGGTTGCGGATTTTGCAAACTTGGGTATCAGGGTGGAAATTGAATAGAGGCTAGAAATGAAACATATTCCCGTTTTATTGGATTCTGTGTTGGATGCCCTGGGGGATATTTCTGGGCGGCGTATAGTTGATTGTACATTTGGTGCGGGTGGATATTCGCGGGCCTTTCTGTCGCGTGGTGCGACGGTTGTGGCGTTTGACCGCGATCCAAATGTTGTGACCGATGCAGAAGCGGTTCGGGCCGAATATGGTGACCGATTTACTTTTGTGCCACGTGCGTTTTCACATATTGCGGATTTGGATGAAAAATTTGATGCGGTCGTGTTTGATTTGGGGATTTCTTCTATGCAGATTGACACACCCGAACGTGGGTTTTCATTTCGTGCAAATGCGCCGCTTAGTATGCGTATGTCGGACGATGGCCCAACCGCTGCCCAGTTGATAGAACAGTTGTCAGTGTCTGATTTGGCTAATATATTGCGCGATTATGGTGATGTAAATCGTGCGGGAATATTGGCGCGCGCAATGAAGGATGCACGTCCCCAGACCACATTTGCATTGCGTGATTTAATTCGTAATCCGCGCGATGTGGCCCCCGTATTTCAGGCTTTACGCATTGCGGTCAATGATGAAATGGGAGAGGTAAAGCGTGCATTGGCGGCGGTGCCTGATTTGTTGGTAGCGGGGGGCAAATGTATTTGTGTGACATTTCATTCACTGGAAGACCGCCTTGTAAAAAATATTATGCGACGCTGGACGGCGATACCGGGTGACCCGCGCTTGCCTGTGGTAAAGGCGGCGCAGTTTGTGCCGATAAAAACCGTCACCCCCAGTATGAGCGAGGTTAAAAATAACCCACGTTCGCGGTCTGCGCATATGCGCGGTGTGATAAAATCATATTGACCACATTAGCGGATTTTTTGTAGAATTGAAAAAAGTGTAAGGAAAAGGAACAAAATTATGAAAAAAATACTGTTTGCAATGTTGGCTTTTGTTGCGGCAATGTCGGTGGCCAATGCTGTGTGTCCGGTTTGTACGATTGCGGTTGGTGCCGGGCTTGAGGGGGCGCGTCTTTTGGGCGTAGAAGATGTTATTACCGGAATCTGGGCGGGTGGTTTGACATTGTCGTTGGTGGCTTGGACGGCGAATTATATGAAAAAGCGTGGTGTACGTGGCTGGTTTTGGTATGTGTTGAATTTTGTTGTTTATTATGGGTTGCTGGGATTGGTGTATTTTGTGCCAACGGCAAATCCGATTGTTGTATTTAATGAAATGTGTATGTGGGGTATTGACCAGTTCCTGTTGGGGACAATTGTTGGAACTTTGACTTTCCTGGTGATGGAAATATGGTATGCGCATATCAAGAAAAACAATGGCGGACACGCTTGGTTTCCATTTCAAAAGGTTGTATGGCCGTTTGGTGGTCTGGTCATTATGACGCTGATTTTCTGGGCGATAATAGAATGGTTGCCGCAAATCGGAATAGTTTTGTGTTAGTGGATAAAAATTTTTAAGAAAAGAAAGGAAAAAATAAAATGGCAAAAGCAAAAAAAATGACTTTGGAAGAAATGATTGCTCAGGTTGATGCCGCGAAAAAGGTAAATCCGCTGGATTTATCATCTGACCAGGATTTGTCCATAGCATTGATGAATTTGATTTCCCTGGAAGAACATTTCTTTTTCAGTGGGGCGAAAACCCAGAAAACAGGTTTTTATGATTTGATAAATACTGTGCGTTCTATGCGAAAAGAGCTGATGGAACGTATTGTAAAAAAATCATCGGCTGAAAATGGCGAGGTTTGGTGTATTTCTAAACATTTGCTGGCTGGTTCTATGCGTTTGATGGAGGTCGGCACCAAAGCCCTGGGTGCGGGAAATACCCAGGATGCATATGATTTATTTAACAAAGCGTATGACTTGTATTCCCTGTTTTGGGGTATCAATATGGATTTGATTGATTTGAATGGGGTTCAGAAAATTGCGCCAGATATTGTGGCACGTGCGGCTGCGGATTCTGAGTGCAAGGTTGATACACCAAAGAAAACAACCAAAACATCAGCCACGGATACGACTATTGAAAAGTCTCAATCAACGGTAAAACGTCTGGGGGCGTGGGTAAAAAATAAAGTAAATTGCTGTATAGAGTAATTTCGGTATTGATTCCAATTACTCAAAAGTGATAAAATACAGAAAAGAGAGAATAGGTTTTGAAACATCGTATTGCGAATTTTTGTCGGTTTTCTGTGGTTTTAGCGACCTTTTTAGGTGGTGCGTCTGTGTCCGCGCAACAGGCACCAAATCCACGCAGTGCCACCGCAACTAATGTTGCCCCTGCCCGCAGCGATGGTCGCATTGTTTCCCGTGGGAATGCAAAATCTGATTCCAGTCAAAATGTAATTTCCAGTTCGCGCAGCGCGATTCGTCGCCCCAGTGCGGTTGCATCACGCAGTGCGGTTAAATCGGTTTCTGCGCCTAGTGCACGCAATGCTGCGCGGGCGACCATTGTGGCAAATACGCGTCCCACAGCAACAACGGCACGTGCCGCGTCCGATAATGTTGTGCGTGGTGCGGTATCACATACGGGCGCATCAAATGCACGCAGTGCGATTTCGGGGTTGACGGCATCGCGTGCCGCGACCGCACGAGCAACCGCCGTGTTCAGTGATGTTTCAAAAATTGGTGGTGGATATGCATCATGTCGCGATTCGTATGCGACATGTATGGATCAATTCTGTGCTAATGCAAATGACACATATCGTCGCTGTTATTGTAGCACACGTTTTACCGAATTTCGCGACACAGAAGATGCTTTGGACCAGGCAAAAGTTTTATTACAGAAGTTTGAAGATAATAATCTGAACGCGGTTGATAAAACCGCGGCAGAGGTGAACGCAATGTACACCGCCACCGTGGGCGAGGCGGCAATAAAAAACGACACCAGTGGCGCACAATCTATATTGAATGAAATTGGTGATTTGTTGTCGGGCAAGAAAAAGGCAACCACAACATCCAATACCACATCGTTGGGGATTATGTCTTTGGATTTTTCATCTGATATTGGTGATGTTTGGGGCGAAGGTGGTGGTTCTTCTATCTTTTCCAGCGGGTCGTCTGCGGTGGATATGACCAGTTTAGAGGGATTAGAATTATATGAAGCCGCCCATAAACAATGTATGTCGGTTATTGGCGATTCGTGTGAAAGCAGTGCCGTTTTGAATATGTCCAAAAGTGCATATGGCATTATGATTACCCAGGATTGCAATGCGTATGAAAAAAGCGTAAATGCCAAGCGCGAGGCGGTTGAATCCACCGTGCGCCAGGCCGAAAAATACCTGCGCGAGGCCCGCCTGGAAGAATATCGTGCACATAATTCCCAGGATGTAAACGAATGTATTGCCAAGGTTAAATCCGCGATTGTTGCTGATACGGCCTGTGGTGAAAACTATAAACGTTGTTTGGATTATTCGGGTAAATATGTCAGTCCTGTAACTGGCGAGGCTACAATGTCTACCAGTCTGTTTAAGCTAACAGAACAGATTACGTTGACTGGCAGTAGTGATGTGTTAGGTGATAATCCTAGTTATGATTCTTTCCTGGATGAAAAGCGTAAATTTGCTGCGACGGCTTTGGATACTTGTCGTGATTTGGCGGATGTTGTGTGGACTGAATTTAAGCGCAGTGCATTGATTGAAATTGCCCAGGCACAAGAAGAACTTATAGAAGATGTAAAGTCGTCTTGTGTAAGTACAATGGCCGAATGTTATGATACACAATCAAATGCGTTAAAGGAATTTGATAACACAACGGCCCAGGCGGCAGGTGCTATTTCGGCATATGCTGCGAAATCTATGTGTCAAGATCGAGTTACTCGTTGTGCTGCATTGTATAGTCCAACAGGATGTGTTTTTGATAGTTCTTCAGGTAAATTGAAAAATGAAGGGACTTGCGGTTTGACTGCGTTGTTAGAGTATGTTAGAGTGGTGGATGATGTTCGTGTGGCCGAGGGATGTGCCGGCGCAATTGATGGTTATGTGAAGGAACTGTGCACACCAACATCTGGGACTAAAAAGTTCCCGTGGAATTGCCGTTTGATGTCAATGGGTGATGTCGATGGGACGGATCACAATGGTAACAGTGTTGCAACCCTAATTCGTAAATTTGCGGTTGAGCATTGCAGTAATCCAACAGCGGACCAAAAAGACTATAATTCTTTGGCCGAACAAACCAAGACTCAGGTCAGAAAGGCTGTCCAGGATATAGAAGAACAGTTGGATTACCAATTGATGGAAACATGCGAGGATTTAGACGGTTATTGGTTG
This sequence comes from Alphaproteobacteria bacterium, assembly GCA_017463185.1. Lineage (GTDB taxonomy): Bacteria > Pseudomonadota > Alphaproteobacteria > Rs-D84 > Rs-D84 > Enterousia. The sequence continues at coordinate 64,296 of JAFTPS010000009.1, forward strand.
GAAGAAAATACCGATAATGTTGCTTTGTTGGATAAATTCTATTCTGATAATTTTGCTGGACGTTCGAGTGAGGTGGAAACATCGGTTGGCTATTGTGTGGAAAACACCACCCGTACCCAGTGTTTGAACTATAATACGGGCGAAGAGACAGCCGTTGCGACATATGATTTAAACAAAGACGAATGTATATTCAGTGATGCGTGGTATCAGACCCAGTGTGAAACAATTGGTGGCTATTATGACAATGGCGTATGCTATGTAGGAAAAGAAGAATGATAAAGAAGTTTGCTGTATCTTTGGCGGTTATTCTGGGCGCAACCGGCGCATTTGCGGGTGGTGGTAATAATGTCTCTAAACATTTGGCGTTGTGGGGTGGTGGTACATTGTCATCCTGTGGGACTAATTTAATATCTGGGACCGAGGCGTGTATTGGTGCGTCCCAGGCGTCAGGGTGCAAGGAAAAGGCCATTTATGCCCGGAACTATACCGATGAATATTCTACCCAGATGATGGTTGCATTGCGTGTGAATGAGCAAGGGGCGTATTTCTGTCCCGTCCAGGTAGAGGGTAAAAATAAGAACAAGAAAAATGCCTGGACCGAATATGCGTTGATAGGTGACAGTTCACGTTGTGTGTGGTTGTGTCGTGCGGGGTATTCTGGGCCGCAGTGCGAACTGTCAACCAGTGGTGGTGTGACGTCGTGTGATGTTACGGAATTAAAACGCACAGATTTTTCCGATTTTAAGCGTGTCACGTCTGGGGCGAATGTAGAAGACCAAATAGCAATGTTTGTTTTTAACAAATATTATGGATGTGGTGTAAACAAAGGTCAGGAACACGATATGATTTTGGCCATAAAACGTTATGCGCCCAGTGGTCACGGGGCTTGGGTTCAGCAAATGATTGTTCGTGCCCAGCGCGAGGGTTGGAAAAATATGATTTCATGGGCGGCTATATATCCCGCAACTGGGGCTCAGGAACAATTGGTATGTAAAAATGGATACCAGCCAAATGCATCGTTGACCGATTGTGTGGAAATCAGTGCTAATGTTTGTGCCGAAGCCCAGGCGTGTACGGGGTGGTCCGGATTTAACGAAGAGATTCATAAGTTTGTAAAAACAACGAATCAAAGTTGTTATGAATTTCGGTGCAAGGGGGACGGTATGGCGTTCCCGTCCGAAAGCGATCGTACCTGTTCGGCATGTGAAACCAGTATGCGTGGTGGTGTCGCACCCGACACGGGCGTTTGTGTAAAATGCGATGTCGGTACGGTATTTAATACCAAAGCCGTCAACAGTGGATATTGTGGCAGTGCGATTGGATATACAAAAACTGATATGCAATACGGCAAGGACGAAACAAAAAATACTAACCCGGAACCCGAAAACCAATGCTGGACTCAAACGGAAACAGATGTGTACAAAGGTTGTGTTGAGAATGGTGGCATGCAGAATGTTTCATAAAAAATCGCCCCATTGGGGCGATTTTTAGTGGTTAGTGTAAGTGGTTAGTGGGTAGTGGCAGCGGGCATTAGTTATTAGTCATTGGTTATTAGTATCTTTGTCATTGCGAGCGAATGCGCCTGCCATACGAAGCCTTGGCGTAGTGTGGTGGCAATCCAGTAAAATAGAAATCATTATTATTTACAATTTTCTGTCAAGAAAATTGTCTTTACTGCGCGGTAATGTTTGTAAATTTTGTAAAAAACACTATCCACTTGTGTGCGGGACGACGGGGATTATTTATGTCTTATATCTCTCTGTTATTGTTGTCTAAAAAATCCGCCCATTGGGCGGATTTTTACATTTCGGATGGGATTTTTAGGCCCATCAAATCAATTGTTTGTGCCAATGTATCACGTGCGATTTTTGCAATATGCAGACGCCCCGCCCTGATATCAGATGGTACATCGTCGCGTAAAATTGGACAGTTGTGATAGAATGTATTGGTCAACTGGCACAAATCATACGCATAGTTTGCAATTAAATCGGTCGCGCGATTTTCAAATGCGCTGTGAACAATGCGCTCAAAATCCAAAACGCCAATCAATAAATTGCGTTCATCGGTGGATAATGGAATGCGGGACGCATTGGGTACATCGCCCGCGCGTTTTAATACGCTGTTCAGACGCACAGCCGTGTACAAAATGTATGGACCGGTGCGCCCCTCAAAACTGGTGACGGCGGATGGGTCAAAGATATAATCTGAACGCACATCGTGCAACAGGTCATTAAATTTAACCGCGGCCAATGCAATTGCGTTTATTGTATCACTGTCCAGATTTTTACCAGATTCAATGACGCGTTGATTTACAGCATCATTTACGGCGTCAATAATATCGTCCAGGCCGGCGGCGTTGCCATCGCGGGTCTTGAATGGTTTGCCATCGCGTCCGTTGATTGTGCCGTATCCAATGTGTTCAAAGTTTTCATATTTGAATATACCAGACATATCGGCGGCGCGGAATAATTGTTCAAAATGCAGCCCCTGGCGCAGGTCAGTAAAATATATAATCTTGTCCGGGTTATCCACATTTTTACGGCAATACACCGCAGCCAGGTCGGTTGAATCATAGGTATCCGCCCCGCGGGAATCGGTCCACATATATGGTGGCATTGGTTTGTTGTCGTCGTCACGTTTAACAACGATTACCTGGGCACCGTCGCTTTCGGTGATTAAATTCTGGGAACGCAGGATTTTTTCTACCGCGGGCAGATATTTTGCTGCATTGCGTTCGCCCAAATCGTAATCAAATGGCAAAATATTCAGACGCTTTACCGTTTCGTTCATCATTTCTAGTGATATTTTCAGGAATTTTTCATATAACGCAAAATATCCCATGTGGCCGTCTTGGAATCGGGCTTTGATTTCCTGGGCGTGCGATTGGAAATCGGCGTTTTCCTTGGCAAAGGCACTGGCCGCGGGATAATATGTATTTAATTCGGTCGGGTCAATTTCAAAATCAACCGGTGTATTTGGGTCAAAGTTATCAGAAAAATATGGTAATTCTGGGTGCAGGCGTTCTATCCATGCTATAATCAACGCCATTGGTTTGCCCCAGTCGCCGATATGATTCCACGAGTATGTTTTATGACCCAACAATTTCGCGATGCGGTTAAAAGTGTCACCCACGATTGATGTGCGTAAATGCCCAATGTGCAGATTTTTTGCCACATTATATGCGCCATAATCCAGGTCAATTGTCATTGGGGCGTCCGATTTTGGGATTTGCGGTTGTGTGGCCGCATTCCAGATAAAATCATCGCGCAATTTAATGTTGATAAAGCCTGGACCGGCAATCGTTGCGTCGGCAACAAAATCAAGTTCCGCTAATTTAGGCAGGATTTCACCCGCCAATTCTCGTGGATTTTTTCCGGCGGATTTTGCCATAACCATTGCGGCATTGGTTGAAAAGTCACCAAATTCGCGATTGCGTGGAACTTCTAGATTTACTTTTGTTCCCAATTTTTCATTTATTGCATTTGATACATATTTATACAGATTCATTTTTTAATACCCTTGACTGTGTATTTTTTATTATATTGGCAAAACTATTCTGACGCGCAGACCACCCAGGTCACTGTCTTCTAGGAACATTTGACCGCCGTGGTTTTCAATTGCTGTTTGGGCAATGGACAGGCCCAATCCCGTACCACCGGTGTCCGTACCACGTGCATCATCCAGGCGTACAAATGGACGTAAAGCGTCTTTCTTGCGCGCGTCTGGAATACCAGGACCGTCGTCTTCTATGATAACTTCTACTTGGTCGGTGGTATCACGTTCTGTAATCTTTATGCGCTTGTTTGCATAACGGGCGGCATTTTCAATAATATTGCCAAATGCACGCGCCAGTGCCATTGGACGGGCATAAAATTGTGCCGGGATATCTGGAAATTCAGTGATAATTTTCTTGTTCGGGGCTGCGTCGCGTGCAATACGAGTCAGCATTGCCGGTAATTCGGTTGACTGTTCAATTTCGGGCATTTCACCACGGGCAAATGCCAAATATCCATTTACCATTTCCGTCATACGGTCTATATCACGGATAAGTTCCGCATCCGTTGCCGCACCTGTTTCCACCGCCAGGCGCATACGAGTCAATGGAGCTTTCAGGTCGTGGCTGACCGCGTTTAACATATCTGTGCGTGTTCGGTTATAGCGGTCCAGGCGTTCTTTCATCGTAATCATAGATGCGGCGGCTTCGCGTATTTCCTTGGACCCGTTGGGTTCAAAGCCGGGCGCGTCCAGACCACGGCCAAAGCGATTGGCCGCGCGTGCAATGCGACGAATGCTGCGTGTATGCATAATGATAAATGGCGCAATTAAAATGGATACAATCAGGATAGAACCAATCAGCCAGATTATAAATACCTCTGTACTGGTGGAATATATACGATACAGGGATGTGCCAAATGTTGCGATTTGATTATCCTTGGTTGGGATGTCCACATAAACCAGGCGTTTGCCTTTGTCTATATAGATTTTTGCACGGCGTTGCAAACGCTTTGACAGCTCGGATGCCAGCCGGCCAGCCTCGTGCGAATGGTTATCGTTATGCTTTGGACGATTTAATTTTTCGTGAAATGTGACATTTATGCCAATGTCGCGGGCCATTTGCTGGGCTGCGTCTGTATTGCCACGGTCCATAAAGTTCATCATAGTTGTGATTTCGCCCGCCAGGGTACGTGCCAATGTGTCATGCACGCGCGACCAGTGATTGCCAAAAAAAGCATTGGCAACGATTACCTGGGCGACAATCAAAGGAATCAGAATCATTAAAATTGTACGCCATAAAAAACTGCGTGGAATCAATCTCATATTATTCACCGTCGTTGTTGTGGGGGTGTGGGTCTAAATTCACCAATTTATATCCCTGGCCCCGAATTGTCATTATATCCAGATTTGATAATACTACATTTATTTTACCGCGCAAGCGTTTTGCTACCATTGGGGCGGCGGGCGCAATATTGCCAACTGGACTGGTCAGATGTTGAAGCAGTTTTTTTTCCTCGCCAGACAGGGATAACAGACGTGGCGTGGAATCAGGGGTGGTTGTGATAAAAAATTCATTATCAATAAATGCCAAGCCACGCGGCATCTTTGGCGCGGTGTTGGCGTGATTGCGGATTATATTGTTCAGGCGTAATATCAATTCGCGTATCTGGAATGGTTTGGCCAAATAATCGTCCGCCCCACCCGACAAGCCTTCTATGGCATTGTCGGCCCCAGTCATCGCGGTCAGCATTATAACCGGGGTTGCGTTGCCGTCTGCGCGTATTTTTTTAAGAAATGTCAACCCATCCATTCCCGTCATCATACGGTCCAGAACAATTGCATCAACTGATATACGCGTCAGGATATCTATGCCGTTTTCGGCGGAATTAGCGGTCAAAATATTAAAATTTTCATTTCGCAACCCGCGTGCTAGCGCATTGCGCAGAATATCATCGTCGTCAATAATCAGAATGGTTTTGTTCATAAGGGATACTCGTCATTTGTCACTCGGGACTCGTATTTGTTCTGTCTGGCGAGTGACGAGTCCCAAATAACAGTTATTTATTTAATGGTTCAACGGCATATTCACCTGGTTGAATTGTACGCATTGCGTTGTTTGCGCCCATCATATCTTCTTCGGTTTCGTATGTTGCGGCGCGGAACTGCATACCATTGGTGGTAAATTCCGTTTTGAACAGTGCATATCCCGTACCGCCACCGGTGGTTGGCCCCTGCATCCCCAGGGAATAATATCCACCCAAAATACCATAATCCAGGTCAATGTAATCAATGCTGACCAGTAAAGACACATTGCTGAACCCGTCGCTGGTCATATTACAGGCAAATTCGCGGTTGGATAATGTTGCCTGGGAATTGATAGGCACCATGATATCCATAACCGTTGGCTCGCATTTGCGGTCAATACCATTTACCAAGAATTCATAGGTCATACCAACGGTTGCTTTAGACAGGCCTGTTGATACATTTACCTGGGAAATTGTAGCCTTAGGAATTTTGACCATTGCATTGGCGATACCGCTGCGTACCGGGAAAGAAATCCCCGATTGTAAACAATCGCGCGAGAATGGATCGGCTTCGCATATATAAACGCGGGAATGTGCGTTCATCATAAACATGTTTGCCAGGCTGTTGAACAAAAATGTACGGGTAATTCGGTCGTTCAGACGTGTGCAACCAAAATTACGACATATAATCATTGGGCGGTCGGCAAATATAACGCCGGGATGAGCCATTTGTTCGGCATCACGTGCGTCAACTATATTCTGGTCATAGTCCAGGCTGTCTGCGCGTTCCATAAATTCGGTTTCTGGGATAAAATTTGGGTCGTCTGGGTACGCGTAGTATGACTGGACCGGTGTTTCGGTATAGATTGTTTGAAAATCTTCGTACACAATATCCTCGGCCTGGGCAAAGGAAAATGTGCATAAAACAGCCAAAACAGATGTCAAAATAAACTTAGCCATAATCAAAGCCTTTCTTTCTCTCTGCTAAATCTTAGAACATTTTAGATAATTGTGTCAAAGCAAAAATATTTTTATTGAAATTTGCCAAGTCTTTGTTCTAAGTTTAAGGCGAATATAAAAAAGAAAGGTGGACATAAATGGTTGATTTGATTATTACGGGTGAATCAGGGAAACTACATGCGGTGTATCATAAATCCGCCGCGCCGTCGGCACCATTGGCGGTGATTTTATCGGGAAATCCGCGCCAGAAATATCATATGAATGACCGGGTGTCGTATGCTATGTTTCGTGCGTTTATGGATATTGGTTTTTCAGTTGTACGATTTAATTATCGTGGTGTTGGCGATTCTGAGGGAACGATTGGTACAACGGCCGAAAATATGTTGGATATAGCCACCGTTATTGACTGGATTCAAAATCATAACGAGGATAGCGATAAAATCTGGTTGGCGGGGAATCAGTTGGGTGCATGGTATGTATTGCAGGCAATGATGCGCCGGCCCGAGATTTCCGGTTTCGCACTGGTTTCGCCGGATTCATCGGTTTCTGATTTTGCATTTTTATCGCCCCGCCCCAATCGCGGATTGTTATTACAGGGGGCGGCTGAATCTGAGGACGCCAAGGCTTTTGGGGTGCATTTAACCCAGGTTTTGAAAAAACAAGCCCAAATAGATTTAGAAACAATTCGTGTGCGTGGTGCAGATGCTGCGTATAGTCAGCCGGCGGACCTGCGCCAGATGTATAATGACCTGAAAGCATATGTTGGTCGTGAAAACGCAGAGGACAAGTTGTTATAATTATGCAGAACAAAGAAAGATTTTTGGATGCGAATATTCCCGATGATATGGCTGCAACAATTCGGCCACGGTCATTGGTGGACTTTATAGGGCATGACAGTTTGAAACAAAATTTATCTGTCTTTATATCTGGGGCGCGCAGCCGGGCCGAGGCAATGGATCATGTGTTGTTGTATGGTCCCCCGGGATTAGGAAAAACCACGTTGGCGCATATTGTTGCGAATGAATTGGGAACAAATTTTCGTGCAACTGCCGCGCCTATGTTGACCAAGCAAGGTGATTTGGCGGCGATTTTAACGGCGTTGGAACCGATGGATGTATTGTTTATTGATGAAATTCATCGTTTGCCAACGGCGATTGAAGAAGTCCTTTATTCTGCGATGGAAGATTTTAAGTTGGATATAATGCTGGGCGAAGGCCCCAGTGCAAAAAGCGTGCGAATTGACCTGCCCCCGTTCACATTGGTGGGGGCAACAACACGTACGGGATTGTTGTCCAATCCATTGCGCGACCGGTTTGGGATTGATTTGCGGCTGTCGTTCTATTCGCCGGCCGATTTGGCAAAGATTATTCAGCGCAGTGCGAATATATTGGGAATGCCGATTGATGCAGATGGGGCGTTGATGCTGGCCCAGGCGGCACGTGGAACGCCGCGTATTGCGAACCGTTTGTTGAAACGGGCGCGTGATTTTGCGGGCGCGTTGGGTAAAAATCAGATTTCTGCTGATACTATTAAAACCACCCTGTTCCAATTACACATTGATGAATGCGGGTTGGATGAAATTGATCGTGAATATATGACGACCATAATTCGTCATTATGCCGGTGGGCCGGTTGGAATTGAAAATCTGGGTGCGGCATTGTCCGAACCCACAGATACCATAGAGGACGTCATAGAGCCCTATTTAATGCAGCTGGGGTTTGTTCAGCGTACGCCGCGTGGGCGTGTTATAACGGATGCGGGATATAAGCATTTGGGACTGGAAAAATAATTTTTTTGCAAGCGAGAGAGAAATACATATCAAAGAAGGAAAAGAATGGCAAAACACAGATTTAATTTCTCTATTGCGTACGCAGATACAGATGCTGGCGGTATAGTATATCATGGGCGATATATTGAAATAGCCGAACGCGCACGAATGAACTGGTTAAAGGGTAAAAATATCCCCCATGGTGATAATTTTATAATTAAAAACCTGAATATTGATTATAAATCCCCTCTGCGTCTGGGCGAGGATATTTGGGTTGAAACCGATATTATAAAGGTTGGCAATGTATCCCTGGATATGGTGCAACAGTTTATCGGTGCGTCTAATAAATTAGCGGCGACTTTAAATAGCAAAGTTGCCTATGTCGGGCCTGATATGCGTCTGAAAGCCATTCCACAGCAATTGTATTTGGCAATGTTAGCATGTATGGGCCGTCAGCATAGTTAGTTGTTCAATAAGGGGACTTGGTATGGGTTGGAACGTTGATGATTGCAGATGTCGGTGTGCAGACTAAAATTCATAATATAGCCTTTCCAAACAAGCAGAGATAAGCAAGGATGAGACATTTAGTAGACTTTCTTCAAATTGCAGAAAAGTTAGAGTGCGAGTATCGTTTGACTCGTATGTCGGATGGGGCGCAACAGGCGGTTGCATCCCATTCGTGGAGTATGGCATTGATGGCAATTGTACTGCGACCATATTTGAAAAATCCCATTGATATGGAACGTGTTTTAAAGATGTGTTTGTTGCACGACTTGCCCGAAGCGATTGCGCATGATGTGCCGTTGCATGAACAAAATGCAGAAGTGCGCGCACAAAAGCACCAGCGTGAAGCGGATGCGGTTGCACAGATTTTGTCTGTGGTTGATAATGATGATATGCGGGCGTGTTTGGACGAGTATGAAATGCGCACCACGCCCGAGGCGCGTTTGGTCAAGGCCCTGGATGTGTTGGATACAGGGGTACAGCATATGTGTGCCAAAGATTTGCAATATATTGGTGAATACGCGGATAATTTTTATTGGCGATTGTTCTTTGATGACAAGTTTGCCAAGATGTTTGATTTTGAACCTGTTTTGCGACAGGTTTTTGACGAGATTCGCGAACGTGTGGTAACACGCTTGAGGACAGAATTAAATATTGATGTAGAGGTGTTTAGAAAATGAAAACACATATTTTTCCATTTACGATTGCATATGCGGATACAGATGCCGAGGGTATCGTTTATCACGCCCGATATTTAGAAATCGCAGAACGGGCGCGTATGGCGTGGTTGCGTGGGCATGTCGTTGTGGGCGATGATATAGGATTTGTTATACGTGAATTGAATATTAAATATTTACAGCCTTTGCGTGCGGCGGATAATTTTGTCGTTGAAACACAAATGGTGGATGTTGGGGCGGCGGTTGTAAAAATTGAACAAAAGTTCGTGAAAGATGGGAACATTTGTGCTATAATAAATCTTAAAGTTGCATATTTGGGTGGTGATATGCGCCCAAAGCGGATTCCGGCCGAGTTTATTGATGGGCTGGTATAGGAAATAACAGAAAGGAAGGAAAGAAATGGAAGGGAATTTTTCGTTGTTGAGTTTGTTTACCGGCGATATTATGACGGTCTTTGTGTCTATTGTCCTGGTGATTTTTAGTGTTATATCCTGGGCGGTTATTATTGAAAAAATTCGCCTGTGGCGGATGTTCAAAAAAAATCCGGTAAAGATTAAACCAACCGATAATCTGGATGTGATTGCGGACAGACTGATTCGTCCGTTTGATAAAAATCTGTGGTTTTTGTCTATGGTAGCGTATGTGTCGCCGTTTATTGGGTTGTTTGGAACCGTATGGGGCGTTATGGATTCTTTTGCGTCTATTGGTATAAATCAGTCCGTCAGTATCGGTGTGATTGCACCCGGTTTGGCGGTTGCGCTGGGGACGACTGCACTGGGGTTGATTGCGGCGGTGCCAGCGGCGATTGCGCATCAAATATTTTCCAAAAAATCCGATGATTTGTACGAGCGTTTAGATGACGCCTGTCGTGAATTAAAATCAAAAAAATAAGGGCGGACATTATGACCAGAATTCGGCGCAGAAAATCCGACGCATCAATTCAATTGACCCCGATGATTGATGTTATGACGGTGTTGTTGGCGGTGTTTATGGTGACGACGCCTATGATGACAACTGGGATTGATTTGGAATTGCCACGAGCGGGCGCATCGGCTATGACCGGTAACGACCACGCGATTCAGATAAGTGTTGATGCAAATGGACGCTATTTTTTAAGCGAAATGGAATTGCCACGGGATGAAATTGTAAAGCGTGCGGTCGCGATGCGTGGTGAAAATCCGCAGTTGACGATAATGATAAGTGGGGATACTCATTCAGATTATGGGGCGGTTATGTCTATGATGGGAAAATTAAAGGATGCAGGATTCCAAAAAGTTGGATTGCGTACTCAACCAGAATAAAGAACCATGGCAAAGTTTAATCAATTTTCATCAGAAAACCTTTTAATATCCATTGGGGGGCATTTGTTGCTGGTGGCTATAATGGTGACTTCGTTTGCTATTGTGGTACATCGTGCGAAACTGGTCGCGCCGGACCGTATCCAGATTATGGAAATTGATTTGAATGATGTTGTTGTGTCGGGTGACGAAACGAAACTTTATAACGTGGGTCAGGTTGCCCCATCAGAACCGGAAAAGGAAACAGTCGCCCCGGTTGCACAGCCCGATAAAAAGGATGTTCAGGCCGAAACGCCCGATGAAATAGAAATTGAAGCACCAACATTAGTGGAAGAGCCTAAAACAGAACCTGAGCCAGAACCCGTCAAAGAACCGGAAAAAGAACCCGAAAAAAAGACAGAGGTAAAATCAGCGGAATCCAAAGATGTTGAACCAGCCCCTGCGCCACGAAAAAAGACCGTTGTTCGCGTCAATCGCGAGGTTTTATCCCTGGACCGTACTTTGACCGTGTCGGTGGTTGACGCTTTGCGTGTGGCAATGACGCGATGCTGGGTAATTGATACGACCCGTGCGGATATTGCGGATATTCGGGCGGTGGCACATTTGACTATGCGTAAAAATGGCACGGTGCGTGATGTTTGGTTTGAATCGGCGGCGCGTGCGGATACTGACCCGGCGTTCGCGTATGTGTTGGATACGATTCGGGCTGCGATTGATGTTTGCCAGCCTTTCCGTATGCTACCGGTGGGTGAATTTAGTAAATGGGAAAAAATTCAGTTGACTTTTTATCCAACTCAGGGGAAAGTTATGTAGCAGGGGTCAGAGAGAATAATAACACACAGGGGCACAGATTATGCGGCACAATTATTATTCTGAAAATTGGTATCAGGCAACCGATAAATTTTATAAAAATGCATCGCGTGTTGGTGATTTGAAATGGTGTGTGGCAAATGGCCATGAATTTGATATTCCGTATGTTTTTATTGGCGATGGGCCGCATAAAATCGTTATAAATTCTGGCATTCATGGGATAGAGGGCTATTTTGGCAGTGCTGCCCAGAATATGTTTATGGATAAATTTGCACGAAATTTAACGCCGGATTTTCGGGAAAAATATACAATTGTTTTGATTCATGTTATCAATGGCTGGGGAATGCAGAACCGTATGCGCGAGGTTATTGATACCAAGCGTGGTGGCTTGGTTGATTTGAATCGTAATTTTGGGGTGGATTTTAGTCGGCCCGATTCCCTGCCCCAGAATCCTCAATATGATTTGGCGCATGATTTATTGCTGTCTGCGCCCGACGCAGTGAACAAGAAGAATGCGATAAAATCCTATCGTGCTGCGCATTTGCGTGACGGCGCGTGGGATGCAATCAGTTTTGGCCAGTACAAGCATCCATACGGTTTATTCTATGGCGGTGCAGCACCGATGATGGAAAATAAAATGACTATGCATATTTATGACAACATTATGCGTGATGATGCGCGTTCGTTGACTTCGGTTGGGTTGCATACTGGATTGGGTCGCTTTGACCGAAAAAATGGTTGTGTGACATCGGAATTACTGGTTTCGCATCCTGCAAATCATAAAAATGTACAATATTTTAATAAAATGTTGCCCAGTATCCCAATTATATCAGACGAACGTGCGAAATCTGGTCCAGTTTTGTTGGGGGATTTGGTTGATTGTCTGGAAGTGCGCTATACCACCCCGGAAATTCCGGTTTATACCGCGGATTTTGAAATAGGCACCGGTGAATATCCGATAATGTCGCCGATTTACAAGCGTATGGATATGGGGGACGCGCGTTATGATTTATTGCACAATGGTAAAATCAATCCACAGACCTGGGCGAATTTGACGGAAAGTTGGTATCCGTCCGATACGCGCTGGCGCGATGCGGCATTGGAACGGGCGTTTATATTATTTTCAGAAATGATTTCCAATTTGAAACAGAGATAAAAAATCCCGCAATGCGGGTTTTTTATCTTCATTCGTTATTCGTATAATTTCCACCGCCATTGGCGGGGGATAGTTTTACTTGGCGATAGCCTAGTAAAACTTGGGGGTGGCTAAATATGGTTTTTGTTATAGCCACCCCTCGGCTCGCGTATGCTCGCCACTCCCCGTCACTTCGGGCCCCGCGCAAACATTTGTTTGCGTGGGTGAACCTGGGCGGTGAGAATTAAAGGTGTCCATAAAACAAAACACGCGCCCGTGGGCGCGTGGTGTCAGACAAGCATATAAGCCGGATTCTGTTCTGCCAGAACCCAGTGTGTTTCGCACACCAGGTAAAGGTAGTGGATATGATTAGTCTGCATAATGTGTTGCCACAAAATGTCAAGCCCTCTACCCGCCCCCTGTTTGGGACACACATTGGAGGCCTATTTAAGGTTGCTGCGCGCAGAGATTGCCCGTTTCACTCGAATTTAATCGTTTACGTCACTGTTGCTCTAATCGTCGGGTCGCCCCGCCTGGTAAATTAGCCAGTACGCTGTCCCACGCAGTCCGGACTTTCCTCCGGCCGCTTTTTAAGGTCGGCCAGCCATACCCCGCCGGTCTGACGGGGCGACATAGTATCATTGTTTTTAAATTTTTCAAAGTAAATTTTATTATTTTTATGTATTGGTGAATGTGTGGTGTTGAGTTTTTTTATCCGAAAATATTTTTTGTATGGTGTGGGTAAATAAAAATTATCATTGTGGGTATTTTTTACTTGTAAGGGTACCCCTGTTTTTTCTATGATATGCGTGTAAAGAGAAAAGAAAGTGGGAAGAATGTCTAGATTTGTGCGCTTTTGCGCGTTTTTATCCGTATTGTTTTTTACATCACACGCGTTCGCGGCGGGCTATTCATGTCCAACGTACAAGAAATACACATCGTGTAATTCGGGGTATTATTTGTCCGATTGTGGTACGACATATAGTGGTCAGACCATATCATCGCCGGCGGCGGGTAATTCGTGTAATTCGTGTCCGTCGGGTTATACCTGTTCAGGTGGCGCGGTTTGCCCAAAGGCAAGTACGGTAACTGTAACCTTTAAGAGTGGCAGTACAACATTGGGAACACAGACTTTGACCAATGGCGTAGCGGGTAATTTGACCGCTGTGTCCAATTTTACAGCCCCGGTATCATCAACATATGGATGGAGTTTTGCCGGGTGGGCAACCAGTGTTAATTCCACAACTGTGGCATATACAGATGCCGCCAGTGCAACATTTACCACCAATACCACATTGTACGGTGTGTGGAAGCGAAATACGTATTTCTATTATTATTCTAGTGCCACATCAACGTCCAGAACATCTGTAACCCGTACGCAATATTATCGCAACAGTTCAACCACGGCGGCCGGGGTTACCAGTGTTACCCTGCCTGCGTTAACGACGCAATCAACATATGCGTGGGCGCCGGCCGGTTGGGTTCGTGGCAGTACCACCAGCACAACGAAATATTCCAGCTCAACCACCGCCGTCAGCACAAGCCCGAGTTATGGCGCATCGCAGTATTTCTATGCGTTATATTCGCGTACCGCGACGCTGGCATATAATGGCAACAGCAGTACAGGCGGTAGTACCACCAGTACAACAGGGACACAATATTATAATACCGGCAATACATCCAGTGCCGTGGCGCTGAGTCTGACATTGGCGACCAATGGATTTAGTAAGACTGGGTATACGTTTAATGGTTGGGCGGCCGGTTCAACAAGTGGGACACAATATGCGGCAGGTGCGTCGTTCACGTTCCCTAACAAGACCTGGACCAGTACAGGAACATACAATATGTATGCAACATGGTACGCGAACTGTAATGCGATTACATTGAATGCCAATGGTGGCACGGCGGGCAGTGTTGCGACGTTGTATAAAAAGACAGGTTCTGGCACTTGGTACACCAACAGCAGTTGTACAACAACCTACTCTACAACAACCAACGTGGTA
>JAFTPS010000010.1 GCA_017463185.1 Alphaproteobacteria bacterium
CGAGGTCGGCTCATCGCATCCTGGGGCTGGAGCAGGTCCCAAGGGTATGGCTGTTCGCCATTTAAAGCGGTACGTGAGTTGGGTTAATAACGTCGTGAGACAGTTAGGTCCCTATCTACTGTGGGCGTTGGATATTTGAGTGAACTTGACCTTAGTACGAGAGGACCGGGTCGAACGAACCTCTGGTGTACCTGTTGTCGCGCCAGCGGCACCGCAGGGTAGCTATGTTCGGAACAGATAACCGCTGAAAGCATCTAAGCGGGAAGCTGGTCACAAGATAAGATATCCCCATGAGTTCAGTTCTAGACTAGGACATTGATAGGCTGTGTGTGTAAGCCCTGTGAGGGGTTTAGCTTAACAGTACTAATCGAACCATTGACTTTTTATCTTATCGTTTGACTTTTATAAAGTTAAACGGTATGCTTGAAGAGAACGTTAAACATTGATTCTTGAAATCAAATTATGATGTTCGCTGGATTTATTCTGGTGATTATTGAGCGGGAGCCACCCTCTGTTCCATCCCGAACCAGACAGGGAAACCCCGTATCGCCGATGGTACTTTGGCTTAAGCCACGGAAGAGTAGGTCGTCGCCAGAATAAATCCAGTTCCGATATAAAAACCGAATTCCACCGCCCATCCGGGCGGTTTTTTATTGCGTTTCATCCATCTTTTGTTATTATCATGTACAGGATAAATAGGGGGTTAAAATGCCGTTCACACAATTGGGCAGATATTACAAGATATCAGACGTAATCAAACAGTATGATCACGAAAACGGCGTCGTATATATCACAAGTGGCGATGAATTTTATGCGGTACACGTTATCAAATTAACAACCCCATGGATGGAAAAGTATAAATCGCGTGGTCGTCTGGATGCATTGGCGGCGGGCGAATTTTTTGATACTGCGTGTCGTTATCTGAATGACGAAATCCAATGGACCGAACCTGTACGCAAATTCAGTTGCAAATATAATCCGAAAAAATCCTGTGGCTGTACAGACAAGAATTGTCCGCGTGCCTTGGGTGGCATCGCATACAGGGAAATTTTTGGCAGCGCCTGTCCATTTCGCAAAACACGATAGTTATTATTTAGAAACATTACCCTGTTGAACAACGCCTTGACAATTGTGTAATTTGTCTTATATTGTGTATAACCAAGCAAGGAGGTCCATATGTCAAGAAAAGTAAGTTCAATAATCTTGTCAAAACCAGACAAAGGTACATATGAAGTTTCATATATTGATTATCGGTGGGTTCGGCCAGGCTATACAGGGACACGTAAACACAAAAGATTCAACAGTATTGATGCTGCTAATGCGTTTCTGCGAGACTTGTATATGCGCATAGATGGTATGGCAAATGTTACCAACTATACATATAAACCACAGAATGAAAACAGTATAGAAAGATATTCAGATTCTGGTTTAATACACATAAACACAGTTAACGAGTACGCAAACTTTATGTTCTTTTCCAAAGATTCTGATTTTAATCAACCGAGTCCTTCCACGGCTTTTATTCCAGAACATGTTGTTGGGGCGGTTTTTAACTACATCGCTGGTGCAAAATATATGCAAACAAAGCGGGTGTTAAACAGTGCCACTTTGGTGGGTATGCAAAAGACCGCGTAACCCCCACCGCCTCGTATCCATCACAGAATTTTCATTTTTCTGGGCCACCCATTGGGCGTTTTTTTATTCCCCTCCTGCGGAGGGGAGAGCCAACGAATGTTGGCGGAGAAGGTTTTGAGTCTTTCAAGTATTTATATAAACTTGTAACCGCCGTCGTTTTATGATAAAATTCAAGCACTGGCGAAGTGCCGGTCGGTCGTAGAAAACCGCTGATAACGCTGTCCGTGGGGACAATAAAAACCTCCAACCTAAAAACTGGTTGGAGGGTGGCGATATACATAAATAAGCCCGCTATTTGCGTTATCAATAGTTTCTAACCTCCAACCACTTTCGCCGAAGGTGGTTTTTATATAGATAGGAGTTAAAATGTTTAGACGTAACCTTGGGGAAGCAAGCACATCATACGCAGAGGGAAAAATCGCATCGTCTGTAATTGATGCTGTATTAGAGTTTTGCAAAACAAATGGTCATCGTCCTGACCCAGAAAGCTTACTGGGAAAGTTGTATTCAGCTGTTTATGCCTATGACCACAACAGGCGATATTGGGAGCATAATGATAATGATGCAATGTATGCTAATAAAATACACAGGGTAAGAGCTTATCCATCATACGGCAGAGAGAAATTTCGTAATGCCAACCGAAAGATTAGCATACGCAAAGCAGCCGAAGACGCGGTTGGCGTTGAACGAGTATTTCCACGTGCTAAATTGATACGTGTAATATTTGGTGAACCAGAATATCAACGCATAATGGCACAAAAAAACGATATAGCAGCCAAAATATTTGCAGAATATTTTGATAAAATACTTAATAAAAAACTTGATGAACGTGATATTCGTTTATTGGAAATGGGCGTTGGTATCGGCGTTACATCGGAAATGAAGTCTGCTGAAGAAAAGCCAGCAGTTACACATAAAACAGCATCCAATAAAATGGGATATTTTGCACAAGGTTTGCACCCGCGCGATATTGCACAATATCATAACATAACAGAAGCACGTGTACGCCAGTTGCAAAATAAGGCAATTGAAAAATTACAAAACAATAAAGAGTTGAGCCTATTCTTTAATCTTTACCAAAATGGCGATGTTGATGGTATGCTGGCACTGTTGCCAGAGCAAGAACAACGGGTGTATAAATTTCAGCAAAAGAATAAAATGGCAGAAATACCCACAGACGAGGCCAACAAAGTTGGCGAATGGCTAGCCGATAATATGCGCTTTCACCGTTAGCAAAGGAAATGTTATGCATATAAAACTACATCATCTGAGTGCAGAAGAAGCGTGGAATGATATTCTGCGATTCCGCGAACGGTATCACAGCAGATTAAAGCATTTTAATTATAAATATCATACCTTTGTTCCAAAAGACAAAAGGATACACGATTTTATAGAAAAAGAAAAACCAACACTAGAACAAATTCAATATTATCATGATGTATTTGTAAACGATATTTACAACATGTCTGATTTATCGCGATTTGACTCGATAATAACGAATGATGTTTTGCCAAATTTTCAACGCGCCGTTGAAAAACAAATCGTTCCTTTACTGTCTACATGGAACGCCACAATACCCAAAAGCTTAACCATAGAATGCATGTACGGCAACGGTGGCAGTTATGGATATGGAACGAATCCAAGAATTGTCTGGCGTATGTCCGAATTTAATGGCAATAAGTATGAAATATTAAATTCGTTTTTGCATGAGTTTGTACATATTCTGATAGAAATACCAATAATTATACAATACAATGTCCCACAAGACTTGAAAGAATGCATTGTCGACATAATTTGTCTGGAATTGTTTGGGCGCAAGCCGCAGAATAAATTCGATAAATCATTTGCCAATTTGTACATAACTCCAACTGCTATCAAAACTGATTTAGCAGGTGCGGTCAAGAAAATGATGACGGATTATACAGCGATAAAACAAAGGCAGAACCAAGAAAGGAATTGATATGAAATATGAACTTCAGCCACTGACTGTTGCGGATGCGGACAAATTGTATGATTTTTATCAAACAATACCCGCGGCGGAAAATGGCGCGGGCAACAAAGCGCATGGTCTGACCAAGGAACAGTTCATAGACTGGATAAAGCAAGAAGAATATTGGTCGCGTGGGCTGAATCTGCGCGCGGATTGGGTTGCAGCTACAACATATGTTCTGTATGTTGACGATGTGCCGGTCGGGCGCAGCAACCTGCGCCACTATTTGAATGCTGCATTGGAACAGGATGGCGGGCATATTGGCTTGTCAGTCGCACCACAACACCGCGGACACGGATACAGTAAAATTCTGTTGCGGGAAACATTGAAATGTGCCAAGGAAAAAGGAATCAATCCTGTGCTGGTATTTCATTTTGCAGATAACATCCCCGCATGCAAAATGTCCGAAAGTGTCGGTGGCAAATTAGTTGAAGAAACCTTTCACGAAAAGCATGGACGCCTCATTAGAAAGTATGCTTTTGATACAGATAATTTGTAAGGAGTTAAGATGCTAGATTCAGAAATTATCAAAAAAATCAATGAATGCCTGACTTTGGTTCATCGTCATTTTGATACAGCGGACAGGGACGCGCGGCATAATGCCCCCGATGCCGCCATATCAGAAAAGTTTGGCATACGCGAATGGTGGCTGCACGAATACAGAAAAACATCGGGCAACCAATATGCAAATATGTTTTCTTTTAACGCTGATGATATTTTGCGCAATAATATACCGTCGTATGTTGTTGGTTGTTCTGGACGTGCAGACCTGTTTGCAAAATATGCGCGTGAATGCGGATTGGATGTGAGGGTTGTTGCAATGGTTGATACAGCCAGTAAAAAACAGTATCCAGACGGTCATCAAATTATCGCCGTTAAATTTCCAAATGGCTTGCACATGATTGACCCAGGGGGCGGTCGCACAACATACGAACGTGCGCAAATCACAGGACAATGTAAAGTCGGGGCCAAGGTCTATTACAATCGTCGCGATGGACAAACCGAATATAAAATTACCGCAATTTTAACACCAGACGAACATGCCCAGATTGACCGCATAGAAAAATTAGCAGATGTGTACAAGCAAGGAACAATTCGTCCGTCGGTCAAACAGTGGCAATCAGGCGTAAAATCTGTTCTGAAAAAAATCATGAATTTAGATTTCGTGCGTTCACAAAAACAATCTGAATATTAAGCCCACACCACCGCCCATCCGGGCGGTTTTTTATTCCCCGCCTGTGGCGGGGGCACAAGTGTCGGCGGTCGGTTAGTTCAAGAAATATTTCACGAAAAGCATGGGTGTTTCATTAGAAAATATACTTTTGATACATCGGATATTTTATCTGGTTCCTGTCAATAAATAAAGGTTTTATACCCCCTTTGACACAAATGGGCTGGTGCGGATTAGAAAACGCCAGGGTAATTTTGCGTCGCCGCCGGCATAGTCTATGCCAATGCGTGTGGCCTGGACTATATTGGGCGTGTCGTTTGTGTTGCGGGCCTCTATCCATATGTCCGCATTTTCCGCACACAGGTCGCATTTATTATCGCGTCGTGTGATGCCCAGCGTGCGTGTCAATCTGCCCGGGCCGTTGCCGCCATTTATTTCCACCGCGCGTATCAGTACCGCCGCCGCAAACCCATCCGCCCCCAGTACTATGTTCAGCATATCGTACATTCCATAGCACAGGTAAACATACGCGTGCCCACCACATAAAAACATGGCATCGTTGCGTGCGGTCCGTCGTCCGGCATAGGCGTGGCAACCGCGTTCATCCATGGTGTATAATTCCAGTTCGCAAATCCTCGCCCGCACGACGCGTCCATCACCCAATCGCCGGCACAGCCATGCCCCCACCAGCTCCCGCGCCACGGTTATGGGCGTGCGCATAAAAAATTCCCGCTTTAATTTCATAATCCAATATTACCCACACACTACAAATTTTTCAACTGTGTTAGCTTTTTATAGAAATCTGTGATACAATATTTCTCACAGAGGAGAGTAAAACACGCCCCCGCCGGGCGTGTTTTTTATTGCCTTTTGACAGGGGCGTGATACACTGACCACCATGAATGAAAATATAGTCCAGATAAAGTCAATATTGAATCAAATGCGCGATATTTTTCGTGATGCGCGTGGCCCGCGCCGTCGTCGCGATTACATGCGTGCGGTGGGTGTACGTGATGCCGATTGGATTTATCGCCTGGGGGCGTTGGATGTTATAGAGCAGCATATCCCCGCACGTGTTGCTGGGCCGTTTGCGCGGGCTAAGTTGTTTTGTAAGCTGGCGTCGCAAATTGGACTCAGTTGCGCGGTTGTGATTACCGCAAATGCCGATGATTTAGCCATGGTACATGATGGGGCGGATATTTTTATAAATGGTTTTCCACTGATTGCGGTAAATATAGACGGTGTTTTGCGTGCTTTTAATCCTGCGCACAGTCCGTTGGTGTTTGTCCCAGGCACGGTTGCGGTGGGGCAAACAATCCGCAGTGTTCGTCATTGGATGCCGTGTCCAATCTGTGCAATTGTGCCATGTGATGAATTTGTAAAAATAGATTCCTGGGCAAAAATGCGCGAATTGTACCTGGGGGATGGGATTATATCATAAGCCCCAGGAAATGGTTTGCAATCTCGCCTATGGCAAAGGCCACAACGGATACCCCCACACAAATAATTAGCATTTCAAAAAAACGTCGCCCCAGTGTGCGCCCATCCCCGCGCCCTATACAGCAGTTAAACAGAAAAATTATAATCACGGCAATGATAAAGGATACACCCATCGCGTCCCGTGTGTTTTGCATAAAACAAAATGGCATCAGCATCAATGCGCTGGTCCCCAGATATGCTGCCCCCGTACACAGCCCTGCCATCAAAGCGTTGTCGCGCCCGTTTGTGCGTTCGGCCAGATAGTTTGATGCGGCCATAGACAAGCCAGCGGACACGGCTGAAATAATCCCCGTCATTAAAATTATCCGTCGGTCCGCCAACGCCACTGCCAGTCCAGCAATAATCCCGGTCTGGGATACCAACGCATCGTGCATCCCCAGCACCACCGCACCCGCAAAATTATTTTTATTTGCCATAAAAGAAAATCTATCATACACACAATGCTTCAACAATCGGGATAAAAACCTTGCCTGGGGTGGTAAAAATATTCTATTCTGTGCGTTGGTATAACTGGAAAGGAATTTTGATGACACCCGAATTAGAAGCGTTTATTTTATCCTCCCGTCCTGCACATCCTCGTTGCATAGCCGTCGCCGCCGCTGGTGAAGTGTCCATCCTGAAATCATTATCGCGTGCGTATGAATTGGGATTTGCCACGGCGATTTTATGTGGCGTGGCCCACAAAATAAAGTCGGTTGCCACACAACACAATATTGATATTTCAAATTTTGAAATTATTGATTGTGCCGACGAATTGGCGGCGGCAACCATGGCGGTGTCTTTGGTGCGTGATGGTCGCGCAGATATTTTGATGAAGGGGTTGATTCACACGGCGGATATTTTGCGTGCCGTTCTGAACCGCGAAACGGGCATCCGTGGCGACGGTATTTTATCGCATGTTGCGGTTATGTATTCACCATCATATAAACGCAAATTGTTTTTAACAGATATTGCAATGGTTATGTACCCAGATTTGGATAAAAAGGTCGGTTTAATTCGCAACGCCGTATCGTTTGCGCGTCGTATGGGCGTGCCTGTGCCACGGGTTGCGCCACTGTGTGCGGTTGAAACATTAAATCCGGCGATGGCTGCAACTGTTGACGCGGTGGCTTTGCGTGATATGAATGCGCATGGTGAAATCGGGGATTGTATTGTTGGTGGTCCAATGGCATTTGATGTTGCGGTATCCCAATCCGCCGCTATGACTAAGGGTATATCCGACCCCGTCGCGGGCCATGCGGACATTTTGCTGTTTCATAATATAGAAGCAGGCAACAACACCATCAAAGCCATGGTCCAGTTTGGTGATTGGATATTTGGTGGCGTTGTATTGGGGGCGCGTGCGCCAATTATTCTGAATTCTCGTTCGGATAATTCGGCGTCCCGCCTGTATTCAATTGCGTGTGCCTGTGCGATATAGACAAAACAAAACGCCGATTTTTTTGGCGTTTTATTTTTACAATGTTTTATCTATTGTATTTAAGACTTTTTGTTGGGCGGCCTTTAAATCATCCAGCGTTTTAATCTGGGGTATTGTGTGAACGGGGGTGGTTTGTTCACGGCGTTTGGATTCCGTATCCAGTAATTTATAGATTTGTTGTGCCGGGACAAACAGATATGGGTTTACATCATATAACATCTTGTTTGGGCGCATATCGTATTTGTCTGTAAAAAAATATCCAGAATCTGACGCCATTGTTGCTGTCATCATAATAACGTTACAATTTTTTGGTGCTGGAATTGGGGGCAGTGCGTCAATTCGTTTGTTTTGTCCGTTTTCCAATACATATATTTCATAGCGTTCAAAAACATCTGGTTGGAATTTCCAATCCCCAAAACCAAGCAGTTTTTGCAAAAATCCCTTGTGATAATAAACAGGTGTCTGGGTTATGTTCAGTTCAATATTGTCAAACAGTGCGCTGTGTCGTTTAAAACTTTTCCCTTCGGTTTCAAGGTCCAATTTACTCAGGTCTTTGGTGCTTAAAATCTTGTGAATATTGCGCAGGAAATCCCGTTCTGCTCGTGCACTGTCCAAAGTATCAAAAATTGTCATAGTTTTTTATCCTTGTTTGTGTTTTGTTAAAATATTTATAGCATACCCGATATCAAACGCAATAAAAAACCGTGTTTTTAGCACAAAAGCACTATACCCACCGCAAAAATTATGATATAATTGACCCAAGAGAATGAAAAAACTGCTGACCTGTTTTTTCGCTATTGCTTTGGTTGCGCCCGTCGCACTTGCGGCCGATGGCGCTATTTCGCGTGCAATTCCAACGGCATCAAATACGGACGGTGCGGCGGGAAAATCCGTATCATCCCGCACCACCCCCGCCACAACGGTGTCGCGCATGGCAACGCGTACGGTTTCCACGTCCAACGCGACCAATAAAACGGATGCCTCAACCGTGTCGCCCGCCCCAAACACCGCCCGCACGGCGGCGCGTGTGATAACGGTAAATCCGGCCACATCAAACGACACATCGCACTCAAATACCTTGTCGCGTTCGGTTGCGGTAAAAAATACCGATGACTCAACGCGTGGCAAATTGGATGCGGCGGTAAATACCGTTGGGCGCAATGCACGTGTATCCGCGGCCAGTATAAATAACAACCCGGCCCTGCGTCGCGCTGGAATCACCCTGCGCCCCAGTACGGCAGAGGTTGGCGGTCGCGCCACCATATCCGAAACCGGGGCCCAGACTGGCTCTAATGTGGACGAGGCTGTACGCGGCGTATCCACGCGTGCGGCATCCAACACCACCACCCGCGAAAGTTTGGCCGAGGCCAAAGAACGCCTGGAACAAACGGCGGAATTAAACAAATCGTGCCAGGAACAGTATAACGAATGTATGGACCAATTCTGTGCGGTTATTGATTCAAATCAAAAGCGTTGTTCATGCTCGGCCAATTTGTCCCGTTATACCAAGGTGGAAGAGGCCGTCACCGCCGCCAATACCCAATTGAACGAGGTTGCCCAGCGTATCCGCTATGTGGGGCTGTCCGCGGATGAAATCCGTGCCATTATGACGGAAACTGAGGCCGAAGAAACCCTGAACAAAACAACCGATACATCTGAATCCCGCAGTTTATTGGAAGAGATAGAGGAAATGATAAAAGACCCAACCTCGTCCGCTTCCTATGCGGATACATCCACCAGTTTTGACATGGATTTGGATTTTTCATCCGACAGTGCGGATTTGTTCAGCCTGGACTTTTTAAGTCTGGATTCATCCAGCAGTTTTTCCAACCTGCGTGGTCGTGAATTGTATAATGCCGCGAAAAAGCGTTGCAAAACGGTCCTGAACCAGTGTAAATCCGCCGGGGCTACCGCTGACCAAATAACGGGCAATTATGACCTGGCCATTGACAAAGATTGCGTTGCCTATGAACAGGGTTTGGAAAAAATGAATGAAACCCTGACATCCAATGTGCGCAGCGCGAATTTAATGTTGCAAAAGGCTCGCTTGGCGGTGTTGCAAAATAAAAATCAATACGATGCTAAGGGCTGTATCGCAGCATTGGATACTTGTATGCGCGACGATATGGTGTGTGGCGATAATTATTATAAATGTGTTGACCCGACCAAGAAATATATTGATGAAAATGGTGCGGTCGTTCTGGGTCAGGATATTACCCAAATTCCAGACTTTATGGCAAGTTATAATAATGCAAATATCAATGATGCTTTCCTTCGTACGGCGTACAAGCAACCAATTACCGACACGGGGTGTTCAGCGGTCCACGGGGCTGGGGAAACGTCGGGCGGTAATGATGGTTCTTGCGTGGTAAGGTACCTGTTGCAAAAAATTGGGGTCGGACAAAAAAGTACCGACGGTGGGCTGTGTCGTGCCGTTTTGGATAAATGCCAGGCCTATACCTATAACGGTGATAAATACGACGAGTACAATGATATTGTTGTAAATTATATACAGCGCGCCATGGTCAATATCAAGGCCGCACAACAGTCTATTATTGCGGATTATGCGTCAACATGTATGTCTGAAATTTCCACCTGTTATAATCAACAGGTCACACAAATCAACGCATGGACCAGTACGGCCAATTTGGCAAATATTTTAAGTGTAATGCGTGGTGCGTGCCGTAATGTTGCACTGACCTGTGCCTATGCGGTATTTGCCAATGATGATGACAGTTGCCCAGAAAGCACCGTCACAGCCGACAATTCGGACGCCTGTATTGATAATATATCCCAGGTATTTTACCAGTCCCTGTTATGCCCGGATAATTCAACGTATTTGGTTGGCGATGATAGTGACGATTGCAGCAGTTTTGGCAACGGTACACAATGCGTCAATGAAATTTGTAAATGTAATGCTGGCTATGAAGCCTGGGGTAATGCGTGTTATGTTGAGTGTCACGGTGAACGTAATGCCTATGGTACCTGCGTCGCCACCACTCCATCCAATGACTCATAATAAAAAATCCCGCAAATAAAAAGTTCCCCTCCTGTGGAGGGGTGTCGCATAGCGACGGGGTGGTCTTTGATAATAATCACGGAATTTATATATAAATAAAGACCACCTCCCGGCTACTTCACCCAAAAAATTCTGATGAATTTTTCGGGGCCCGAACGCCGTACTCCTCCACCGGGGGAGAACTTGCGACATTGATGAACTGGTGCCCAAAAACAACCGTCACCCCGGCGTAGGCCGGGGACCACTGTGTTCCTGATAATTTATATTTTTGGTGGAACTCAATTAATTCTCACCGCCCTTGGCGGGGAGTGGCGAGCATATTGCGAGCCGAGGGGTGGCTATAACAAAGTTCGTATTTTAGCCACCCCCAAGTTTTACTAGGCTATCGCCAAGTAAAACTATCCCCCGCCACTTCGGGCCCCGCGCAAACATTCGTTTGCGTGGGTGAACCTGGGCGGTGGACATTATTAGATTTTATTTACTGGATTGCCACGCTGCGCTCGCAATGACAAAGGTACTAATAACTAATGACTAATAACTAATGCCCACCACCACTATCCACTATCCACTAACCACTTACACTACCCACTATCTATGCCTTATGCTCTATTCTCTATGCCCTAAAAAAATCCCCCGAACGGGGGATTTTTTTAGATTTGCAAAATGTGCATTTTTATCTTAAAATTCATTCTATGAAATTCAAAAAAATTTTGCGCGTTTTACTAAATATAATCTTTTGGTGTTTTACGGCGGGGATTGCTGCGCTGGCGGCGTTGGTATTGATATATGGAAATGATTTGCCGGATTATAAAAAATTGGCCACATATGCGCCACCGGTTGCAACGCGCTTGTATGCGTCCGACGGTTCTTTGTTGATAGAGTATGCAGAGGAACGTCGTGTCTTTATTGACTATGCCGATATGCCCACCCAGTTGGTAAATGCATTTATCGCGGCCGAAGACCAGAATTTCTGGACTCATCCCGGGATTGATATCCAGGGTATAATTCGTGCCGCCACCAACAATGTTATGCGTATGCTGGGGTATAATACCAATTTTTCGGGGGCGTCCACAATTACGCAACAGGTGGCCAAGAATTTCTTTTTAACATCCGAGCGCACCATTTCCCGCAAAATAAAAGAAGCTATCCTGGCCCTGCGTCTGGAACGCAGTTTTTCAAAACAACATATTTTGACCCTTTATCTGAACCAGATTTTCCTGGGGGCACGTGCATATGGTGTTGGTTCGGCTGCGTTGATGTATTTTAATAAGCCTGTATCGGAACTAAGTTTGGCCCAATGTGCGTTTTTGGCATCCCTGCCCAAGGTACCCAATAATCGTGATCGTGCGGTGGAAAGACGTAACTATGTCCTGCGCCGTATGGTAGAAGAAGGTTTTATTACCCAGGCCCAGGCAGACACTGCCGCAGCCGAGGAATTAAATATCAACAGTGGTTTTACCGCCCAAATGCAGGATGATTTTCAATATTTTGCAGAGGATGTCCGCCGTCAATTACTGGGGACATTGGGGCGTGAAACTTTGTATAACCAGGGGCTATACATAAAAACCACGATTGTGCCCGAATTACAGCGTGCCGCATCCGCTGCATTGAACCGGGAATTGGATGCATACAACGCTGGACGCACCGATAAATTACAGGGGGCAATCATCGCGATGAACCCGCACACCGGTCGCATTGTCGCAATGGCGGGCGGGCGTTCCTTTGCGGAAAGTTCCTTTAACCGTGCAACCCAGGCATATCGTCAAATTGGCTCAACCATTAAACCGTTTGTGTACCTGGCGGCATTGGAACGCGGGCTTTCCCCCCAGACAATGATTCTGGATGCGCCAATTGTTGGGTGGCGTGAAAATGATACCCTGTGGAAACCTGAAAATTATGATAAAAAATTCTTGGGCGATGTGCCTTTGCGCCTGGCATTGGAAACATCGCGCAATGTGCCGGCGGTGCGCCTTGTGGAACAAATTGGTACGGCCAACGCGATTGAGGCCGCTCAACGTTTTGGTGTTTATCCGTCTGATATGCCAAATATGAACCTGTCAATGGCATTGGGGTCTGGTGAAACAACATTGGAAAAACTGGTTTTGGGATATTCGGCGTTTATAAACGGTGGACGTGTCATAGAGCCTAAATTGGTTGACTATATAGAAGACCGCTATGGTCGTGTTATCGGTGGTGCGACCCAAAATATTATTGAATGGTCCGACGATTTATTGCCACCTGAAACCGTTGTTGAATCAGAACCGTTATCTGACCCGCACAGCCTGTATCAAATGGTATCTATTTTACAGGGCGCGGTTGAACGTGGCACCGGCAAACAGGCGCGTGTCCCTGGTCATACAATTGCGGGCAAAACCGGCACCACCAACGATGTCAAAGATGTCTGGTTTGTCGGATTTTCTAAAAATTTAATAGTTGGTGTTTATTTGGGCTATGACACACCAAAGCCGCTGGGCAAGGGTGCGGGTTCCCATATGGCGGCGCGTGTATTTGCTGACTTTATGAAAACGGCCCTGGCAAATGAAAAGAACCAGCCTTTTGCCGTACCAAATGGTATGACATTTATGCGTGTCAACCGGCGCAGTGGTGCGGCCGCATCCGCCGACCCCGATGGTATTATTATATTAGAGGCCTTTAAGCCCGGGCAATTCCCGAACCCAGCACCGAAAAAATCATCATCCGAATATAATCCGATTGTGGGTGGCGTATTCTAGGGGCTATGATATAAAAGGACGAAAATCATGAAACGCTTATTTATAATTTTTGCTTTGATGACACTTGTTGCATGCGATAAAACGCCGGACAATGTGATTCATTGTGGTGACTATAATGTTGAAATGGCGTTTTCGGATGATGGCGAACATTTGAACGCCGTAATCAATGGCGACCCAGTGGCTTTGGATTTAGCCGTATCCGCATCGGGCGCAAAATACACTGGCATTTTGAATGATATTGAAATCAGCCTGTGGGGCAAGGGCGATAATTGGACGCTGATTCTAGAACCTGATGAAACATTTTCCTGTACGGACTAAATAAGATTTATTTTCATATTTTATTGTGATAAAATGTCAGCATAGCAAGGTTAAAGGTAAGGAGATTTTTTATGCTGACTGATTATTTTTTGGCGCATTCTGCAACATTTTTTGCCAGTGGTTGGACCCAGTTTGCAGGCGGTTTCGCGGTTGCGTTTTTGATTATGCTGTTGTTTGGGCGTCCGTTTATCCGTGCAATGCATGCGTTCCAGAAAAAGGGCCAGCCAATCAGTGAAAATGTACCTGAATCCCACCTTAAAAAGGCAGGCACCCCAACAATGGGCGGTATTTTGGTAATAGTTGCAATTTTGGTGGGCAGTTTGTTGTTTATGCCACTGTCCAATCCGACGGGTTGGATTGCGATTGCGGCATTGACTATGTTTGGAGTGTTAGGTTTTGTTGATGATTATAAAAAGGTGACCAGTCAATCTAAAAAGGCATCAAACGGTCTGACGCCGTTGACCCGCCTGGTTATAGAGGGGATATTTGTCGTTATCCTGGCATATTTAATAAATCGCACAATGCCGCCATATATTGCGGAAAATTCGTTGGCGATTGGATCTGGTATTATTTTGCCGCTGGGGATTTTCTATTATGTGTTTGCGTATTTTGTAATCTGTGGTGGGGCAAACGCCACCAATATCACAGACGGTCTGGATGGAATGTTGGCAAAATTATATATGCCTGTGCTGGTTGTATTAGTTGTAGCGTTGTATGGTGCGACGCGTATCGGATTTATGGATACGGTAATGTTTCTGCCGACGGCCAGTGGTCTGTACGCGGTACTGGGGGCGGCGTTTGGGGCGGTTCTGGGATTTTTGTGGTATAATACAAAGCCTGCGTCAATATTTATGGGCGATGTGGGGTCGCTTGCGCTGGGTGGTTTTATGGGAACGGTTGCAATGCTGTTAAAGTCCGAAATTATTATGGGGATTGCGGCCGGAATGATGGTTCTGATTTTGCTGTCGTCGTTTATCCAGACAATGTATTTCAAGGCAACACGCAAAATCACGGGGACGGGCCGTCGCGTATTTCTGCGTGCACCCCTGCATCATCATTTTGAGGAACACGGCTGGCCTGAAACAAAAATCGTGGACCGTTTCTTTATCGTATCTATCCTGTTTTCGGGTCTGGCCCTGGTTCTGTTAAAATTCGCATAAGGTGTATGCAGTTATGTTTAAACGAACCGAAGAAAGCAAATTGACCAGTTGGTATTTTGAAACAGACCGTCGTCTGTTGGGGGCGGTACTGGTTCTGATATTTATCGGCATGTTGTTTGCTGTATCGGCTGGTTCCGTCGCGGCCGAACGTATTGGTCAACCCTGGTACTTTTTTGTTGTAAAGGCGATTCCCTTTTACATTATGGGCCTGACATTATTGTTTGGTTTCAGTTTTTTGAATAAAAAATGGGTACTGATTTTTGCGGCGTTAAACCTGGCAGCGGGGTTGGCACTGTTGCCGGTCACGGTGATTGCGCCACATATTATTAAAAATTCCGCACGATTTGTGTCGTTTGGCGCATTTAATATTATGCCGTCGGACATTATGAAACCCGGATTTGTCATAATGACCGCCTGGTTTTTGTCTAAGATGAAGGAACGATATGGCACAAATATATTTTTTAACAAAGATGCCTGGCAAGTAAAGACCTGGCTTAGTTGGATTTGGTATTTGATAGCGTTTTTAATTGTTGTTGCGATAATATTTAATCACCCAGATTTTGGTACTTCGGTACTGTATTTGTCTGTGTTCTGTGCGATGATTTTTATTGCGGGGTTGCCACTGGTGACGATTCCAGTGTTTATAGGTGGCGGTATTTTAATGGGGGTGATTGCGTTCTTTACATTGGGGCATGTTCATCGTCGTGTTATATCGTGGTTGACGGGTACTGGTGACACATATCAGATACAACAGTCTATTGATTCAATTCGGCACGGTGGCCTGTTGGGCAGTGGCGATGACGCTTTTATTAAACAGTCTTTGCCAGATGCGCATACGGACTTTATCTTTGCGGCTATTGCCGAAGATCTGGGGGCAATAATGGCGTGTGGTGTTTTGTTGCTGTTATTTTATGTGTTAAAGCGTCTAATAACCAATGCGATGAATGCGCGTGATTTATTTGTGTTTTATGCGGCGGGTGGCGCGGCGGCTCTTTATGGGGCCCAGGTTTGCATAAACCTGATGTCAACATTGCATATAATTCCGCCAAAAGGTATGACACTGCCGTTTGTATCCTATGGTGGCAGTTCGCTTTTGGCGTATTGCATATTATTTGGAATGATTTTGGCAATCATCCGCGAAGATAAATGGAAATAAATAAAAGGATGTATAAATGAAAATTTGGATTGCAACAGGGGGGACGGGCGGACATGTGTTCCCAGCACTCAGTGTTGCCGATGAATTGGTGCGTCGGGGGCATCATATAACAATATCGTGCGATGGTCGTGTGCGTGAAATGGTGGCGAATGGCCGTCCCAGTGGCGCAAAAATGTCGCATGTATGGGCATCAGGTGTTGGTGCAAAAAGTCGCCTGAATCAAATATGGGCTTTGTTCAAAATAGGTGTGTCTGCGGTGGCGTTATCATTGCGGTTTATGGTGGCGCGCCCCGACCGAGTGGTGGCATTTGGTGGATATGCATCGGTTCCAGCGGTGTTTGCCGCGCACCTGTGGCATGTGCCGACATTCCTGCACGAACAGAACGCCGCAATCGGTCGCGCAAATAAATTTGCAATGCGTTGGGTTAAAACCCTGATGACCAGTTTTCCATCTGTGTCCGGGATTCCAAATTCCACAACACGTGTGGTTTATACGGGGCTGCCAGTGCGACGTGATTTTTTGAATGCGGCGGGGGCAGCTCTGCCGTCTGGAAATAAATTGTTGATAACTGGTGGGTCGCTGGGGGCACAAATCTTGGACGATGTTGTACCAACTGCTGTTGCGGCAATGAAAAATAAAAAGATTTTCATAACCCATCAAACACGCCCAGAAAATGTGGCGCGTCTG
The DNA here is from genome assembly GCA_017463185.1 of Alphaproteobacteria bacterium. Taxonomy (GTDB): domain Bacteria; phylum Pseudomonadota; class Alphaproteobacteria; order Rs-D84; family Rs-D84; genus Enterousia. The sequence continues at coordinate 16,790 of JAFTPS010000010.1, forward strand.
CAAAAATTTTATGCCGAAAATAAAATTCGTGCAAATGTATTGTCGTTTATTCACGATATGGCGGGTGCGATTGTGGGGTCAGACCTGGTAATTGGACGCAGTGGGGCCAGCACAGTCGTGGAATTGCAAACAATCGGTCGTCCCGCGATATTTGTCCCACTGGGCATAAATCCGGACCAGGCGGCAAATGCGGCCAGTTTTGCCAAAAATGGCGGGGGCTTTGCGGTGGAACAATCTAAATTCACCACAAAATGGCTGACCGCAACATTAAGCGAGTTATTTGATAATCCGTTGCGTTTGGAAAAAATGGCGCAAAAGGCATTGGTGCCAAACAATGCCGTTCCACTAATCTGTGACGAGATAACAAAATAAATATCTTTCACAATTTAACTTTGCTTTTTTAACATTGAACTTTGATAAAAAATCCCGCGATGCGGGATTTTTCACTTGCGTGCGATTCGTCATTTGTTCTATGATTAAGATGTAAGGAAAGGGAAAATGCGTCGGATAACCATCTCTGCATTGTCGTTGTTTGTTGTTTTGCCGGCCGCGGGAAATGCGCGTCTGCCGGTTGTAAATATAGCTTCTGGGGCTGTTTCTGCCCGTGCCGCGTTTGGCGAAGATATAGTCGCCCCCACGCAAAAGACGACCAAAACAGCAAATACAAAATCAACCCGTAAAAAGACAGTTGTTGCACGTGGTGTGACGCCGGCTAAATCGGCTTCGGTTGATGCGGGTCAAACAATTGTTGCAACAAAAGATGTGCTGTCGCCGCGTCGCCCCAGTAATGATTTGTGGGCAAAAAATGATACTACACTGCGTATGCCATTACCCAGTGAATTTTCCGTTGTTCGTAATGATAATATATTGCCAGAGGAAAGCATAGACGCCACTCCTGTGCGCGTTGCCACCACAACAAAATCTGCCGCCACGCGCACGGTGGAAACAAAAAGTGCCACCCCGGCTTTAAGTGAAATTGATGCGCAAATCGCGCGTTTGACCGAATTACAACGCAAGGCAGACGAAAGTGTTCGCGCCGTTGCGCCACGTGTAATCGCGGCCCCTATCGCAGAAACTAAAACTGTGGAAACTGTACCGGTCAAGTTGGCGGATACTGCGCCTGTTGCAAAAAACGAATCTGTGGCTTTGCGTCGCTTGGTCGTGCCAATGGACGAACCGGATGTTATTGTTCGCAGTGTCCAGAAAAATGAATCTCCGCGTATTGTCGCCGTCCGCGAAGATATGACAAAAATGTCCCCATCCGAATTGCGCAAGGCTTTTCGTAAAACGTTCTTGTCCGAAAATAAACACCTTTCCACATTCCAGATTGACGACCGTTTTGATGTGGCCAGTGATATGTCTTCTTCTGTTGAGGGCTTTACCGCAAAACGCGATTTATCTGAGGGTTCTGGTATTCGCCCATTGGAAATCAAAATCAAATTCCGCAATGATGATTCGGCCCTGTCGCGTGAAAACTATAATCTGTTGACAGAATTTGCGGGTATAGTTGTAAATAAACCAACACGTGCGATTCAGGTTGCTATACCACAGCGTGCAACTACTAACAAAGATAATCGCAAAATGGCGGCGCGTCGCCTGGCCATTGTGGAACAGGTTTTACGTGATAATGGTGTGTCCGAACAGCGTATTGTTCCCGTTTTGTCCCAGCGCGAGGAAGAAGGTTTTGTTCTGCGTATTATTTCCAGCGATCAATATGATACCTTGACGCAGAAAAAGCGTGATATATTTGGTGATACGGTTGGTAATAAAACATATAAAAGTATGTCGTGGTAGCATTGCGTAAGATGTTAGAGTTTCTGTTCCCACCGGCGTGTCCAGTTTGTGACACGCCGGTGTCCACTCAGGGTGAATTATGTGCCGATTGTTGGACATCAATAAATTGGATTGATGGTGCGCATTGTGTGCGTTGTGGGTATCCCTTTGCATTGGAAATTGATTTTGACGCACCTCTTTGTCCGGTATGTGCGGCGGACAGGTGTGAATTAGATTGGATACGTTGTGCTTGTGTTTATGACGAGGCTTCAAAACGTATAATGTTGCCATTTAAGCATTGCGGTAAAATAAATTATGCAAACTTTATGTCGCGTGCGATGATTTGGGCGTTGCGTGATGTTGATGTGTCGGAATTAGACGTTGTTATGCCAGTCCCGCTGGCGGTGCGTCGCCTGCGTACGCGTGCCTATAACCAGGCCACGCTTCTGGCGCGGCCAATTGCACGGGCAATAGGGGTAAAGATGGATTTGGATTCCGTTCGTCGTAAATATCGCCGTGATATGGGACATTTAAATGCGCGTCAGCGTGCTGAAAATATTCACGGCGTGTTTGTTGTTAAAAATCCGGATGCCATTCGTGGAAAACGTATTTTATTGGTTGATGATGTAATGACAACTGGTGCTACATTTGCGGAATTGCGTCGTGTTCTAATCCGTGCGGGCGCACGGTCTGTGGCGGGGGTATCGTTTTGTCGTGTTGCGCGCATTGGGGTCTAGGCATTATAAGTCTTGGGATTTATCGTTGCCATTTCCTGGAATATAACTTTTTCTGACATTTGTTTGTAAATGCTCAGAATGTCTTGTTCTTGGGGACTGTAAAATTTTTTGTTTGTAGGGATTGTTGCCTCAGCTACAATGGTGTCGTCTATTGCAATTGTATAATCATAATATTGCGTAATTCCATCATCTTTCGCCAGGTATTTTTCTGCATTCAGCAACAAGTTCCCTGGTATTAGTGTTGTGTATTCTTTTATTTGGCCGCTGGGGTCATAATATACAGAAACCCACCCAGCATTGATTGCATTCTGGATGAGTTTCAGTGTATCCTGGTCTAAATAAGTATTCATATTAAATAACTTTCTGGTCCTTGCCCGTCAAAAAGTTCACCAGGTTCTGTTCCTGGGCGGTCATAGCCTGTTGTGCGTGACGTAATTTTGCCAATTCTGTATAGCGATTGCACAGTGCGTTCAAAATCTCAAACATATCCGATTGTTCCTTGGTCATCGGTTTTTTAGCATTTTCATACCATTCTATGTTTGCAATGGTTTTGTGGTTTATGGTCAACGAATACATACCGCTATCATACCCATTTACGTATTGCATCAACGGTTTGCCCGCCGCGTCCAGTACGAAATATGTATCCATACCCCAATCGCGTTTCAGTTCAATATTGCCCTTTTTAATAGTTTCAATAATTGTTTTTTTCAAAAAATCGTTCATATTTTTCCCTCTTAGGTTATTGTTAGCCTAGCATACAATACAAAAGCGGCGTTTGTCAAGTCTTTTCTTGTTGTGATATTTTTCATTTGTTTTTATACTAAAAACATTGTCCAGTATATTTAATAAAAGGAAATATATATGAATATCAAATTTTTATCGGTTTTAAGCGCGTTGGTATTACCTTTATCTGCGAATGCGGCGTTGCCGTATGTCGGGCTGTATCAGACTATTGATGATGAAACAAATACCCCTAAATCAATTGTCGCATTATATGAATATTCCGATGGCGATGACACAAATATTGCTGGGCGTATAGTTGCACTGTATGGCGCAGATGGTAAAATTTCAGAAACTTTGACAAATCCTGTTCGTGTTGCAGAAAATGTAAAAGGTGCGCCAAAAATGGTTGGCCTGGATATTATCTGGAATATGGAATGGGACGCGGATGATAAAGAATACAGTGATGGAAAAATTATGGACCCTAAATCAGGAAAGATTTATTCCAGTATAATGTGGCAGGACGCACCAGATAAATTGAATGTGCGCGGTAAAATTGGACCATTTGGTCGTACCCAGCATTGGAATGTGTTGGATGCGTCAACTTTGCCCACCGAATTACAAAGTGTTGATACATCTGCCTGGAAACCTGTTATCATAAAGTAATATAACGAAAAGGAAAAACTATGAAAAAAGTATTATTGTTTGGCCTGGTTGGTGTTATATGTGCGACATCTGCCAATGCCGGCTGGTTTAGCGATTTGTTCAGCAAAAAAGAACAAGCACCCACTACCTTGGCCGAAGCTTGTAACCTAGACGAAGTGACCGCGGTGTGTCCTGAAATCATTCTGGGACAAAAGACATTGGTGGAATGTTTGACCGAAAATGTAAAAACTGTATCCCAGAAATGTGTGGACTATGTTAAAAAGGCCGTATCCGAAAACAGTTCGGAAATCACAGCTTTGACCGAACAGATAAAATCCGCCGCCGCTGACAAAGCGGCTGCCGCCACGGACAGTGCCGCCACCACAACCGACACGGTAAAATCCGATTTAACCGAAAAAGTAAATGCGGCTAAACTAGAATTAGCCCAAAAATTGATAGACAGCACAAACAAATAAAAATCCCCCATTTGGGGGATTTTTTAAGGCATAGATAATAGGGCATAAGGCATATATAACTATCCACTAACCACTTACACTAACGACTACTCACTAACTAAATATTGAATTTTGATTTTATTGTGCTAGGATTTTACCTGAATAATTTTTTTATTACAGGGTATTTAAAATGAACATAGAACTTGGCAAAAATATCAATCCGCGTGAAATTGAAACACGAATTCAGGAATTTTGGGACAATAATACATTCTGGAATAATGATGTTGCGTCCGATAAAGCATCGTTTTGCGTTATGATGCCTCCGCCAAATGTGACGGGTAATTTGCATATGGGACACGCGCTGGACAATGTTTTAACCGATATTATGTGCCGGTATAAACGTATGTGCGGTTTTGATGTTTTGTGGCAGCCTGGCACCGACCACGCATCCATCGCAACCCAGTTATTGGTTGAACGTGATTTATCAAAGCGTGGTATAAACCCGCACGCGTTATCGTTGGATGAAAAATTAAACGCAGCCTGGACGTGGAAAGCGGACAAGGGTGGTCAAATTATGCGTCAATTGCATATTTTGGGTGTAACACCTGTTTGGTCGCGCGAACGTTTTACAATGGATGACGGGCTGTCTGCTGCGGTGACAAAGCTGTTCGTAAAAATGTATAACGAGGGCCTGATTTATCGTGAAAAACGTCTGGTCAACTGGTGCCCTAAACAGATGACATCCGTTTCAGATTTAGAGGTGGAAACCCGCGAAGAACACGGTAAATTTTATTATTTTAATTACCCATTGGTTGATGGCGGCGAAATAGAGATTGCAACAACGCGTCCTGAAACATTGTTCGGCGACCAGGCGATTGCTGTCCATCCAGAAAACGAGCGATTAAAACACCTGATTGGTAAACGTGCAATTATTCCACTGACCGATATAGAAATCCCAATTATTGGCGATGTTCACGCTGATCCAGAAAAGGGTACGGGTGCGGTAAAAATTACCCCCGCTCATGATTTTGACGACTGGGAGGTTGGCGTGCGTCATAACCTGACGCCGGTGTGTATTTTAACGCCAGATGCAAAAATGAATGACAATCCTGTTGTTCCCGAACGGTATCGTGGTCTGGACCGATACAAGGCGCGTGATGCGATTGTTGCTGATATTGAAGCCGCCGGTTTGTTGGTTAAGATAGAAGATAAAATAATCCCAACGCCATATTCCGAACGTGGCCAGGTCCCAGTTGAACCATACCTGACCGACCAATGGTTTGTGGATGCTGAAAAATTGGCGATTCCCGCAATCAAAGCGGTGGAAGAAGGTCGGATAAAGTTCTTGCCGGATCACAGATATAATTTATTTATGTCCTGGATGAAGAATATTCGTCCTTGGACCATTTCACGCCAGTTGTGGTGGGGGCATCATATACCTGCCTGGTATGATGCAGACGGCAAAGTCTATGTCGCCGAGACCGAGGAAAAAGCCATTGAAATGTCTGGTGGCAAAACATTGACCCGTGATTCAGATGTGTTGGATACCTGGTTCTCGTCCGGGTTGTGGCCGTTTTCCACATTGGGTTGGCCGGATGATACATTGGAATTGAAAAAATATTATCCAACCGATTTGTTGTACACCGGCGCAGATATTATCTTTTTCTGGGTCGCGCGTATGATTATGATGGGGATGTATGTTATGGGTGATGTTCCGTTCAAGACTGTGAATTTCCACGGTCTGGTTCGTGATTCTAAGGGACAGAAAATGTCCAAGACCAAGGGCAACGGTACGGACCCCCTGACCACGGTTGAAAAATTTGGTGCAGACGCATTGCGTTATTGGATTGCGACCGCCCCAATTGGTACGGATATTCGTTACAGTGATGACGAGGTAAAACGTGGTTCAAAACTGCTGACCAAATTGTGGAATGCGTCAAAATATACATTGATGAACCTGTCGGATTTTGACCCAAAAACGGCACAGAAAATCCCCGTTGCAGACCGATTTATAGAAGATCGCTGGGCGCTATCCGAATTGAACAAAACAATTTCAGATGTACGTCGCAATTTGGATAAATATGACAATTACAATGCACGTGCTGCGATTGATTCTTTCTTTTGGGATATTTTCTGTGACCAGTATTTAGAGTTTATCAAAGATCGTTTCTGGGCTCCTGAAAAATACAGCGTGGAATCAAAATTGTCTGCCCAGTGGACATTGTACACGGTTTTGCGTGCGATTATTGGACTGTATGCACCAATTATACCATTTACAACCGAAGAACTGTGGCAGAAAATTTATAAAGATGCCGAAGGCGGTGAAACTTTACATTTGACAGCATATCCAATGGAATGTGCTGAATATGAAACGGATGTTTCGCAAATGGATATTGCGCTGGAAATATTAAAAAATATTCGCGGTCTGCGTACCGAGCGCAAGGTTGGTAATGGTGCCAAGTTGGAAATGTTGACTATACCGTCTGATACGCCAATGGTGTTGCACGGGGTGATAAAATCCGCCGCACGTGCGAATAATATCCAATTGGGCGACGCATTGGATTTTGTGGTTGCTGAACAAAATATTGCGGGGAAATAATATGTCAAAAAAGCTGGTTGAAAAACGTACCTTACAGGCATATCAGTGCGACCGTTATGGCAATGTACGCCCACTGATTTTGATGAATGAATTACAGTCTATTGCTGACCGTCACGCAGAACACCTGGGATGTGGTCGTACATATTGCCTGGAAAATAATGTTGGCTGGGTTGTAATGTATTACTTGGTTGATATTATTGAATTGCCACGCGAAGGCGAAGAATTGACATTCGCCACATGGCCATCGTGCCAGGATGCTTTGCGTGCAACGCGTGATTTTGAAATTCATGGGGCTGATGGGCGTTTAATGGTACGTGCGTCATCCCAGTGGATTTTGATTGATATGGTGCGTCGTCGTCCATTGCCATTGGCAAACCATCTGTCCCCAGATGTTGTTGTGCCACAGCGTGCCTATGGGTGTGCGTTTGAAAAATTCCCAGACTTTGAAACGAATAAAACACATATTATGAAGTGTCGCTTTGATGATATTGATGTAAATCAGCATATAAATAATGCTGTGTATGCTGTCTGGGCGACCGAGAGTGTTGGTTATGTTTATCGCAGTGCGCATAAACTGCGCAAAATTGATATTTGTTTCAAAAAGGAAATCAGTCCCGATACCCCCGAAATTTGCGTTGATGTTGCTATTGATGGTTTGGTGTCGCGTCACAAAATACGTGTTGGTGATACCGAACATGCCTGTGTAATCTGCCACTGGGAAAATATGTAAAATCCCCCGAATGGGGGATTTTTTACTTTGTCATCTGTCGCCAATTATTGTGTAAACGTGTTGTGATTGGCTGTTTCCGAATAGAATCCGCAGTTGCACGTGCGCGTACTATATTATTGTAATTTTCATGTGCTTGTTCCATAACTGTGCGCGCGTCAATAAATATTTTATTATTATTTATGTGTTTGGTGCGTAAATCCTGGGCGATTGAATCAGCCGTTGATTCCAGCATCATATATTTTATGATATCCGCATCATCGGTGCCATTTTCAATCTTGGTTTCCAAGTTTTCTAATTCTTGTGATAGTGTCACATATTTTGGATTCGTTTTTAATGTGTCATAACTTTGCTGGATTGCCCAATTATAAACGACTTCGTATTCATTTTCCGCATAAATAATTTTTTCTTTTGCGCTTTCCAGACATTCGTACGACAGTGGCGGAATATTATAATTTAATACGGCGTTATAGGTCAGTGCCGCAACTGTGCCAGCAATACCCAGGGCATATAATGCGACTTTTGATTTTGTTTTCATTATAAAAATCCTTTGTGTTATCAGATATTATAATATGACAAAAACCACGATTGTCAAATAAAAACTATCGCACTTTTTGAACTATCAAACTGTCTTTGATATTCAGCAATGAATCTATTTCGCCCTGCAATATTGCGACGGATGCCTGGGTCTGGTCTGTAATTGCACGATGCACATCACCGGCCAGATTCGCGGTTGTTGCTTTGCGCTGGTTAAATTCATTTATCTGTTTGCGATTTTTATAGTATTTCCATGACGCGTTTTTTACCGCAGGTAAATGTGCAAAGTCCTGAAATACCGTCGCATTGCGTTGGACTGGTTGTATTATTGAACACCTGTATGCCGTCAAATATGCCGTATTTAGCAGACTGTCATTTACACGACTCAGACTGTCTATCCGCCCCTGGTTTTCCATGACATAGCGATATTTCGGATTGCGTGCCAACGAATCCGCCACCCGCATATCAATGTTTTTTCGCAGGGCCCCTACGGTATTTTTTCGTTGTGCAATCTGGGTGTTGACGGTTTTGATAGCGGATTGTTTGTCTGAATCTGAACTTTCGCCCAGGCGATATAGCGAAATTATTGCCAACAACCCCAGCATACCGCCCAACAGCCACATCATAGCCAAATAATCATCGCGTCTTGAATGCTTTTTCATAATAACCCTTGTCTGTTTTTGAACGCATAATTGCATATAAATAAGCATTTATCAAATTTTTGTTGCGTGAAATAAAAATATTTATATACTTTCAAAAAGAAGTTGCTCCCATCGTCTAGCGGTTAGGACATCAGATTCTCATTCTGGCAACACGGGTTCGATTCCCGTTGGGAGTGCCAACATTTTTACAAGGCACATTATGAGTCTAAAACGTTTTTGCATTGATTTAATATGTGGTTTTATCCCCAGTCGTAAATTGCGTCGCAGGGTTCGTGTTATCCTGCGTTATCCGTCATCGCGTGCGTATATAAACTGGGTGCGTGATTGGGCACATCATAATGACGGTGGCGTTCGTAAAATGTCAATTGCATTTGGGGTTGGATGTAAAAATCTGGTTGTGATTGTGAATGATAAAAATGTGTTTAAGTTTTCTTTGACCGACGATGGTGCGGCCGCTGCCCGTCGTGAAATGCGTATAACGGATGCATTTACAAAAATTACACCAATTCGTATGCCACAAATGGAATTGATTGCTTGGCGTGGCGTCACCATCCGCCGCCAGGAATTTTTCAGTGGAAAATTGTTGGGTGATTTTGAACCGTCGTATGTTTTGGCGCATCGCGAAAAAATAGCAAAACAAATGGCGAATTTTTTACATGTTGTCGGCAAATCGGACCCGCGTGAATTGCGCGATTTAAAGCCCACGCCAGACGCCAACCCCGGATATTTATACGGTTGGTTTCATAATGACATAGGTCAGAATTTTATGATGGACGATGATTTAAATATTACCGGATTTATAGACTGGGAAAATGCAGCGTTTTGCGATTGGAAACCGACTTTATATGCTGCCGAACGTCACTGGGATAAAAATGGATACAAAGGACTAATGGTTGATGTAATGGCGCATTATTCAAAATTGTTCTATGCCGATAAACAGAATCAGAAATAAAATTCACCGCCAGAATATGGCGGGTTGATTTTTTTTTAAAGAGTATTATAGTATTCCCCATAAAGGAGAGAAAATTATGAAATCTATTGAAAAATTATCTTGGTTCGTTGCACTGTTTGGTTTGATTGGGATAATCGGAATGTCATTGGCATTGTGGATTTTACCAATGTGGCTTATGGTTGATACGGGCATCAGCATTGGTATTGGTGGCGGCGTTTTGATGATGTCTACATTCTTTGGAATGCTGTTGTTGGGAATGACAGGTTTAATTTCCCTGGAACGGAAACACTCAATTAAACACTAAAAATTCCGCCCCAAACGGGGCGGTAATTATTTTTCGTATGATTTTGCATTGGCAATCAGTGCCTGGCTTATGTCCTGCTTGGCCAGGAATTGGCACGCATACAGTGCCTGGGCCGTTCCACCGCCGTGCGGATTGCCACTGTTATAGAAATTGCGTTTTTCGGCCTCGCGATTTTTCTCGGGCATATTTTCTATGGTCATCAGGTATGCTGTCTGTGCGATACCAACTGCTGCAAAATATAACCCGTGCTGACTTTCAAAATATCCTGCCCCGTCAAAGTACTCTAAATATTCCTGATTATTATGTGACCAGCGTTTCTGTACCAATACGCCCGCCGCAACCAGGTGGTCGCGTACCAGTCTTTCTATTTGGTCGGGTGATTTTTCAAAAATTTGTACACCTTGACTTTTTACCAGGTCCGCCACCGATGAATATATTTTTGTATTCAATGCCGTCATCCGGTTCACGATTTTCAGACTTTCTGGGAATTTTGTTGCAATATCTTGGGCGGAAGCACCCTTGTGCGCTTTGGCAATTTGCTCTATTTCAAAATCGGCTTTTTGCCTAACCAGTTTTTCTGACGCCTGCTTAAATTTGTTCATAATCAATCCTTTTAGATATAAACAAATCATATCATATTTTTGGTATGTTGTAAAATTATAAAACGCCCACAACGAGGCGTTTGAATATCGGTTGTTCTATTGGTGCAATTTGCGGTTTTAATCTGAAACCATAGTTCCACACAGTTCAACGGCATAAAAACCATCGCCTTTTATTTCTGTGCCACAAAATAAACGCCATGAACAGTTGCTATTCTCGTTATCACCCACAATTTCTTTCATCGTTTTGTAATCAATGGTGTTTACCAAACATTTTCCGGGTTTGATATACTGCTGGGGATTTTCAATGGACAAAAACTTTGCTGTTTTTTCTTTGTTGTTATATATCTGCAAAATTTCGGGTGTTTCATCAACATAAGTTAAAAAGTCCCCGCGTTTCCCTTCGCTAATGATAATCGCGTTTTCATCCCAGTTCTGACGCTGTTGATTTATAAAAGTGACAAAGTCAGCATCGCCTTCTGGATGTGATGTAAACTCTTGATCTTGACCACAAGCAGCCAATGTAATAATTGGCAAAATTAAAAATATTTTTTTCATTTTATCTCCTTTTTTAATAAAAAAACAAGACCACCAAAAACAGTGGTCGGGGAGTTCTCAAATCACTTTATCATTGATTCTGTGACCTTCATATATACGTCAACAGCTCACCAACCATAAGTCAGGGCTAACGCAAAAAACACCGATAACATCAATTTAACGATGCTTTCGCACCGGATAAAGTGGGCTTGAGAAATGCCCCGAACCCAATCTCTCAGGTTCCCAGAAGTTATGCTATAAAAAGTTTGAAAGTTTAAATGTCTTGCGACGTTGTTTTATGTGTGTTTTGCCAGTAAATCTTTCCATTTTTGTGGTGCGTTTACTTCATCAAAATAATCTTTCAAGAAATTGGCTATCGTTTTATGTTTCTTTTCGGCGTATTTACGACCGGGTTCAGTTAAACACATATCACGTAAATGAAATATTTTAACAAAAAAATGATTTACACAGGGGTCAACTTTTGATTTTCTGTATGTGTCAGCATCCATTTCTTCTGGAAAACAATCCGAATCAAAAAATGGCTCGTCACTGCCTGAACGATATTCCATACAGCGCAACATACCAATCGCCCCAGATGCATCGCACATATCTGCATCGGATACAATTGCACCTTCAACTCCGTGTGCTTTGATTCCTTTTAGTCGTTTGCTGTATCCAATAGTTTTTACAATGTTGATGCATTTATCACAGAAATCGTCATCAAATCCAGAATTCGCCAATATGCGTCTGGTGTTGGTCATCAAGCGTTCTGATTCTTCGCCGAATAATTTATAGTCGTCGCAATCGTGCAACAGTGCCGCAGCGGCAACCAAATCACGATTGATGGACGGAATCTCGTCGCAAAATTTCATAGCTGTATTATAAACGCGAAAGACGTGTTTATCATCATGTCCATTAGAATTATCTTTAAGCAATTCAGAAACGGCTTTTTTTATATATTCAATACCCGTCATACGCAAAACCTTTTTGTTGTTTGATACCAATTTTGGTATCAATTTCTGTATGCAAAATTTATACCATAAATAATTCCAACACACAACATTTTTTCATGGGGCGCAGTTCTAATTATTGAAGCCACAGGAAACGCACAGGCGTATCTGAAAGTTTTGACAATATAGCAAATGCGTGCGCACAAGCAAACCATGCATTCCGAACAGATTATAGCAGCAAAAAAGACGTAGAAATACACGTAAGTATGCTGGAAAATATTGACCAAACTGAAAAGGTCATAAATTATTGTCAAAAAGAACTGTGGCATGAGTATTGGGACAAAAGCAGTGTTATAAGAATGAAATTTTCAGACGACATCTTTTCGCTAAAAAAGCACAATGCTCAAGCCCCAGCCCTTTAGAGATTTTTACTGCCCCCCCAACATCTGTCTTTTCAATGCTAATACGGGGGACTGCCAAATCGTCTCAAAAAACATTGCAAATCGTCTCAAAAAATGATACGATTCTGACATAAAAGTGAGACGATTATGACAAAAAGACAAGATTTTATATTACAATTTATAAAACAGCACCCAAATACCAACAGCGCTGCAATCGTTGAATATATGGCAAATGCGTGGGCAGAAAAAAGCTCTCGCGCCACTGTTTTACGTGATATTGATGCACTGATATCTGGTGGAATGGTCGTAAAATCTGGCTCGGCACGTGCAACGACGTATGCGCCCGCAATTGATATAGAATCTTACTTTGCAATTGACCCAGACAATCGCACATTGAAACACGAATACTTCAATTTTGACATTTGGGACATGATGCACGATTTGTTTAGTGCCAAGGAATTATCCGAACTGGACATGCAAAATAAGACATACAGACAAAACAAAGCAGAATTATCCCCAACGGAATTGAAGAAAGAAATTGAACGTCTGACAATTGAATTTGCGTGGAAATCGTCCAAAATAGAAGGTAATACATACACCCTGTTGGATACAGAACGCCTGATAAAGGATAAAACCGAAGCAGCAGGCAAAAAGAAAGACGAAGCCATAATGATTTTGAATCACAAGGCGGCGCTGGATTTTATTTTTCAGCAGCCGGATTTCTTTGAACAAATCACAATCGCCAAAATAGAACATATTCACAGATTACTGACAGGGGAACTTGAGATAGAAAACGGTATCCGCCAAAGACGTGTCAGAATCATTGGTACAAACTATCGCCCACTGGATAACAGACAGCAGATAATGGAAGCGTTGGAAAAAATGGTTGAACTGATAAATGCCTTTACTCATCCATTGGAAAAGGCACTGGCCGCAGTATTGCTGATTTCGTATATTCAACCGTTTGAAGATGGAAACAAGCGCACAGCACGTACAGTAGGCAATGCGTTATTGTTGGCCGCCGACTATTGTCCATTGTCCTATCGCAGTGCAGACGAGATAGAGTATAAGAAAGGCATGATATTATTTTACGAGCAGAACGATTGGTCGTACTTCAAAACAATATTCACCGACCAGTTCCGTCAAGGAATAGAAAAATATTTCTGACATAAAAATCCCCCATCCAAGGGGGATTTGTGTATTGGTGCGAAAATAAACTACTTCGCGGCCCCAAAAGCTACGTTCATACGTATTTCGCCTTCTGGAACAGTTTCAACATACTGTGTCACACCGTTGACCTCGTTTGGATTAGCGTTCACACCATAGTATGAAATTTCCAATTTACCATTTACTGTACTGTTTTCGTCATAACCGCCACCATTATAATTGCCGGTAATATAGTTATCTACAGTTTTTTCAGATGCGGCAACACCATCTACAAACACACGATAGTTGTTATCAACATTTTCCCCATTAGAAAAAGATATGCTGGCTGTGCTATCGCTTGTTTTTACAATTTCTACATCATACCAATTATTTTCAGAAAAATTCATATTGATAGTTTCTGTACCATCTGCAAACACCAAGGTAGCATCTGCCCCCAAGGAAAGTTCATCGCCAGAGTCGTCGCTTCCTGCCACCGCTCCAACGGCATATCCAGCAAATTCGTGACGACCACTAAGCTCTGACCTTGCTATCTTCTTGTCTGCATAACCACCTGCAAATGGGGTGATAGAATTTTCCGTTCCCTGAACGGCGCCAGACGATAATTCAGATTCTATCAGGGCGATTTTCATTCCACCAAAATCAGAATATCTCAAACCGTATTCAGCCCCATAAGTTTGAACGGTGACAGTTCCTTCAAGTTTTCTATCCTTTAACACAGCCTCTTGAACCAATTCAAAAACCTTGTCTTCTTTGCGCGTAAAAGTTGTTGTGCTGTCTGGGTTGACACTAACACCTTCGCCATTATCAGACACATACGACACCATATCTGCCGCTATGATACTGCCATCTTCCCCAAGTCCGAACGTCAAAACATCTAACGTACCTTCACCGTCATTTGCACTTGAAGCCAAGGTCATTTCTACACCACTCAGGTCAAATTCCTTGTATTGCATATCTTCTTTGGTCTGCTCAAAATCGTCTTTCAAGTCACCACCAATAATACCTGTGATAAACCCTGCCAGACCTGCACAATCGTCAGAGTCTAAAAAGCTATCAAAATCCCCCGCGCTGCCGCCAATAAGTGTAAAGGCATCTTTCAGGTCATTGATAAATTTGTTGTATGCTTCTTCACCTTGTTTCTTGTATTCATTCATTTTAGCCAACAAATCTTCGTCCGATTTATCAAACCATCCCATGTGATTTATCTTGCCCTTGGCCCATTCCCAACGTTTATCATTATCCATACCATGACCTGTACGCAAAGAATATGTGGCGGCTGATGTTTCTTCGTCTTGGTATGTTTTGCCCAATGTCTGTTCAACCATATCAATCAATTCTGCACGATTATCCAATGCAATGCCTGTCACAGATGCATTTGATGCCCGAACAGTATCGCTAATCGTTTCCGTAATCAATACTGGTGCTTCTATGGTTGGTACATCTGGGACGATTGGCGTATCTGGGGTGTTTGGTGTTTCTGGGATACTTGGCACATCACCAATGCCGGCACCACCACCTGAACCGCCACTGCCACCACATGCGGCCAGTGCTAAAACAGATGTCAATAATACAAGTTTTTTCATGTTTTGCTCCTTTTGTTATGTTGTTATCAGAATCTTTGTTGCATGGTAAATTCAATCGCCGTCTTGTTATATTCACGTTGCCATATATTTGAATCCCGTTGTGTATAGCTGAATGTAATTGTCGGCACAAAGCCCCATATATCCAATTTGTTGTTTGATAGTGACAGAGCATAACGATGTGTAAAGTCCCGCTCGGTTATTTCCTTGAATTGATTGTTATCCACCGTCCAACGCGCATCATCATACAGCGACCAATATACTGACGGCTCAAAATATGCGTGAAATCCCCATGGCAATTCTGCACCCAACCCCACAGATAAACTTGGTTGCCAGTATGCGTATATTGGACTGGCGGTATCTTCGCGGGTAATACCGGCACGCAGATTCATATAAACACTTGCGCTAAATGAATATGTCAGGCGCATGTTTGCTGAGTATGTCTGACCGCTCAAAAAATCCCCATACAGGTCATATTCGTTATTCATGGCGCGCAGATATAATCCACCCGACAATCTGCGTGTAAAGTCATAATTTGTATCCAATCGTGCGCCCACAGACCAGTTGTATCTTTCCCATCCATACCAACGCCGCGCCGCGATACCTGCCAACCAAATATCCCCACGATTCCAAACAAAGCGTGGCCCCGTAGATGCACCGATATACAGGTCATCAAATTCGTGTTTGTCGTATATATTGCTGTAAAGATTGATGTCTGATTTCCATCGCCACTGGTCAGACAATTTGAATTCATAAGACCCGCCCAATGTCAGATTTGTCCCGATTGCAGATTCCGGTTCATTCAAATCACGACACATCAGCCCGAACATAGTCGCCACACATTCTTGACCGCCGGCGGCATTATTTACATTGTTATCTGGCGCGGCCCCAATATTGAACCATACATTCCAATTTTTGTTCTTGCGTACGATGTACCGATAATAATTCATAAGTCCGCGTGCATTTTCCGGCAAATCTTTCCCCGCCATGGCCAAACGCAGGTGATAGTCGGCACGTGACCATTGTTCGGTGTGTATATAACACGTTGCCAGTTCAAAGCGTATACGCGCCAGGTTCGGTTGGTCATCCAGTATCTTGCGATATATCTTGATTGCGGATTCATAATCACCACGTTTTTGGGCAATCTGTGCCAGTAAAAACCAGCGTTCTATTTCCAGTGCCACATTATTCATTTTCGGTGTCTGGGTCAGGATTTGCAACGCATGGTCATAATCCCCATGGTCAACCATTGTTCCGGCCAGTTGCATCGCCTGTGTCGTGGTCATGGTGATTTCTTTTGGGGTGTTTTTTGTTTTGGTATCAGGTTTTGCCCAGGCGACCCCAGGCAAAACCATAACCAACGCAAAGATTAAACAATACAGACGCATTTACTGGGCCACTTTCCCACCAAACGTAGAATGGAAATGAACAGTATTGCCAATCGCACCTTCCAGGTCATACACCCCAAGTTCAGCAGTCGCTTCACTGGCTGTGGCATCTTCACCATAAAAATTCACCGAAACAGACGCGTAACCCATATCGTCCATAGAAATAGGTTCTGACACGTTCGCCAGTGCAAATGTATTATCTATGTCTACATTATCTGGATTGGAAAATGCAATATTCTGTCCTGTAGTATCTGTGGCACTATTATATCTAACTTTGTACCATTTGTCTGCATCCGATTTTGTAAAATCCATTACCAATGTATACGCACCTGTTGTGCCATTGAAAACCAGATTTGCATCATCTGTATTTGTTATCATAACATCCGAACCATCCGTAATGTCGGACCCAATCACAGCCACCGCGCTTCCTGTAAAAGAATTTGTACCGTTGACGGTTTGAATCTCTTTATCTGAATTTCCTGCCAAAAGAGGCGCCCATGTTGCTTCTGTTTCATATCCTGACACCATCGTTTTTACATACATCATACCAAAGTCGGCAAATTTCAGACCGGCACGTCTGCCATACAGTTGAACCGCACCGTCTTCTAATACTCCTTTATTTTCGCCATCAGGATATTCTATACTTGAAATCTTGCCCGTTTCTGGAACAACATGATATGTGACACCGTTTGTTTCGCCTTCTGGCGTTTCCCAAGTTTCTGCTAATGCAATAATTTGTCCTTTGTCATTTGTGCTTACAACATAGTCCCCGTCAAAGGCAACGTTTTCTACTGCGGTAGCTCCACCGATTTCGGGTATGATTGGTGTAGTGTTTCCTGTAGGTGCCCCGCCAATACCGGCACCACCACCCGAACCGCCACTGCCACCACCACATGCAGTCAATGCTAAAATAGATGTCAAAATCGCAAGTTTTTTCATATATAACTCCCATGTATAAAATTAGACCGCCATGGGATATCAGGCGGTCGGGGAGTTCACAAATCATTCTGTTATTGATTCTGCTGCTTTCGGGCTGCCCCTGTTGTATAGCAAACAGCTCCCCGACTTATGCAAGTCAGGGATAAATAACGACACAAAACCACAGGAATGACATCGGATAACGATGCCATTAGCATTTTGCACCGAACAGAATAGGCTTGTGACAGCCCCGAACCCATATCCCTATGGATTCATTCATAGTGTATCAATTAGATTAATCAATTTCAAGCCCAAACCAATTTCTCAATTATTCGTAATTTTCAAAGCTAATAAATAAAAATTTTTTTATTTTTTTGTGCTGTGCCAATATTGTGCTCTGCATTCAGTATCTGCCTAACTAAATATCGTGCCAAGTCGGGGTCGCTGGTGTGTAGTGAGCGCAGGTATCTTTTTCCCTTTACCATGCGGCGCAGATAAAAAATTCCATTGCGCACACACAGGTTTTTTGCATAAGTGGATGCCAATTCATTTGATGTAAAATTGGTATCAAAATCAGATAAAAAAAGAGCTGTCTTCATTGGTTTTCTGCTAAAAACCTAGAATTCAGCCCCGAACATAAATATGTGGTTGGGGCGCACGGATTCGAACCATGATAAAGAGAACCAAAATCTCTTGTCCTACCATTAGACGACACCCCAATTGCGACATTGATTATAATTATCTTTCAAAGTTTTGCAATAATAAAATTATCGCACTTTATTACTGTATACGGTTGTATTTTGTATCCGGTCCTGTTCACGGTCAAATTCAATTTGTGCGCGTGTCAGGATATTGTTCTTTATCAAAAAATCATCTTGGGCTGCGATATATTGCGCCTGTCGTGGTGGCGTCATTCCCGCGATATAGCGACCAATATTTGTTGAAAACAGGTGTGGCAAATATTCCATTTCCCACGACAAACGTATTCTGTCTGCATCCCACAGACAGGCCGAAACGGTATCTGGTGCGTGGCGACCAGTTGTATGATGTTCTATGGCGTACAGAATCTTTTGTACTGTTGTGGTCGATAAATTGGCGTAATTCTTTGCCAAAAATTCGCGTCCGATTGGTACGGCGCGTGGACCGTGTTCCGTACACCATGCGTCATTTGTACGCGCACAATCGTGCAGGCCCGCCGCCAACAGTACCGGTAATGGGTCTGTGTTTATTCCATCGCTCAAATCCAGACCAAACATTGCCACCTGATTCGTATGCGACAGGCCGTGATACCCATATCTGGATTGATTTGTTATTTCTGCGATTTGAGGCAAGATTTGATTAAAATACAATTTTGCATAATAAACTTTATCTTTATTCATAACATACTTTCCTTGTAAAACACACCGCGGTAACTGTGTCACACAAAACGCACCCCGTCAAATAAAAAGAAAATTGATTTCCGGGGATTTTAATAGTAAAATGCATTTGAATTCACAGGGATAGTGAGTTCGGGCTGTCGTAAGCCTTACAGTAAAGCGGTACGAAAAAACGTACTGAATCCGCACGAATATAAGATGCGGTGCATTTTTGCACCTTTTCTTATGTCGCACCCCGCACTGCCTGTTTGGTCGGGGGGCCGCCTGCATATACAACAGGGTTCTTCCCGAAAGCAGTGCGGAATCATTCTTTACTGTGATTTACGAACCTCCCGACCGCCAAACCTGTGGCGGTTTAATTTTGTTTTATGGGGGCGAAAATGTCGGTAAAGTTCAAAGATTTTATATTAGCCTGGTATCGGGCGTATCACCTTTATAACATGGATGACCCGCGCAAACAGCGTTGGATGGACCTGCGGGGCAAGGCGTTTGAAATAAACGCGCGTGGTGAATATGTTTTTTTGGATGATAAACGCACCGCCACGCAAAAGGGCTGGACCAACCCGAAAACGGGATTGTTGGCCACGGATTTGCCAGCCCCCGATTTATCGGACGAGGATTGGCGATATTTTTACGCCTTGTGTCGTACTGCAATCCGCAGTATCAATGACCGCCGGGAAGATTTGATGCGTAATGACCCAGATAAAAATCCATTACCGATTGATAAATGGTTTGGGGATAAAAATCTGAAAGCCTTTTCCGCGCAAGAGGTATCGCCCGCCATCAAAGATAAGTTTCGTTCATTTGCCCTGTTGGTTCGGAACGAGGCGCGTCTGAAAAACAAATTGTTGGACAGTTTTTCTGCGGATTATTCATTGGAAACATTTCTGGCGGATTTAATAGACCAGGATTATTCCCGTAATTCCCAGTTCACAATACAAAAAATTCAATCCCTTATTCGTATATTGCCCGGTATGCTGTCGCCGACATACGATTTCAAAACCGGTGAAAACAAATATCCATTAGAGGATTCAACCCGCACCCAGATTTATAAAATTTTTGCCCCTGCGGCCACGGTTGATGACGCCGACGCATTGTATGGCGAATTTGATTCTTTGTCAGCAGCGTTGGACCCCGCGAACGAGCAAATCAACCCTGCCCAATTGCGCCAGTTCCAGGACCCCAGTGTTTATCGTGAAATATTAAAAGCACTGTATGCGGCCGATAAACCGGAAAAAAAATCGTCTTTTTATTCCCAGTTTGCGTCCGCCGGCGGTGACGAAATTACAAACTATATGAGCCAGGTTATAACCGGCAATAATTATGAATCCGGCGCAAATGAACTGATACCAAAACTTAGCAAACAGCAAAATACCCTGGAAAAAATCAAAGAAAAAATTGATGATTTCACGGACGAGCATTTTAAACGATTGACCGACCGTGCGGCACGCCATATTTACATAGACGTCAACGCGCAACCAATTGTAAACGCTATTGTCAAAGAAAAGATTTTGCCCACGGACGGCATTTCAAAAATTCTTGAAAAAAAAGAGGATATCAAAAAACGCGTTCAGTCCAAACAGCCGTCTGCTAAAAAAGGCTGCGACTTTTTGTTTGAAGCCCTGGAATACATCAAATCATCTGGCGATATGGACGCGGCATTGGACGGTGCTTTTCGTAATGGTCGCAAGGCAGAATCTATCGCGTTTGAGGTAATAAAATACGCTATTTCAAAACACAAAGTAGCCGAGGCAAAAACTGCATTAGAGGTCTTGTCCGTAATGCGATATGATACATTTTCATCTGCGCACTGGACCGAATTTCACAAATCCCAGACTCCAATTTTTGGGGATGATAAATTATCTTTTAACAAAGATAGTGAATCTGTATCCTTTATAACGCGTGCGCTGGATAAAGCGTTTTATTTGGGTGTAAATGGAATGTTTTGGCTGGGGGTAATGGGGCGTAATATCATCCAGCATCGTCGCGGTAAAATGGATATGAACGATATGTCGCGAATGGAAAGTGCGTTGGACAAAATAAACACAGACAGTGCGTCTTTTACCGATTTGTCGCGTGCGCAACGGGAATATACGGAAATTCACGGGCGACTGAATACGGCCCGTGATGGCTTTGGTTATGCCATGTTGCGCCGTGCCGAGCGCGATGATTTGAACAATCGTCTGACTGAATTGAACGCGCGTCGTGCGGTGGCACGCCTGGATGCGGGGGCGGATTTGGGGGCGATTGACGATGAAATAGCCCGAATTCAGGATGAGTTGGCCCAAATTGCCGCATTGGAAACACGACATTCTGCGGATTTTGCACGCCTTGACAACCTAGACCGCGATATTACGGATTTAGAAAATCAAATAGAAGCTGAAAAATCTGTTTTGGCCACTATGGCGACTGCGCCCGACATGACCGTCAATGCCCAACGCGCAAAAATAAAAAATCTGAATTTGCGATTGGGGGCGTTGCGTGTGTCCAAGAAATCATACCAGGCTGATTGTGATAATTATTTGGAATTGGAACGCGAAGACCGTGTCGCCCAGGAATTATACCAACGCCTGCAATCGGCTGCCGACCGTGGCGCGGCACGAGCAACGGAATCCAAACCATATAATGCCCCAAAATCAGATATTCAAAATATGCAAATGCTGATGGCATTTTGGAACGCGGTCAATGGATACACCCGCGGTCTGGATGTAAATTCGTATAATATATTCAAAAATATCAAAGATGTCCGAAAATCGTCCAATTTACAGAAAACTTTTAACGATATGTTTGACTCGGGGCGCATCGTATAAAAAAACGCCTGTGTGGTGAATTTTTTTATAAAAATGCAAATAAACACTTGAAATAAAATTATTAAAATATATAATTATTCAGATTTTTAACGAATTTTCTAGCCAAACCTATTATACAGGAGATTGAATTGTCACGCAAGGAATTTGTAGAACTGATTGAACAAAACGCCTGGACGTTGGACCGTTTGGCGGACAAATTACGTCTGGCTCGTGCTGAATCAATCGGATATCCTCGCCAGTTGATGTCAATATTGGTGCGTCTGCACCAAGGGGGGCGTGCGCGTCTAAAAGACATTGCACGTCGTGAACATCTATCGGCGTCGAATCTGTGTGCGGCATTTCGCAGACTGGAACGCGACGGCTTGGTGGTTCGTTTTATTGACGAAGAAGACCGCCGCAACACATGGTATTCCGTGTCAGAAGCCGGTGCAACCAAGGCGGTTTTTGCGATGGATTTGTTTCGTGCGGGTGTTGAAAGGGTTTTTGCCCACGTCTCTCGCGAAGACGAAGTACGCCTGACAGACGCAATGCGTGTTATGAAGGAAATTTTACAAAAGGTGGAGTTGAATAATGCCTAACAGCAAGATAATGTATGCGCTCGCAGTTTTGTGTGCGGGATGTTTTTTGTCGCCTGCAATGGCGATTGATTTATCGTTGTCTGATGCGGTTGAAAAAATTACCGCTGAATCGCACGATTTGAAAAAAGCCCAGGCAAATCTGGCCCGTGCCGAAGCGTCCTTGGACGCGGCCAATGCCAATCGTTGGTTTTCCTTAAACGGTTCGGTTTCTTATATGAATATGGTAAATGTTGAAAACCCGTCTAAGTCCCAGACTTTTGACCTGCCGCCGGAATTGGGCGGATTGATTTCAGAAAGCCTAAAAGGCCAATCCATATCATTTGAAATTCCGGATAATATCTTTATGGCTGGCCTGGAACTGACCCAGCCGATTTACACATTTGGTAAAATTGGCAATGCGGTAAAGGCGGTTAAATCGGCAATAAAAATGTCCGAAGCGTCCCTGGAACTAACCCAGCGAGAGGTCCGCTATGCTGCCGCTGACCTGTACTGGACGGCCAAGATGACGGATGAAATTGTAAAACTGTCCGAAAATGATTTAAATAATGCTCGTGCTGCGAAAAAGAAATTGACATCGGCTGGTCGTGCTAATCGCAGTAATCTGTTAAAAATTGAATCCGATATTGCGACCAAGGAAATCAACCTGTCCGATGCTGAATTCAATCGTGATACAGCACACAGAATGTTGAAAATTATGGCGGGAATTGATGTAAACGAACCTTTGGTCTTGACCGACAATTTCCCAACTTCTTTTGCCACATTGGATGCGGGTGAATTAAAGTCCACCCCCGAATGGGAAATCCTGGATGAACAGGTAAAAATGTATGAATCCCAGGCTAAATCCAAACGTGCGGGTGCATACCCAACATTGGCGGCAACCGCGTCATACAGTTATACCAGTATGGCTGGCGATATCGGGCATATGTTTGATCAAAAGGGTGGCCAGTCTGCATATTGGGGATTGGCTTTACAGGTCCCGATTTTCAGTGGCGGTATCAATCGTGCCAACGCAACAGTTGAAGCAATGAATGCCGAAGCGGCTCGTCAAGACCTGGACAAGTCCCGGAAACTGACAACCGAAAAGTATGACAATGCAATAAAACAATACAATCACTTGCGCGGCAATCTGAAAACATTAGAGAATGCGCGTGACCTGGCGGCAAAAACTTATACTTTGTCCCAGGACCGTTTTGGTGCGGGTCAAACATCAGCCGTTGAATTGGCGGATGTTGCGGCGGGGCTGTATCAATTGGATGTGGCTTTGCTGAATACAAAATACAAGATTTTAATGTCGGCAGAATCTGTGAAAAAGTTAGGTGAATAAAAATGGAAAAAATACAAAAAACTTTAAGTACAAAAAAATTCAAACGAATCCTGTACACGGCAATAGTTTTGCTGTTGGTGGGGTGGGTTGTTTTTCGCTTTGCGGCGATTGGTTCTGAAAATGCGCGCTATGTATTTAATGCATCACGCATAGCTGCCGATATTGGCGCGCCGATTGAATATATTGAAATGAAAAATACAGATGGCGTTTTATACGAACCTGTGGCGGTCAATAACAATCGTGCGTATGTCACCGAAAGCCTGGCACACAAATTGCACGTCGGCCAAAAAATTGGCGATGGTGTAATTACCTATGTGTCAAGCAACCTAGATTTAGATTCTGGGATGTTTGTTGTTCGTACTCGTGGTGTTGCCGATGGTTTGCAATATGCCGAATATAACGCCAATGGTTTTTTTGTGCCATTGTATGCGATTGAAAACGGAACAGTCTTGGTGGCTGAAAACGGTGTCGCCACCGCGCGTACTGTTAAAATCGGTCGCCAGGATTCAGAAAATGCCCACATCATATCGGGGCTGAAAAATGGCGATATTGTTATCCTGTCCCAGGTTGAATCCGGCGACAAAGTACAAATCAAAAAATAATTAGCACAGGGGGATATAAAAATGCTGAAATTTTTTGTTCGCAGACCAATAACCACATTGATGTTCGTTTTATTCTGGTGTGTGTTGGGGTTGGTTTCTTTTCCAAAAATGAATATAGAACGCACGCCAGCCGTTGATTTTCCAATGGTGACCGCGACATTTGTGTATCCTGGGGCATCGCCAAATGAAATAGAATCCCAAATTATAAAACGTGCCGAGGATGCAGTATCAGAGGTTTCAGAACTGAAAAAGATTACTTCATACGTGTATGAAAATATGGGTATGGTAATGGCGGAATTTAACCTGGGGGTAAATGTAAACGATAAATCAACAGAGGTAAAAACAAAATTAGATTCATTGATTTCTGAATTTCCAGCCGATATGGATCAACCTGTTGTTGAAAAATTAAATCCTTTACAAGAAGCCGTTCTGGATATCGCTTTGCGCGGTGCAGACTCCCGTGAATTACAGGAATACGTTGATGATATTCTGTCTAATAAAATTACGGCGGTAAATGGTGTTGCGTCGGTTGATATTTTTGGTGGTCGCGAACGTGCGATTCGTATTGAAATGAATCCAGACCAGATGGCGGCACGTGGTGTTACCGTTATGGATGTTGTATCTGCATTAGCGGCACACAACTTAAATGTTCCTGGGGGTAAAATTGAAACATCACAAAATTCGTCAAACGTTCGTTTTATTGGTGAATTTGCATCTGTTGATGAAATTGCGAATCTGCAATTGACAACGGTAGAAGGGCAAAAATTCAAAGTCTCGGATATTGCAACTGTTATTGATGACGCCCGTGATGTTGAAAATGGTGCGCGCTATAATGGCGAAGATGTTGTAATTGCCTCTGTTGTTAAATCATCCGACGGTAATGCTATTAAAATATCAAAAAATATTCGTGAAAATCTGCATTTATTACAGGCTGATTTGCAGTCACGTTTTCCAAACGCAGAAATGCAAATTGTATATGATTCATCAATAAATGTATCTGATGAAACTAACAGTACAATTGATGGTATTATTTTGGGGGTTGTATTTACGGTTTTAGTATTATTAGCCTTTACACGCAACTGGCGTTCAACCGTTATTGCAGGTGTTGTTATTCCTGCCTCTTTGATTGCCGGATTTTTCTTTATGGACGGTTCCGGGTTTACAATCAACGCAATGACATTATTGGCTTATTCATCTGCGCTGGGTACATTGGTGTCAAACGCAATTATTTTAATAGAGGCCGCACTGCAAGAACTGCGCAGCGGTAAAAATCCTGAGGATGCCGCTATTGATGGCACTAAAAAGGTTGCAGTGTCCGTTTTGGCTGGGGTTGGAACAAATGTTGTGGTGTTCCTGCCGCTGGCGTTTATGAGTGGTATCGTTGGCCAGTTTATGTATCAGTTTGGTATGACGGTTGTATATCTGACATTGTTATCATTGTTGTTTTCATTTACATTGACACCAATGATGATTGCAAAATTCTTGCGATTGACGGATAACAAACAAAAGGATACGCCGAAATTAGTTAAAAAATCGCAAAACGAATCCAAACAAACTTGGTTGCATAAATGGTTTGATATACAATTTGCACATCCGTGGCGTGTTATTGGTTTGGTGGCGGTAATATTCTTTGTTTGTGTGAAATTGATGGGGTTTGTTGGTAATGAATTCCAACCATCAACCGATGCAAATGAAATCACAATTACCGCGCGTGCACCGGTTGGCGCAACATATGAAAAATCTGAATCCATCGCCAAACAGATAGAACAGCGTCTGGCACAATTTGACGAAGTTGTTGCCACGACCGTTAAAATTGGCGACCAGGGATTGCAGAATATTGACATCAAGGTTGAAATAGTTGATGTCGCAGACCGTAATATATCGGACAAAATGCTAGCCCAGAAAATGTTGCCAGTATTGTCGGATATTTCTGATGCAGAAATTCAAATTCGTGCAGGTGCATCTTCATCTGCTGGTATTTCTGCTGACTTGGTGCTGAATGTATTTGGCGAAGATGACGCAAAACGCGAAGCATATGCAGAACAAATCATTGACCTGGTCAACACTATACCAGAGGTTCAATCCGCCGTACGCGCACAACAGAAACCGGGTCTGGAAACCCAGTTTGTTCCGAACCAGGATAAAATGAATTTCTGGGGCGTGAATAATTCATATGCTGGTGCGACATTGCGTACGGCATTGTACGGAAACGATGATTATAAGTACAAGGAAAACAACGAAGAATATCCAATTATTTTGGAATTTGCGCGTCCATTCAAAAACGCATCTTTGTTTGACAATGTCTATGTCAATTCGCAAAAGGGTATGGTGCCTTTGTCCGAATTGGGTGAAATCAAACGTGTCACCGCAACACCTGACATTCGTCGTGAAAATAAAAATCGTCTGACTGAGGTTGACATCAACATCGGTAAATCCACGATGGGCGTCGTGCAAATGAAAATCCAGGCAGAAATTGATAAAATGGATTTGGAGCCCGGATATTATGTTGAATTCGGCGGTATGTCTGAATACAGTGCCGAAGCTTCATCTGAAATCGGCCAAGCCTTCCTGTTGGCGACAATTCTGACATATATGTTGCTGGCGGCGATTATGAATTCTCTGGCACATCCGTTCACGATTGCAACATCAATTTTGACCAGTTTTGCCGGTGTATTTGTTCTGATGTTCTTATCTGGCGCGACAATGAATATCGGTGCTATGTTGGCATTCGTTATGTTGGTGGGATTGGTGGTAAATAACAATATTTTGGTGTTGGAACCGACAATTGGTCGTATCCGCAATGGCGAAAAAGTCTATGATGCATTGTGGACCGAATTGAATGATAAAAAGAATATGGTTCTGATGACATCTATTGCGGTTGTTATGGGTATGCTGCCCCAGTTATGGTCCACCGACGGTATGAAACTGGGTATGGGTGCGGTTATGATTGGTGGTATGTTGGCCAGTTTAATATTTACATTCACACTGACGCCTGCATTGTTCTTCCTGATTGAACGTGCCCGCAATTGGAAACCTAAATTCCGTAAATAAAAAATGCCCCATTGGGGCATTTTTAATTGAACATTGAACTTTGAATAAATCCTTGTTATAATCCGCGCGAATAACAAAAAGGTAAAAATAATATGTTGCAAAAAACAGATGTTGTTTTATTTGATTTTGACGGAACTTTATCTGGTCGTGATTCTAATGTTGAATTTGCGAAATACTGTTTCCGTCGCAGTATTCGTCCCTGGTTCTATTTGCCATTGATGGGTATTTGTGGTATTGCGCGTTGGGTGCACCCAGATGGCGTTTGGTGGCGTGAAAACATTCGTCGCTTTATGACACCAGACTTGGTAAAAAAACATGCGCCTGGTTTTATTAAACAACATAAACGTGAACGTTTTGGTTGGGCCAAGGAACGTGTGCAATCCGAACGTGATGCGGGGCGTAAAGTAATAATGGTTTCCGCCAGTCCAGATTACCTGCTGCCACATTTGGTGCGAGATATGAAATTTGATGCGGTATTCTGTTCCAAAATGGATAAAAAATTACCTTGGAAATATGAATTCTTGTGCTGGGGCGTGAACAAAGTTTATGTGATGGATGAATGGGCGAAAAAGAATAAATTTATCCCGAATGTTGTTCGCGCCTATTCGGACAGTAAATCCGATATGCCTATGATGGAAATCGCCGCTGAACAGGTCTGGATTGATAAAAAAACAGGGCTAAGAAAATAAACCCAGTGTTTTGTTTTGCATAAATTGTTAAAGTGTTTCTATGGTTCTTGTAGAAACACTTTTTGATTTTATCAGTGCCTCGGTTGGTGCGATTGCTGGCGCGGTTGTGACGCACCTGATGACACGCAGCAAAAGTCGTAATATGTCCAATCAATTGGTGGTCAGTCGCCAGGCCCTGGAAAAAATAAAATTAGAAAACGAAAATTTATTAAAATCCATTCATGAAAAAGAAAACTTGATATTAAAGATGCAGGTTGAAATCCTGGGTGATAAAGCAAATGACGATAAACCCGTCCGACCCAGAAAAAAGACCAAAAAGAAAAAATAAATATCTTTTTTTGCCCTGGTCCCTGGCTGTGGATTGTGATGAAAATCCCGCTGTTGCGGGATTTTTTATTCTTCTCCGAAATCCATTGCACGAATTTTTTCGGCACGTGGCGCAATTTTTCCAACAGATGTTTGCAGTTGTTCTATATCTGTTTGTGCTAATGCAAAATGTTGATTTACTTTGCCTGCGCGTTCGCTTAATCGCGTCAGGTCCACCAGCAACATATCCAATTCTTTTTTTATTTTTGCCGCGGCCCGTTTTATTTTTATGTCCGATAATACCGCACGAATTGTGTTCAATGTTGCCCATAATGTAGTTGGTGATACAATAAACACTTTCTTTCGTGCTGCGTATTCTATTGTTGCCGGAAATTCACGGTGCAGTGTTTCAAATATAGATTCCGATGCGATAAACATCATTGCGGATTCCGCGGTTTTTCCCGAAATAATGTATTTTTCACCAATTGCATCAATGTGTTTGCGTACATCCAATTCAAATTGTTTTTGTGCCAATCCGTCCTTTTTGTCGGCAATCATACGATTATAGCTTTCCAGTGGGAATTTGCTGTCTATAATCATATCCCCCGGCGGATAGGGCAGACGGATAATACAGTCCGGTCGCACCCCGGTTTCCAGTACACTTTGAAACGCATAACTTTCCGGTGGCATAATATCTGCAACTAAATCTTCCAGTTGGCGTTCGCCAAATGTCCCGCGTGCTTGTTTGTTTCCCATCAGAATGTTTTTAAAATTCGCAATGTCTCCGCTGATGTTTTTCAATTCAATTGCATTTTGGCTCAATGCGCCCAAACGTTCTGCCAAGCGTTCGCGCAGGCGGGCATTGTCCTCGCGCAGGGCGGAAATATCCACAGTCGGCCGTCGCATTAAAATTGCTAGCAATAATATAATAATTATGAACAATAACACAAAAATATAAGTTGTCATTTTCCAATCCTTTGATATGATTATTATAAGAGGATTTAATTATGTTGCAAATGAAACTTTGTGGTGATTTGGTTCTACGCACCGAATGTGCGCCGGTGGACAAAATCACACCCGAAATTTTGGATGTCTTGGACCAAATGGTTGATATGATGGTGGCCCAGAATGGTGTTGGCTTAGCCGCACCCCAGGTTGGCATTTTGTCGCGTTTTTTGGTAATGATGGACCCAGATACAGAAATTATTTATAAAATGATAAATCCAAAAATCTTGTCGCGCAGTACCGATACCACGAATATGGAAGAGGGCTGTTTGTCCGTCTTGGGTTCTGATAATCTGCCGGTGTATGCACACGTATCGCGTCCATCTTCTGTTGTTGTGGAATGGACTGATGAAAATGGCACGGTTCAGACCGCTCAAATGTCTGGTGTGCCGGCACGTATTGTCCAACACGAAACAGATCATTTGGACGGGAAATTATTTATAGATTACTTATCACCGGTGCGTCGCGAAATGCTGATGCGCAAGGTGCGGAGACGCAAGTTATGAAACTGGTTTTAATGGGAACAAACGCATTTGTTGTTCCGATATTTCAGGCAATAAAAAACAGTGGCCACGAAATTTTAGCCGTGTTTACGCGTGCACCAAAACCCGTTGGACGCAAGAAAATTTTGACCCCATCTCCGGTACATATTTGGGCAAACGAAAATAACTTGCCCGTTCATACAAATATCAATGAATATAATTATACACCTGATATGAATATAGTAATTTCATATGGTGTGATATTGCGTGATAATGTACTGGGGGCTGCGCCGACAATAAATATTCACCCCAGTTTTCTGCCAAAATACCGCGGTCCATCACCAATTCGTACGGCTATTTATAATGGTGATACAAAATCGGCGGTATGTTTGATGGATGTGACGGCTGAACTGGATGCGGGCGGCATTCATATGTGTCGCGAATTTGATATTGATGAAAATGATACAAATGAAATTATTGAAAACCGTGTATCCGACATTGCAATACAAATACTGACTGACTATTTAAAAAATCCATCTGCATATCCTGCGATACCACAAAATGGCACACCAACATTTACACATAAATGGACAGGTACGGACGAGATAATAGATTGGTCGCGTAATGCCCGCGAAATCCATAACCAGATTCGTGCGCTGGGTTGCGGTCGTACAAAAATCAATGGTATTGATGTAAAAGTATTACAAACGCGTCTGAACGGCGACAATCTGGATTTTTTGCGGATTCAACCCGCAGGAAAAAAACCGATGGATTGGCAGAGTTTTGTAAATGGTCAACACGGTTTGGAAATAAAAATTGGACAATAATGACACGATACAAAGTAATCTTGGAATATGATGGTACGGATTTAATCGGCTGGCAGGAAAATCGCCAAGGCCCATCTGTGCAGTCTATAATGAAAGACGCGATTGAACAATTTTGTGCCACGCGTCCCGATGTGATTGCAGCCGGTCGTACCGATGCGGGGGTTCACGCGGTGGCAATGACGGCGCACTTTGATATTGCTGGTGACCACAGTGCCGAAACGGTAATGCGTGCATTAAATTTTTATTTAACCCAAAAACCTGTGTCTGTATTGGGGTGTGAAATAGTATCGGATGATTTTTCCGCACGTTTTGATTGTGTGGCGCGCCATTATAAATATGTCGTGCTAAATCGTGCTGCTGCCCCCGTATTACAACAGAATCGGGTGTATTGGGTGCCACGTAAATTAGATGTTGACGCAATGCGTCGTGCGGCAAAAAAATTATTGGGCAATCACGATTTTACCAGTTTTCGCGCCACCCAATGCCAGGCAAAATCCCCAATTAAAACATTGGATAAAATTGAGATTACACAAAACGGTGATGAAATAGTTTTTGAATTTTCCGCACGCTCGTTTTTACACCATATGGTACGCAATATAGTTGGCACATTGATTGAAATCGGTCTGGGCAAACCATATGACATAGATGAAATTTTTGCCGCACATAATCGTGCCGCCGCTGGTCCTACTGCCCCCGCCGCCGGCCTTTACTTTATCCACGCAGAATATTAGAATCCGTTTCGTTGGCGACGGGGCTGTAAATTTAATCTTCTATCCATTGTGGACTGGAACATAATTTGTTCATTTTCAGATGTTTTTTCAGGTCTTTTATTTTTCCATCCGTACCTTTTGAGCCGTCGTACATTGCAACCTCGCCATTGTTAAACAGTTTACAACAAAACCACCATGTCGTGGGGGATTCTGAATCAGCCTCTTGTGCGATTAAACATTTCCTGGATTCTACATCACAATCAAAATACAGGTCTTTTTCGCCGCCTAGTGCTTGGATTAATTGATGGTTTACGCATCTTAAATATAAATTTTCTTGCAGTTCTTGCAGATTGATTTTACGTATTGTATGGGAATCTTTTTCCATTTTTTGCCATGTTCCGTTTTTGCAAATTATTTTTTCTGTTGATACTTCAATTTCATATTTTTCCCCAGTATACGCATTTTTATGTTCAACAATGTGAAAAGCACCGTCTGGCGTACAACTTTCACCAATAACTGGTGCACAGACAGTGTATTCTGGATTTGTTTTACATAAATCTAAATATTTTTCTTGTTCCTTGATAAGGCGAACGGATAACTCTGCGCATCTGTTATATATACTTTCTTCATCCATTGACAGATTGCATTGCAATAAAGCGTACATGCAATTATATCCGAATTCGTACGCAGAATATCCAGCGGCGGGTTTCCATACATTTTCTCTGTATTTATAAAAACAGTCTTTTGCCTCTGATGGTAAAATGTCGCTTCTTAAAACATCACCCACGACCCCCGGATACCAATAGGTAAAATCATCCATTTCAATTGCATAGCCATTGATTGTAAATAAACACAGACAAACAGATAAAAATATTTTCATTTCCACTCCAATTATAAAATTAAACCGCCGTGGAATTTGGCGGTCGGGGAGTTGGTAAATCATTATCGTACTGATTCTGTTGCTTTCGGGTCAGCCCTGTTGTATAGCGAACAGCCCCCCGACTGCTTTTACAGTCAGGGATAAATAACGATGCAAAACCACAGGAACATTATCGGATTTACGACGCGCCTTTATTTTGCACCGACGATAACAGGCTTACCACAGCCCCGAATCCAATTCCCATCAGATTCAATTTGAATTCTATCACAAATATATGAAAAAACAAATAATATTATCAGTTGCTAATTCCACCGTCGCGTGTGCGATATATACTTTACGCGGTCATCGGGATAAATCACAAATCCACCGCGGATAATTTTATGTGCGCAACTGGGTGAATTGATTTCAAAGTATGACACAATATACCGCACACTGTCGTCATCGCACAGTGATTTTATGTTTTTCATTGTCGGTACAAATTTTTGCATATATACAATATTGCCAAAACGGTAAATGCCATTTTCGTGTTTAAGGCGTGGGTTTGATGTCTCCGTCCCTTCGCCATTTATTTGTTTCCATGTATCAAATGCAAAATAATGGTTTGATGCCCTTGATTTGTTGAAATATAATTTACCGTCCGCACCACGCGCTGCAATCAGTTCATTGTCGTATGTCGCATAGAATATCGGTCGCGGCGTATTGTACACATGTATTACGCCCAGCAAAATAAACAATACACACAACATATAATTTATGAACCGTCCCCGCACCAGAATCAGAAACATCAACCCCAACACAAAGCATATCATAGCCGTGTTTGGAATATATGGTACGGTTGCATTTGCAGCGGGCAGGGCGGCAATCCATTCTGCAATTTCAAATGTAAAATTATATACGGCGTGTGCTGCATCCACCGCTATATTTATTCCAACAGCACCCACAATAACCAGTGGCATAATCACAACCGAAAATATGGGCAGTAAAATTAAATTGCCAATCAGACTATAAATCGGAATCGCGCCAAAGTGTGCTGCAACAAACGGGGCGGTAAATACAGTTGCAACCACAGATGTCAAAACCATACCGTATATTATTTTCAGGATTTTATTTTTGGGCATTTTTGGTTGCACCTCGCTATATAACCATACCAGCCCAAATACCGCGGCAAAAGACAACTGAAATCCCGCCTGCATAACATAGTGTGGATTTATCAGTAATATAATGCAAAATGCCAATGCAACATTACGCACAGATATTGCGTTGCGACCAAATATGAACGCTGTGAAAACTAATGTCGTCATCAAAAAAGCGCGCACTGTTGCGACATCTGCGCCTGACAGAAACAGATATCCAACCAGTCCCACCCACGCCACAATCATTGCTGGAATTTTGGCCGGTATGCGTCGCACAATATATGGAATGCGTCGGAATATAAAATAAAACATTGCAAAAAGCCATCCGCCAACTAATGCCATATGAAAGCCGCTGATTGACCAAATATGTCCCACCCCAGTTGCGGTCCAGATTTTATTATCGCTTTTCGGTACTGCATTTTTATAGCCCAGAATCAAACTGTCCACCAGGAAAGATTCTGTTTGTCGGTGCAGAAAGTCGCGCATTGCATTTATGCCACCCGTGCCACTTTCCACAACCGATAATTCTGTTGCGTATCCTGTTGCGGATAAATTGTTAAAATACGCCCAACGCGCATAGTCAAATGTCCCGGGTGCATATGCACTGGCTGGTTGAAACAGGCCGACCGTTGTACGCACCGTATCGCCCACGCGTACCATTGCGGTATCATTTGCTGATACACGAATGCGCATTTCCACTCCCTTTATTGGTGCGGTCAAATAAATTCGTACTTTGTCGGGCGTATAGTCAATTGCGTCCACCCGACCGACTATTTCCATATTGTGGATATTGTGTTTTAAATCAGGTGTATTTTTAAAATCTGTGAATACGGCCGCATAGTAAAAACCAAACAGGAATAACAGTAATCCGCGTAATAAAATCGGCACTTGTTTTATAAATACGGATGCTAACAATACGGCGGTAATTATTGGTGCAAAAATCAGATGTGGTTCACGTGATAGCGAAAAATACAACGCCGCACCACCCGCCATTAAAAAAGGCGTATAAATAAACAGATTGCATTGCTGATTTTTTATAAATTCCTGCATGCCCAAAAGTATAGGAATTTATTCGTTATAAACACAAGCCAAAGATTTTAAAGCGAATGAATGTTGTAAACCTGTTTTTAAATCAAAAACTGGACGCCAACCCAGTGCAAGCAGTTTGTCTGCGTTTAATATTGAATCTGATTTTTTTGCACGATTGTGTGTTGCGCCTGGTGCAAAATTCACCTCCACCCCTGCTATATTCGCCAGTATAGACGCATATTCATATATAGATGCCACAGATTCTGGATTCGCAATATTATATGTTTCGCCTGATATACCGTTGCATAAAACATAAAGTATTGCCGACACAGTATCTGCCACATAGCACCAGGAACGAACCTGATTGCCTGCCGATTTTAAAAGAATATTCTGGCCCGATATAACTTGCCGTTGAAATTGTGCGTTTACGCGTGAACTGGTATCGGATATTGTATGACCGTATATAAAGCACGGTCGTACAATATTTATATCCAGATTATGCATCTGTGCCGCGGATATACAGGCCGCTTCGCACGCTATTTTGGCTGCTGGATAACAAAGCCGTGATGTTTGTGTGCTTATAATTGCAGGATCGGATTCTGTAAATGATTTACCAGTGTTATGACCATATACTTCGCCACTGGAAATAAATAGAAAACGTGCGTTTGATTTTATTGCGTTCCCCAGTATTTGCATTGTGCCGATAATATTAGTATTGATTACCCCTATTGGATTTGTGGCAAATATTGCAGGGTCTGTGGGGGACGCACCGTGTATAATAAAATCAAATTGTTCTTGTGTTGTAAATGTTTCTGGCAAGCTTAAATCACATTCCAAAAAAATAAGATTTTGTTTTTGGTTTCCAAATCGTTTATTTAATTTTTCCAGTGATTGTGCTGCTGCGTATATTTTCAAATCCATATCGTATTGTTGGTTTAGCCATATCAGAAAATCTATCATATATAATCCAATCAAACCGGTTGCGCCGGTAATTAAAATCCGTCGCCCACGCAAAGATTCTGTTCCTTCCCCCAGAATGTAGCGAATATCGTCCATTTCAGATGTCAAAATTGTATTCATTTTTTGATGTCTCTAATATTGCCTGAAATATTGTAAAGTCTGCGGACGTGGTCAGTTTAATATTCTGGTTTGTGCCACGCGAAAAAAATACAGGTTGTCCCATTTCAATCATCAATGTTGCACTGGTTGTTGAATTTGTAATTCCGCGTGATTTTGCCAATGTGTGTATTTGGGTTATGTGCCCCAAACGGAAACATTGTGGTGCTTGTGCACGATATAACATACCGTGCGGCGTGAATGTTTTTCCAGATTTATGTACCAGGGCCTCAAATACAGGCAATCCAGATACTGCATTGCCATATTTTTGTGCTGTGACGATTGCATCATCAATAATATCATCTGGAATAATTGGGCGTACTGCATCGTGAATCAGTACAAAATCATTGGTATTATAATGTTTGTTCAGTTCAATCAGTCCATTATAAATAGAATCTTGCCCCGTTTTACCACCGGTTGTTATATGTTTTAATTTTGTGATTTTATATAGTTGTGCTTGGTTATAAACATATTGTTCCCATCCATTTAATGATACTACACAAATAGCATCTATCAATGGGTGGTTTTGATATTTTTTAAGTGTGTATACAATAACGGGAATATTATCCACTTGGATAAATTGTTTGGGAATACAAAATCCGGTTCGATTTCCCGTTCCCCCTGCAATAATCAGTGCCAAATTCATTTTATTTTACCGTCCAGGAAATCATTGATTATTTGCAATTCTTCATATGAAAATTTAGGCGTTTTGTGTGTTGTGAAGTCGGGATTAAACGCACGCCAGTCCCCATATCGTTGTGTCAACCATGCATCTGGGTTATTTGGTGCCATAAATTTATGTCCTTCAAATTCAATTTCACCCAATGGAAATATATATTCGTGTCGCCATATGTATGTGTGATAGTTTCTTGTAATACGGTCTGGAAATGTTTGATAGTCTATCCCGTCAATGATATCACCACGCGGGTCCTGTGGACGATTTTTAAATACCATATCGCGCATAATATCCGCATAGTCTGTGTATTGGGATTGCCCGTCCTCCATGCGACGCGCTTCTTCCATGGCGGCGATATAGTTTGTTTGAAATTCCGTCATATCGTCGCGCGTTGTTATGCGTTTCGTATAAAAATCACACGGGAACAAATCCACACACATTTTATCCAGAAAAAATATTTTGAATATATGCCCCGATTTTGCCCAGTCCGTACGAAATGGTCCATAATTATATTTTTTGGTCAATAAATCTGTGGCACGTTCAAAGTCGGGTCGCATTAAATCCATATCTATATCGTCATCCCACGGAATAAAATCACCTGTTCGCATTGCCCCCAGCAAATTTCCTGCACACAAAAAATAATTAATACCTGCATCACGAAAATCTGTATCAATCATAGTGGCCAGTTTCACCAACGCCCGCTGTTGTAATCGCAAATGTCCCGTCGCCGGTGGAATATGTTTTACATCGTGTGTTATTTCGCATAAGCGACTGCAATGCAGGACAATTTTATCCAACTTTTGGACAATCAGATTTTGCCGCCAGGTAATCTTGTTGATTTCATCTATGACAAAATTTTGAAAATCTTGTGCTGTCAATGGTAATGGCCTTGTTTTAATAAGTGCCTGCTACCGCCAGCACACCATCATAAAAACAATCCTGGGTTCCATCTCCAAAAAATATTCCTCCTTTCCCTGATGTGTCTGAAAAACTCCATGCTGCTCCTGAAGCAATATAGCAATCGTTTATTGTTTCAGCACCATTTATACTGCTTGGATATTTTGTTGTCCCGTCCGAGGCTGAATATGTTGGACAACTTGCACAATATTCTCCGTACATCTGTCCGTCTTCTCCATAAAAATATCCAAGTGACTGATATGTACCATCTGCACATAGTTCACAATATTTTTCACTGTCGTTCCATCCGCGACCATCTATACAAGATACTGCGCCGCATCCCCAACCCATTGCATAGCTACATTGTAACAAATCGTAATTATTTTCTATACACTCTGATATTTCCAGGCCATCATTTTCCCAAACTTCAGATATCCATGCCCTATTGCCAAAGTCGTCAACTATCTCATCTTGATTGCCCATCCAAGTTACCAAACCCATCTCTGACCAAGATGTATTTATCACAGCTGTACCACCATACCCTTGATCATAAATATAATCCATCAGTGTTTCGGTCGCTATACATTCTGCATCCGTTTTGGTGTAATTAGTCGTCGCATATGCATCTGTAATCATATAAGATTTTGAATAAATCAATGCAGCAATCAATAAATAAAAACGTTTAATTTTTGCCATTTGGTCTGTTTTCCTCCATTGGAATTTTGGGGGACCGTTAGGAATAAAAACGGTGGTTTAGATTCGGCATAAAATCCGATTGACAAATGGCTAAAAATCGCGATAAAATATAAAACATAAATGCCTAACCCAAAGGACCGTTTGGATTAGGCATATTTTTTTATCGTGTGTGCCCCATATTATAAGGCATCCCGAGATTTTATGCAATTTAAAAAAATGTCTTTTTTTCATATATTAGATTGCCAGATTTTTAATAGTTTCATATGATAAAGTTACATAAGGAGGCATTCTTATGGCAAAATACATATTTATTACTGGTGGTGTTGTATCAAGTCTTGGCAAGGGCGTCGCAGCGGCAGGGTGTGGCGCCCTTCTTCAATCGCGTGGGTATACGGTTCACGCACGGAAATTTGACCCGTATTTAAATATTGACCCCGGCACTATGTCACCATTTCAACATGGCGAAGTCTATGTGACGAACGACGGTTATGAAACAGACCTTGATTTGGGATATTATGAACGTTTCTTGGGCGCGCACCTGACCCGCAACGATTCTGTGTCTGGTGGACGTATTTATTGGGATGTGTTGAATGCTGAACGGCACGGTGATTATCTGGGGGCGACGGTCCAGATGATTCCGCACGTATCTAATAAAATCAAAGAATATATTTCCGCACCCACGGATACAGATTTTGTCGTCTGTGAAATCGGTGGCACTGTCGGTGATATAGAAGGTAAAATATTCCTGGAATCTATTCGTCAGTTTGCAAATGATGTCGGGCGTCGCAATGTAATGTTTATTCATTTGACCTTGGCGCCATATCTGGAAAAATCTGGGGAATTAAAAACCAAACCAACCCAGATGTCCGTACGTCAATTGTTGGAAAATGGGATTCAGGCGGATATGCTGATTGTGCGCACGCCACGAATGTTGACGGTGGATGAAAAAAATAAAATTGGAATGTTCTGCAACTTGCCTGCTAAAAGTGTAATCAGTGGCATTGATGTTGACAATATTTATAAAATACCACTAGCGTACGAGGGTCAGCACGTATTTGACAATATTGCTGAACATTTTGGTCTGTCCAATGCACGCGGTGACATGACACGATTTGAACGTATTGAAAATTATCTGGCGGCACATTTGCCCACAACCACAATTGGGATTGTGGGCAAATACTTTAACGTGCCCGATGCATACAAATCACTGAACGAAGCTTTGTTCCACGCAGGTATTCAAAACAATGTTCATGTGCGTCTAAAAAAGATAGATGCGGAAAATTTTACCCCCGATGATTGTGTGGATGTTGATGGAATTTTGGTGCCGGGTGGTTTTGGTGCGCGTGGTGTATCCGGCAAGATTGCTGCCGCAAAGTATGCCCGTGAAAATAATATTCCATATATGGGAATTTGTCTGGGGATGCAGGTTGCTGTTATAGAATTTGCCCGAAATGTCCTGGGGATAAAAGATGCAGACTCTGGCGAGTTTTCCAAAGCTTGTACCCCAGTAATAGATATTATCGCAGACTGTGATGCAGAAGATTATGGTGGCACATTGCGTCTGGGGGCATATCCGTGTGAAATCACGCCTAATACATTGGCGCATAAAGTCTATGGCGCAACAACTATCAGTGAACGTCATCGCCATCGTTATGAAATGAACATAGAAATGGAACAAAAATTTGCGGATGCTGGT
This sequence comes from Alphaproteobacteria bacterium, assembly GCA_017463185.1. Lineage (GTDB taxonomy): Bacteria > Pseudomonadota > Alphaproteobacteria > Rs-D84 > Rs-D84 > Enterousia. The sequence goes on from JAFTPS010000010.1 coordinate 56,324, forward strand.
ATGATAATATCTGGTCGCAGTCCAGATGGTCGTCTGCCAGAAATGGTTGAATTAAAAAATCATCCGTTTTTTATTGCGGGTCAATTTCATCCCGAATTTCAATCCAGTCCCTATACCGGTCACCCGATGTTTAATGCATTCATCGCCGCCACAATCAAGGACCATAAATAAAAAAATCCCCAAACGGGGATTTTTTTTATTCACTATAGAAACAGCGATTACCGCCAAAATTAAAAGTCCCTTTTTCATCACTGCCAGACATAATGAAACAAGTTGTAATTTTGTCGTTGCTGCCTGGGATTGATATACCATCATCGGGACACAAGGAACAGCCCGACATGCTGGAACTACCGGTGCTACTGATGCCATAATAACCATTGGCACAACGATAAATACGTGCAACATCCTTGCAGGTGGTTGAATTACCACATGCCCGCACGATTCGCATTTGATACCCTATGGCATAGTCCGTCCATGCAGAATTGGTGCATGTGCTGGTGGTACAGGTTGTTGCATCAGATTCTGGATTTGATGCGGTTGTTTTGACACAGGTATAGTATGGAACAGATGTGCAATTGCCACCTGTATAATTTTTTTGAACAAGACTGTATCCTGTCGCACATGTATCACATGAAATCACCATCTGTTGTTTTTCGTTTTCGTCAGTGTGGCATCTGAATTTCTTGGTGGCACAATTTTCCCCAACGTTATCAGCAACACCATTTGGTTTTGGACAGTCGCCCGCGCCATTATATGTGGCTTCATAGACCCATCCGCTGGTGCACGTATATGCCAATGCATTTGTGTCAACAAATCCAACAGCAAGCAGTGTTGAAATTAATAGTTTTTGTTTCATTCTTTGACCTCCTTGATTTTTTTCGCGAATGAAAAAACCACCCAAAACATTCGAGTGGTCAGGAGGTTGATAGCAATCGTTAGAATTGTGTGCTTATTCAGTATATTCGCAACCCTCCTGACCCAATGGGGACAGGAGTTTGTTTTTCGTCGTAATAATAAAAAAGACGCATCTGCTGCGTCATTGAGTATATATTCCGACGCTAACGAGCGGGCTATCACACCCCATCGTCAGAATTTCTGACGACATGCAGATTATACCCGATAAAATGGCGTGTTGCAATATTTAGATATAAAAAATCCCCATTTGGGGATTTTTTTTAAACGCATTTTTATTAGTCCAGTGTTCTTAAACTGATTTTATCTTCGTCCACTATAACTAATTTGCCTATGTTTATATGAAAGCGACGTGCGGCATTAAACGCATCACGTTGGCCAAACAATTGGTTGTCAAAGATTGGAAATACACCGCGTGCCAAACATAATTGGTTCGCAATAGCCGATTCATTACATACCGCGATAACCGGAATGTCTGGTTTGCGACAGGATATCTGGGTTGTGGCAATGGTGTCTCGCGCAAATACAACAATGGCTGATGCTTTGTTCAAATATGCCATAGATGCCACACTGCGTGACCAATCATTTTCTGGAATGTTTTCAACACGCGACCAATCATATGGATTAGCAATCGCATCAGCATCTGCATACGCCAGAATTTTATACATTGTTTCAATCGCGTTTACAGGGTTGATGCCGATTGTTGTCTCTTCGGATGTCATTGTGGAATCTGCGCGCAGGTATGCCGCATTTGCCACATCGGTAATTTCGGCACGTGTTGGGAATTCACTGCTGACCATAGACCCCAACATTTGGGTTGCAACAATAACTGGTTTATTCATTTTGCGGCATTCACGAATGATATGACGGGAAATAGCGGGAACTTCTTCAAATGGTACTTCTACGGCCAAGTCTCCGCGTGCAATCATAATCGCATCGGCTGCGGCGGCAATATCGGTAATGCGTTCAACAGCGTTTGGTCGTTCAATTTTTGCAACAATCTTTATTGGGTGTGAAGTGCGCGCGGTTATAAAATCACGAACTTCGGCAACATCTTCTGGTTTTTGTACAAAAGAAATCGCAACTAAATCTGGATTCTTTGTTATTGCGTATTCCAGGTCTGTACGGTCCTTGGGGGTCAGAACTGATGTCGCTATTTCTGTGTCTGGTAAATTAAATCCGCGACGTGACCATATTTCTGTTCCGCGAACAACAGTTGTTTCTACTTTGTTCGGGCTTACACAATCAACGCGCATTTCAATTTTTCCATCGTTTAATAAAACACGGTCGCCTGCCTTTAAAGAACCCAAAACATCGCTGTCTGGCAATTGAACACGCGTGCTGTCACCCGGGGTTGCATCAGAATCAAATGTGAATTTTTGTCCAATGGTCAATGGATATTTATCCTCGGTTGCAAAGTTCCCTATACGATGCTTGGGGCCTTGCAGGTCAATCATAACCGCCACTGGTGTATTCAACTCGGCCGAGATTTCACGAATCATATCAATTTTGCGTCCCTGAACATCCCCTGTGTCGTGGCTAAAATTCAAACGACATACATTTACGCCCGCGCTTATCATTCGGGTCAGGGTGGCTCTGTCCTCGCACTTTGGACCAATAGAAGCAGTGATTTTTGTATATTTATTCATATCTTATTTTCCTGATTTAGTTTTTTTGTTTTCTTGATTTTTGCGTTTTATGGTATATCATAAAGTTATCAATTTAACAAGGGGAAAACAGAATGAAACAAGCAAATCACGGTGCTATTGACAATGCTCAGTTGGTCAGCATCATTGAACGTATTGAAAAATTAAACGAAGATACCGCCGCCATTGCCGCCGATATCAAAGAGATTTATAGCGAAGCGAAATCTGCGGGTTTTGACCCAAAATATATTCGTCAGATGATTCGTCTGCGTAAAATGGACCCAGATGAAATTGACGAAGCAGATGAGTTGACCCAAATGTACCGCAACGCATTGGGACTGTAATGAAATCTTTCACTAAAAAGATAGAAGATTTTAACTGCGCCCATTGTGGCGCAGTTGTTCGTGGCAATGGGTATACAAATCATTGTCCGGAATGTTTATGGTCGCGTCACGTTGATAATAATCCGGGTGATCGTGCGGCGACTTGTGGTGGGATGATGCGTCCAATATCGGTTGTGCCAGATGGTACGCGATTTATAATTACACATAAATGTGAAATATGTGGCAAGGAAAAGCGTCAGCGTACATCAGACAATGATAATATGGATTCAATTATTGATTTGTCACGTAATGTTTCATTTATATTTGGTAAATGATGCCAAAGATTATTGCGCAAATATGTGCCTTGGCCTGCAATAATAATTGTGATTTGATAACAACTGGGTCGTCTGGTTTTTTTATCTGTTGACCACACATAATATTTTTTACTAATATTTAATTCAATGAGAAGAATGTTGTTCCCTTTCATTGCGTTGTTATTTTGTGCAACCGCGCACGCGGCCCAGTATCGTGCGGCTTTGGTTGCGGATATGGATACGGGGCGTGTCTTGTACCAGGAAAACGCAAATGAATTAAATTACCCGGCCAGTCTTACAAAAATTATGACTTTGTATTTGACTTTTGATGCATTGGAACACGGTCGCTTGCATTTGGATGATTATTTAATAGTGTCCCAATCCGCCGCCAATGCCGAGCCTGTAAAACTTGGACTGTCCGCCGGTTCTAAAATTCGGGTTGATGATGCAATAAAAGCGGTTGCGGTCCACAGTGCAAATGATGTAGCGCGCGTGCTGGCCGAAAATTTAAAAGGTGGTCAAGAAGAATCTTTCGCGGACCTGATGACGCGCGTTGCACGTGAAATTGGATTGACGCGTACCCAGTTTGAAAATGCTTCTGGCTTACCTAATGATGATCATATGTCAACTGCGCGCGATATTGCATTATTGTCTATGGCGGTGTATAAACATTTTCCACAGTATTGGCATTATTTTGGAATTAAATCTTGGACTTATAATGGAAAAACATATACTAATGGAAACCGTTTATTGACATCATTTAATGGATGCGATGGTATGAAAACGGGATATACTAAAAAATCAAAGTATTCACTTGTGGCAACCGCGCATCGCGGTGATAAGCACTTGATGTCGGTGGTTTTGGGTGCGGAAAACAAGGATGTCCGTGCCAATGTTGCGGCCCAAATGTTGAACAAGGGGTTTTCTATGCTGACCACTGGTGCAGCCCCTGTTGCTGTTTCAACGCCGACCAAACCAATTGAATATTCTGCACCTCAACCTGTTTATCAGCCCCAGGCAATTACACCCCAGCCAACAACATTTGCAAATGCGTATAATGCTGCCACTGCCCAGGCAATGCCAAAATATACCGGTGCCGCTGTTACAGTTGGTGCGTCTGGTACGGGGGTTCAGTTTGGTGCTTTTTCGTCAGAGTCTGCCGCCACCACCCAGGTGGCAAATGTTAAAAACAAATTGGGGGTCAGCGCGGTTGTTGAACCAACGGGCACGGGGTTGTATCGTGTGCGCACATATGGTTTAACGGAAAGCGCAGCCCAGCAAATAAAATCATCCGCTGTCGCTAATGGCATTGACAGTTATGTTTTTCATTAGTATTTTATAAGTTATAATGAATTCAAAAATTGAAAAGTTGATAAAATTATTTGCAAAATTGCCGCGTGTTGGTTCACGCGGGGGGCAACGTATTGCCTTGGCTTTATTACAGGATAAAACTGGACGGGCGGCGAATCTGGCGACGGCACTGTTGGATGCGGCCGAAAATATTGCGCCGTGTTCGTGCTGTGGTGTTTTGACCGATCGTGGAACGATATGTGAATTTTGTCGTGATGCAACGCGGGCTAATGGGCAACTGTGTGTTGTGCGTGACCTGTCCGATGTTTGGACGCTGGAAAAATCATCTGTGTTTCACGGGCGGTATCATATCATTGGTGGGTTGTTATCGGGTGCAAATGGGTGTTTGCCCCAGGATTTGAATATCGCAAATTTATCAGAACGCATCACAAATGAAAATATTACAGAAATAATTTTTGCCCTGCCCAATACGGTAGAGGGTAAAACCACCCAACATTATATTATTTCTGCAATTGGTGCTGATAATGTTACATATTCTGAACTTGCCTCTGGTGTGCCTTTGGGTGGGGAACTGGATTATATAGATGATGGAACTTTAACTCTTGCTTTTGGGGGGCGCAAGTCGTTATGACTGATTTAATTTCATCTTTGCCGCCTGTGTCTGAAATGATGCGTGAATGTGGGTTAGAGCCCAAGAAACAGTTTGGTCAAAATTTCCTGTTTGATCTGAATTTAACTGGGCGTATCGCACGCAGTGTGCCAAATATTGAATCCACCCCTGTCATAGAGGTTGGACCGGGCCCTGCGGGGTTGACACGTGCAATTTTAATGGCGGGTGCTCCGCGTGTTATAGCGATTGAAAAAGATAAAACCACCGAACCGATTTTATCACGTATTGTGAATGCATCCGCTGGACGGTTGACCGTAATTTATGATGATGCATTACGGGTTGATTTTTCCACATTTGGGTTGGATGAATATGCGGTGTGTGCAAATCTGCCGTATAATGTTGGAACAGAATTATTGATTGGTTGGATTCATAAAATCGCATATGGCGAGCATATAAAATCACTGACACTAATGTTCCAGCGCGAGGTTGCATATCGTATCACCGCGCGTCCTGGCGATAAGCATTATGGACGTCTGGCGGTATTGACTTCTTTGATTGCGGACAGTCGAGTTTTATTTGATGTTCCAAACACTGCGTTTGTGCCGCGACCTAAGGTGCAAAGTGCAGTTGTTCAGATTATTCCAAATATGGCCAAAATTGCACGTATTGTTGATTTAGACAAGATAGAACAAATAACCGCAAAATTGTTCGGACAACGGCGAAAAATGATACGCGGTATAATTCCAAATGTTGATTGGTCGCAATTTGGGTTGACTGGTACAGAACGCGCGGAAAATTTAACGCCGGAAATGTTTGCGTTGCTAGCAAAAAGTTTGTTATAATCTTTTTACAGGACAGGGGGGGGAAATGTCATTATCTTTATTAGCCTTTTTTGCAATAGTGTTCGTGCTGGTTTATTTATTGCGTATGGCCAAGATTGGTGCATTAGTTGCCTTTTTGTTTGCGGGTGTATTGTCCGGTCCATATATTTTTAATTTGTTTGAATTGACAACGGCTTGGACTTTCCTGGGTGATTTGGGAATCCTGTTTTTATGGTTTACAATAGGTTTGGAAATCAATATGCGTCGCCTGTGGCAATTGCGTCGCACGATATTTGGATTTGGTGCGACCCAGGTTTTAATGGTTGCGATTATGTTATTCCCAATGTTGTTTGGTTTGACCAGTTGGTCTGTTATGGGGTGTGTAATGGTTGCTTTGATGTTGGCGATGTCCAGTACGTCCGAGGATTTGCAAATTCTGACCGACCGCAATCAGCTAAACACCAATATGGGACGTCAAACTTTTTCAATTTTACTGTTCCAGGATTTATTATCTATTCCGTTGTTGGCAATGTTGCCAATTTTTGCGGGCAAATCGTTTAATCTGGGCGCGTCGGCTATTGATGTTGCCGTTATTTCTGTTGCACTGGTAATATCTGTTATTGTTATTGGACGATTTGTAATGACTCCATTATTACGTCAGGTTGCCAAATTAAAATCCAAAGAGGCTTTTTTACTGGCTGTAATGTTGAACATAGTGCTGTGGGCGGTGATAATGGAATGGATGGGTATGCCCGCAGGATTGGGGGCATTTCTGGCTGGTATGTTGATGTCAGAAACACTTTACCGTCATCAAATCACGGTCCAGGTTTCGCCCTATGCAATGTTGTTCCTGGCGTTTTTCTTTATATCATTGGGAATGGGATTGAACCTGCCGCTGTTGGGACATAATTGGTATATAGTATTGGGCGGTCTGGTTGGGTTGGTTGCTGTAAAATTTATGGCGATGTTCATGGTCGCGCGTGTGCGTGGTGTATCAATGCCAGATGCAACAATGATTGCACTTATTCTGGCCCAGGGTGGTGAATTTGGCCTGTTGATGTTGCAAACTATGAAAAACAGTAATATTACCGCAATTCCATCCGCGCATGCCGAAATTTTAACAGCAATAATTATTTTATCCATTATGACAACGCCTGTGTTGTTGTGCCTGTATGATTATTTACAGCGTCGTGGTAAATTATTCCCCCAGCGTCATCCGCGCACATTGGATGATGCGGATGCCACAATAAAACCAGATGTTATTGTGTGTGGCTTTGGACGTGTGGGGCAAATTATCTGTCAAATGCTTGATGCTCAATCTGTTCCATATGTGGCATTAGACCTGGATATCAGTTCGGTTATGATGGGGCGCGAGCGTGGTTTTAATGTTGTTTATGGCGATGCGACAAACACAGATGTTTTGCGAGAGTTTGGTCTGTCCCCGCGTCGGATTCGTGCGGTGGTGGTTGCGCTGGATAATGCAACAACGGCGCGTGATACGATTTTGTCGGTTAAATCAATTGCACCGCGTATGAAAATTTTTGCCCGTGCGCGCAACCTGGCCGATTCTCAGATTTTACTGCGCGAAGGTGTCGCCACCGCAATGCCAGAAACCATAGAATCTTCTTTCTTTTTGGGCGTCAGTCTTTTGGACCATCTGGGCTGTTCCGAACGCGAATTAGAAAAATTGTTATGTGATATGCGTGCCGATAATTATGCCGCACTGGGCACGCCAATATCAGACAACAAAGATTAAAGAAAACCGTCCCCAATTTTGGGGACATTTTATTTGCTTTTAATGCTTTGTATTGTTATATTTCATTCCAAACGGAAAGGCAAATATATGAAAAAAACATTTTCAGTACTGGCAATAATATTCGGCATTATCATCCTAGACCAGTTGTCAAAGGGTGTTTTGCTGTACCTAATCACGGGTGGGGTGCCACTGTATGGGTCGGCGTGGTCGGTTGTGTCGTATCCGTATTTAATGGCGCATATAACTGATTTCTTTAACATAGTTTTTACATGGAATCCGGGAACATCTTTTTCCTTGTTCCGCGCATTGGGGGAATCCGCGCCGTTGGTAATTGTTATTATAACTGGGTTTATAATCGGGTTTATTTTGCATTATCTGTTCACGCGTGCCACCCGGGCCGAACATCTGCCCCTGGCCCTGATTGCGGGTGGTGCATTGGGAAATTTGATTGACCGCATTCGTTTTGGCGCGGTTGTGGATTTTTTGGACTTTCATATCGGTGGCTGGCATTATCCAGCATTTAATATTGCCGATATATGTATAGTGGTTGGTGTTGGGTTGTATATCCTGAATTGGTATCTGGCACGCCGCAAATGTATTAAATAAACAAAGGAAAAATAATAATGGTTCAGTACTTGGATAAAAATTCTGGCTTTGCCCAGTGGAATGCAAACAAAAATGCCGCCCAGAAAAAATCACCATTTTCTGGATTTTTATGGTGGACTTTGATATTCGTTGTTGCCTGGTGGGCAATTGGTGCAATCATGTCGCCAAGAACAATTCCGCAACAGAATGCCGAATCCACCACGACCGTGGATTTGTCAGCCGTTCCCGCATCACAAATTTCATCAGACCAAATTTCCGCCACGGTCCAGGGATTACGTATATCGGATGTAAAATTGGCGAACTTTGCCACCAGCCCCGATGACGCAACGCCAGTAGCTTTGCTGGCCACCCCCGGTGATTATATAGAGGTTGGCTTACTTTCCACCGGCGCACCCGCCCCAACACCAACAACAGTGTGGCGTGTAACTGGTGATGCGTATACTTGGCGCAATTCAGATGGTTTGGAATTTACCAGAACAATAACAACGGATGGATATTTAATTACAATAACAGATACCATTAAAAATCCGACAAAATCACCGGCAACTTTTGCGCCATATGCGCGTATAGTTCGTTCTAATGACGCATCGTCTGCCAGTGCCACATCCAATGGCGCAATTGCATATGTAAATTCGGATTTTGAACACCGCGATTGGAAAAGTCTGGATAAAAAATCATATGCATACACAACAACAAACGGATTTGCCGGTTTTGCTGACCAGTACTGGGAAACGGTTGCATCTATTGACAGTCCGGACCAAACAATTCGTATGAAAAAGAATTTGGATAAATATGTATCCGATACTGCCGCTGGTGCTATAACCGTTGCTGCGGGCGATACTGGTGCGATTGTCACGCATATATTTGCGGGACCGCGCGACCAAAAAATCCTGGATGCGGCAGAGGCAAAAATTGCGGGCCTGGGTGAAACCATAGACTATGGATGGTTCTGGTTCCTGGCGCGTCCAATGTTGTGGGTATTAAATGGAATAAATACATTTGTTATGAATTATGGTGTGGCAATTATCATAATGACAATTCTGTTGCGTTTGTTGATGTGGCCGTTGACCCGTAAATCATACACATCTATGCTGGCAATGCAGAAAATGCAGCCTGAAATGCAACGTATTCAAAAATTATACGCCAACGATAAAATGCGCTTGCAAATGGAAATGATGAAATTGTACCAAACGCACAAGACATCGCCAATGTCGGGCTGTTTACCAATGTTGATTCAGATTCCAATATTCTTTGCTTTGTACAAGGCTTTGTTGGTGTCCGTCCAAATGCGCAGCGCACATTTCCTGTGGATATCCGACTTGGCGGCAATGGACCCATACTTTATCCTGCCGATATTGATGGGTGCAACAATGTGGTTGCAACAGTATTTGCAATCGCCAAAAATGAACGGCTCATCCGCCAATGACATCGCTGCCCAGACACAAAAAATGATGCGCTGGATGCCATTATTATTCACGGTGATGTTTGCGTGGATGCCGGCTGGATTGGTTTTGTATTGGACGGTATCCAATGTCTTTGGTATTGCCCAAATGCAAATAATCAAAAAACAGTCAAAATAAAAATCGCCCTGATGGGCGTTTTTATTTTATAAAGATAGTTCTAATATTATTTGTGTATAAATTTTAATTCATTTATTGAATTTTTTATTCCTTGATGTAAAATATAGATGTCAACGGGATTTTTCGTTGATGGGGTGTAGTAACCCGTTCATCAGCGTCGGAATGCATACTTATGACGCACGCAGTGCGTTTTTTTATGGTTGCGATGATAAGTCAACTCCTGACCCAGGTCAGGAGGGTTGCGATATACATAAATAAGCACACAATTCTGATGATTGTTACTAACCTCCTGGCCACCTGAATTTCTGGTGGTTTTGTTTTTATAAAAACAACAAGAGGAGAAGTAAAATGTTAAAAATATTAGTTCTTTTTGGATTGCTTGGGATATCTAGCAATACTTTTGCTGCCTATTATCTTGACACCGACAAATATCGCGAATGCACAAATACAGAATCTAGTGGAATTTGTGGGGCGTTATCAAATGCCAGTGATGAAAATGGCTTTATGTGCTATATCAGTTTAGATGGTGCAGATGATGTGTGTGTCTGTAATTTGTCTGATATGACTTTTTATTACGGGGCCGGGTGTTTTTGTGAAAATGGATGGTACAGTGACCCGTATGATGGCACTTGGGCGGGATGCGATAAATGTCCAGCTGATTATCCATTATCTGATGGCTATAATGGCAATAGTGTCGGCAATGTAAACTCAATGGAAGATGCCTGTTATCGGCAATATTCTAAAACGGAACAAAATATTACATTGACTCTAGAAATTTCAATGATAGACGAGGAAGGGGGCTATGAACCATATATCATAGATGCAATATGTGATTCGGGCTATTGGACAGAAAACACATATTCTGGTTATTACTACGAAGGTGACGATTATACTTGCAACCCTGTTGGAATTTATTATTACAGTGTTCCAAATAATTCGCGGGAAATGTGTCCCGCCTATGTTGCTCAGTCCGGTGAAAACTTGACCGGTCAAACGACTGGCAGTGGCACAGGCGCAGACAGCTTGACTGATTGTAAAATCCCCAGTACCGAGATATTTTCGGATAATACCGGGACTTGGCATTATGACGATGGTTGTTATTACTCTGAATAAATATATCAGTTTTTATATCTTAAAAAAATCGCCCCAACGGGTGATTTTTTTCTTGCTTTTACGCTACCTATGCCCCACAATCCACAGGCATTTTAAGCATTTTATTTAACAAGGAGAAACCATATGAGTAATAAATGGGTATATACCTTTGGTAATGGCCAGGCCGAAGGCCAGGCTGATATGCGCAACTTGCTGGGTGGCAAGGGGGCTAATTTGGCCGAAATGAACCTGGTTGGGTTGCCTGTTCCAGCGGGCTTTACCGTCACGACCGAGGTTTGTACATACTACTATGAAAATAATCAAACATATCCATCCGATTTAATGGACCAGGTACGTGCGGGTATCGCACATGTTGAATCCATTATGGGTAAAAAGTTCGCAGACCTGGAAAACCCGTTGTTGGTTTCGGTCCGTTCCGGTGCGCGTGTATCTATGCCGGGTATGATGGATACGGTTTTGAATTTGGGTTTAAACGATGAAACCGTAAAAGCATTGGCCAAGATTTCTGGCAACGAACGCTTTGCATATGATTCATATCGCCGTTTTATTATGATGTTCAGTGATGTTGTGTTGGGTGCGGATATTGATTTGTTTGAACACACCCTGGAACGTATGAAAGAAGACAAGGGTTATAAACTGGATACAGAATTGACCGCCGAAGACTTGAAAGAATTGGTGGAAAAGTTCAAAGAAATCGGCACAAAAATTGGCAAAGTGTTCCCCCAGGACCCATGGGAACAGTTGAAATTGGGTATTGGCGCGGTGTTCGGTTCTTGGATGAGCAAAAAGGCCATCACATACCGCAAATTGAATAATATCCCGGCTGATTGGGGTACCGCTGTAAATGTCCAGGCAATGGTATTTGGTAATTCTGGTGATGATAGTGCCACCGGCGTATGTTTCAGCCGTGACCCAGCAACTGGTGAAAACAAATACTATGGTGAATATTTAATCAATGCCCAGGGTGAAGACGTTGTGGCTGGTATTCGTACACCACAGCCGATGTCTAAGGATGACTCTGGCCGTCTGTCATTGGAAGAAGCGATGCCTGCTGTTTATCAGGAATTGTGCGATGTTCGTGAAAAACTGGAACGTCATTACAAAGATATGCAGGATATGGAATTCACAATTGAACACGGTAAACTGTGGATGTTACAGTGCCGTAATGGTAAACGTACCGCCGCCGCCGCCGTCCGTATGGCTGTTGAAATGGTGGAAGAAGGTCTGTTGACCAAAGAAGAAGCGATTTTGCGTGTTGGTGCTGACCAACTGGATCACCTGTTGCATCCGATGTTGGACCCAAAAGCGGACAAGAAAGTTATTGCAACTGGATTGCCTGCGTCCCCAGGTGCCGCCGTTGGCCAGGCTGTATTTAACGCCGAAGATGCAGAAAAATGGGTCGCCCAGGGCAAAAAAGTAATGTTGATTCGTATTGAAACATCGCCCGAAGATATTGCCGGTATGAACGCAGCCCAGGGTGTTATCACCGCTCGTGGTGGTATGACATCGCACGCCGCTGTTGTTGCCCGTGGTATGGGTACACCGTGCGTATCCGGTTCACCTGATATTAAAATTGATTATGAATCCAAAACATTGAAAACAACTGATGGTACGGTTATCCGCGAAGGTGACTGGATTTCCATTGACGGTGCTAAGGGCCAGATTATAGAAGGTAAAGTTCCAACCGTTGCGGTTGAACTGACCGGTAATTTTGGCACATTGATGAAATGGGTTGATGAAATCAAATCTTTGACAATTAAAGCAAACGCCGAAACACCAAAAGATGCCAAACAGGCACGTGATTTTGGTGCCGAGGGTATTGGCTTGGTTCGCACAGAACATATGTTCTTTGACCCGACACGTATCCGTGATTTGCGTGAAATGATTCTGGCCGATGATGAGGCCGGCCGTCGCGCGGCCTTGGCAAAATTATTGCCATATCAAAAGGCGGATATGATTGAACTGTTCAAGATTATGGATGGACTGCCGGTCACAATCCGTCTGATTGACCCACCGTTGCACGAATTCTTGCCACATACCGATGCAGAAATCGCAGAATTGGCTGCACACCTGGGTAAATCGGTTGAAGAAATCAAAGCTCGTGCGGAACAATTACATGAACAGAATCCTATGTTGGGTCACCGTGGTTGTCGTTTGGCAATTACATATCCAGAAATCTGCGAAATGCAGACCCGTGCGATTCTGTCGGCGGCATTGGAATGCAAAGCCTCGGGTGTCCGCGTATTGCCGGAAATTGAGGTTCCATTGGTTGGTTCCAAGAAAGAAGTTGACATTGTCAAATCTGTGATTGATGCTACTGCACAATCCCTGTTTGCTGAAACGGGCGACAGTGTTGAATATTCTGTTGGTTCTATGATTGAATTGCCACGTGCTGCATTATTGGCAAATGAAATCGCAGAATCTTGTGAATTCTTTGAATTTGGTACGAACGACCTGACCCAGACAACATTGGGAATGTCGCGTGACGATACTGCCAAAATCTTGGATGAATATCGTGCCCGTGGCGTATATGTGGCTGACCCATTTGCGTCTGTTGACCAGTTGGGTGTTGGTCTGTTGATTAAAGATGCGGTGAAAAAAGCTCGCGATACCAAGGGTGAACATATCCACTTGGGCGTATGTGGCGAACACGGTGGCGACCCAGACTCTATTGCATTCTTCCACCAGGTTGGATTCAATTCTGTGTCTTGTTCCCCGTTCCGTGTGCCAATCGCACGTTTGGCCGCAGCCCAGGCCGCAGTCAAGTTCCCAAGAAAGAACTAAGACAAAAATCCCCCGAATGGGGGATTTTTTTAGTGAAAAGAGAATAGTGGTGGATGTTATAAACATAAAATTGAGAATCATATAATCATTATTATTTACTCACCACTTACACTGCCCATTTTTTTTACAATAAAAAAACCGCCGTATGGCGTACTCAGTCTGCGTTTGCTGGGAATTTTTTATGCCGAATCCAAACGGTCCATTATTTTCAGCATTTATTCACACATATTTTACCGCGGAAATCGGGGCTTTGTCAATCGGATTTTATGCCGAATCCAAAGGACCGTTTTCCCACGGTCCCCCAGAATTCTAAGGAAAAGGAGAATATTCCGTGAAACGCGTACCAATATGTATATTTGGAATTATTGTGGCGATGTGTTGCGTCGCCGCAAATGCTGCCTCGGTATGTGAAGTAGAGGTTCTTAGTTACACTCACAATATTGAAAACTGTGCCGACGGGGAAACATATCGGTTCGGGACAACAACATTTGATACATGTCTTGATTGTGCATCGGGTGTTTATATGGTGCAATCAAGTATTTCGGACAGCAATTGTTCCAACACTGCGACAAGATATACTTGCGCCAAAGCCTGTACGGATACATACATAAGTGACGTCGAAATTCCCACCATTGATGGTTGCAGTGCGGAGGAAATTCGTAAATTCGGCAACACGGAATACAGAACTTGTTTTAATTGTAGTGCTGGGTATCGGGGCGTTGATGAAACGGTCACAGTCCCAGAGTGTACAAATACATTTACAATAACGACCTGTGAAGAAATACCAGAATCTGAACGCGAATGCGAAGAAGATTCCGATTGTGAACCGTCAGTTTTGTTGGAAATAACCGACGAAGGTAAAGTACTAATGCAAGCCGAGGGCTGGTGCGGCGGCGATATGAAATGCGAATGGGATAGCGAGTATTATTATTGCGCCCGGGGCTACTATGGGGAATATGGACCGTGGATGGACATATCTGATTTTACTTGTGCCCAGTGTCCCAATGGTGGAACAACGGTTGATTATTACGCCAGCTCTATATCCGAATGTTATGTGTCCGCTGGGACAAAATTTGATGACGATACCGGTACATACGAATTTACAGAAAATTGTTTTTATTCGGATTAAATCCCCTTCGCTTGGCGAAGGGTGCCCGTCAGGGCGGGGTAGTGGTAAATAATGCCGACAATATCCATCAACAATAATCACTTTTTATAAAGGATTGAAAAAATATTTTTTATTACATATAATTGACTTGTCAACGGGATTTTTCGTTGATGGGGTGTCGTAACCCGTCTAATGCGTCGCAGTTGCGGGACGCTTTTGCGCCTTTTTTATTGCGACGAAAAATAATAAAACTCCTGACCCTGGTCAGGAGGGTTGTGAAATATACAATACACAACACAATTCATTAGATTGTTACGAACCTCCTGGCCACCAAAATTTTTGGTGGTTTTCTTTCACAGAAAAAAACAAGGGGGTAAAAGTGAAAACAACAATCAAAATATTATGCTTGGCAACCGCACTGTTGCCAATTAGTGTCAATGCTGCAACATATAATCTGTCCAGTTCATATTCTGCAATGTATGATGGGGATTATAACTATTTTGGAACATCGTCCAGTTCCAATACCTATTACGGTTGTGGTGATTGCACAGAAAATACTGTGGTCGGTGATTTTGTTGCACTATCGCACGGCGAAACTATTAAAATCAGCGGCGACAGTAATCTGTACTATTGCTGCGATAATGGTTCTGGTGCGGATGGCTATTGGATTGCGTTTGATGGGTATTCATCTGTGCCAAGCGGAAACTGCGCGGGTCAATCCAAATGGGTGTCGCTGGGGGATAATAAATATTGTTCTGCCGACTTGACTGGTGTCATGGATTGGTGTTCTGGTACAGTTGACAGCGGTATAATAGACAGCACGCGTGCGGGCGAATGTGTGTATTCTGGCACTTGTTCCACTATGACGCATTGTGGCACGGGATATTATAAAAATGGTACGGTGTGCACCGCATGCAGTGATGGCGGCACGACATCTGGATATACAAATGGTGGTCGCACCGAATGTTATATCCCATCGGGCACCAGTTTTTCCGATGACAGCGGCACCGGTACATATACCGAGAATTGTTTTTGGACTGAATAAATCTACCGACGACAAGTCCCCTTCGCTCTTGGCGAAGGGGCGCGTCATAGCGTGGCGAATACGGACGGGCAGTGGCCGTTTTTTTACAAAAATACATTGCGTTTTTATAATCTATAAAAATATCGGTATTTCCAAATGAAAACATTGCACGCTTATATTTTTTATAAAAACTGAAAATAATTTTTCATATGTCCTCCAAAGGAAAAACTTTTGTATATTTTTTAGATTTTCAAAAAATGGCAATAATGGATATGCCGTTGTAAGTTTTATTTCAAGGTGTTTATTAAACCATTCTTGGTAAAACGGTTCCGCCAGATGCGATTGCATAAAAACAGATATTTTTAATTCTGGTATTTTTGATAACTCTTCCAATGTTGATACGAATACTGGTTCAACCCCCGCCAATAATCATATCGGGGATACAAAAAGCGACCTTGATTTTTTTTATGTGGTATTAAATGTATTCTAAAAAAACCGCCCAGTGGGCGGTTCGTTTAATTTGCTGCTGTGGCGGCCAATCTTTTACGGCCCGCCGCGCGACGACGATTCAGAACATCGCGCCCGCCCGCTGTTGCCATTCTGGCACGGAAACCGTGGGTGCGAACACGGCGTGTTTTGGACGGTTGATATGTACGTTTAGTTGCCATTTTATTTATCCTTGGTTTCTTTTTCTTTTGTATCCTGGGACAGCCGAAGCAGACAAGATTGCCCCAGAACAAATCCGTTTGTGCGTCCATTTAATCATAAGATTTTGAAAAACGCAACCTTTTTGTTCAAATTATTTAGATTTTATCAGTCCGAACTTTTTTAGTCCCTCTAACATCAAATAATAACAAAATATCGCTGCGAACATCCGCCACAATGGTAAAAACATAACGTTAGCCCCTTGTTTTATTGCGACCCATTGCGCGCCGAATGTGTTTTACTGCATTATCTTTGGCGTTCAATACGTCAATCATACGACTAAGATTCCAAACGATTATCGTATATTGTATGCGTAAAATTTTGTCGTCTGATATATTGACCAGCATTTTGCGTGCCGAATCGCGTGTTTCAATTAAAATGTCTTTGTATGTTTCCATATTTTTCTATCCCACTACACGCTATCACAAACAAAGGTTTTGTCAAGTGAATTTTCGGGCATTATTTCTTGACCGAAAGCCTAAAAATCTGCTATGTTTTGTGTATAAAATAAGGGAAAGAAGGTAATATGTCTGAAATAATCAATGAAGTAAATGAAAACCGTGTTCCTCAGTCGTCTTTGGAACACGAAATGCGTACCAGTTTCTTGGACTATGCGATGTCGGTTATTGTTGACCGTGCGTTGCCTGATGTTCGTGACGGGTGCAAGCCTGTGCATCGTCGTATATTGTATGTTATGAATGATGTTGCGCCTGCGACCAAGCCTACGGTTAAATCGGCCCGTATTGTTGGTGACGTTATGGGTAAATACCATCCACACGGGGACAGCTCTATTTACGAAGCTATGGTCCGCATGGGCCAGGACTTTTCAATGGGTGAAATGTTGGTCCAAGGCCAAGGTAACTTTGGTTCGCGCGACGGGGACAAAGCTGCGGCTATGCGTTATACAGAGGCACGACTTTCTAAACTGGGCGCATCCCTGATGGACGATATGGACAAAGACACAGTTGACTGGCAGCCAAACTTTGATGGCTCGTTACAGGAACCTGTTGTACTGCCAACCAAGTTTCCAAATTTCTTGGTAAATGGTGGCTCTGGTATCGCGGTCGGTATGGCAACAAATGTGCCAACATATAATCTGGGCGAAATATGCAATGGTATAATTGCGATTTTGGATAATCGGGATATAACCGATGATGAATTGTTCACAATTATCCCCGGCCCCGATTTTCCAACGGGTGCAATGATTATGGGACGCGCCGGCGCATACAAGGCGCATACAACCGGTCGTGGTTCAATAATCGTGCGTTCCAAAACGCATATAGAGGATTTTCGTGATCATTCTGCAATCATCGTTGATGAAATCCCGTATCAGGTGAATAAGGCCCAGATGATTATCAAAATCGCCGAATTGATAAAGGATAAACGTATTGAGGGCATTTCCGAAATCCGCGATGAATCATCCAAAGAAGGCTTGCGCATTGTTATTGAATTAAAGCGTGACGCGATTGCCGATGTTGTTCTGAACCATCTGTTCCAGTACACAGAAATGCAGACCAGTTTCCCCGTCAATATGATGGCGTTAAATCGTGGTCGCCCGATGCTGTTTAATGTGCGCGGTGTGCTGGATGCGTTTATTGAATTCCGCGCCGAGGTTATTCGTCGCCGCACCATTTTTGATTTGAACAAGGCCCGCAATCGTGCACATACATTGTTGGGGTTATCGGTTGCTGTTGGTAATTTGGACGAAGTTATTGAACTGATTAAATCCAGCCCAAATCCCGAAGCCGCGCGCGAGGCTTTGATATCTCGCGGATGGCGTGCGTCTGATATTGAATCTTATATCCAGTTGATTGACGACCCAAATACCGAATACAAAGACGGCATGTTCTTTATGTCCGAGGATCAAGCTCGCGCCATTTTGGAATTGCAATTGCATCGTCTGACTGGTCTGGAACGTGACAAGATTCATGATGATTTGACGGCGCTGGGTGCGACGATTCGCGATTTATTGGAAATATTGGGCAGTCACGAAAGAATTATTCAAATCATTCGCGACGAAACCGCATCTGTACGCGACAACTGGGCGTCCCCACGTCGCACAGAGATTTCCGATGCAGAAATTGACATTGACATAGAAGACCTGATTGCACGCGAAGATATGGTTGTCACCGTCACTAACACGGGTTATATCAAGCGCGTTGCGCTGGATACATACCGCGCACAAAAACGTGGGGGCAAGGGCCGCAATGCAATGGCGACCAAGGAAGATGACTATGTGGTCCAGGTATTCGTTGCAAACACCCACACCCCATTACTGTTTTTCAGTTCTAAGGGGCTGTGCTATAAATTAAAAACATATAAATTGCCAGAGGCCGCTGCCGCAGCCAAAGGTCGCCCATTGGTGAATTTGTTGCCACTGGAAAATGGCGAAACGATTACCGCTATCCTGCCAGTACCCGAAGAGGATGTCCAGCGCGTCGCCGAATCGGGCAAGGAACACTTCCTGATGTTCGCAACCGCGTCTGGTACGGTGCGTCGTAATCGTATGAGTGATTTTGATTCAATCCGTGCAAACGGAAAAATCGCGATGAAACTGGACGAAGGCGACAGTTTGATTTCCGTCCTGCCGTGCAATGAAGACCAGGATGTATTCCTGGCGACATATCGTGGCCGCGCCATCCGTTTCCCTGTTCCCGAAATTCGTATTTTTGCGGGCCGTAATTCAACCGGCGTTCGCGGGATAACATTGGGGGCGGATGATAAAATTATCGGTATGGCGATGCTGAACCGTGGCGAATCTGATTCCGCTGTTCGTGCCGCATATATCAAGCAATCACGTGCCGCGCGTCGCGCCGCCACCGGTATGGAAGAAGAGGTTTCCACAGACGAAGAAGAAACAACCTTGGTCCTGGATGACGCCAAGATGGCTGAAATGGCAGCCCGCGAAGAATTTATTCTGACGATTTCTGAAAACGGCTTTGGTAAACGCACCAGTTCGTATGAATATCGTCTGACACATCGTGGTGGTGGTGGCTTTACCAACATAAAACTGGGTGGTAAAAACACTGCCGTGGCTGGGTCATTCCCGGTTGCCGATGACCACGACATAATGATGGTGACGGACGGTGGTAAAATTATTCGTACCCCGGTCGCAGACGTTCGTATCGCAGGCCGTTCAACGGCTGGTGTGACATTGTTCCGTACCGCGGAAAATGAAAAGGTTGTATCTGCCGTCGCAATTGAGGGTGCCGATGAAGAAGAAATAACAGAATCAACCGATAGCGCAGAATAGGGGATTTGCCGGTATGGAAAATGAATACTTTGCATCTATAAACGAGGTTTCAAAACGCCTTTCTGTACCGGCGCATACCCTGCGCTATTGGGAAAAACAGTTTCCCGTCGCGATAAAACCAACAACCGGCGCAGGTGGTCGTCGTTATTACCGCACCGAAACGGTTGCGCGGTTGGTTGTTATCAAAGATTTGCTGTATAAACACGGTATGACAATCGCCGGGGTAAAAAAATTATTGCGTGATGGTAAATTGCCCGAAAACGCCGATGAATTGCTGGGTGCTATGCCTGCTGTACATTCTGCGTCTGTGCCAACTGTTCCCCAAAATACCACCGATATAGATTTAGCAATAAAGTTACTGGAATCTGCAAAACAACTTTTGCAATAAAAGCCACCACTATCCACTAACCACTTACAACTTATCACTAAAAAATGCGCAATCAGCGCATTTTTTATACAGTGCATCTGGTGTTTGAATATATCGGTTTCGCATACCGATTGCGTGTTTGGACATCTGCACACAGGTCCACGCCCCGCGCCCATTAAAATTATGGGGCGGGGGTAGTTGCAAATATATAAATACCCACCCGTGGGCGGATAAAATACGAATGTCGCGCCGTCGCAGATTTATTTTTTGCACATTTCCCCGTTGCACAAATTGATATAAAATCATTTGCCCATTATCATATACCACGATTGGTGCACAGTGCCGAAACTGTCCGCAAAAAATCCGCGGTAACATCTTAGATGTCCTGTCCGTAAATCCCATAATAATCATATTTTCCCTTTTGTTTTATAAATTTTCATCATCGTTGTCATTGCGAGCGCAGCCTGGCAATCCTGTAAATAGAATCAAATAAGAATACGCAAGACTGGATTGCTGTGGTCGTTTCACGCCCTCGCAATGACAAAGGTACTAATAACTAATGCCCATCACCACTATCCACTAACCACTATCTATGCCTTGGATTTTTATTCTATCCATCCCATTTTGCGGGCGGCATTGTCAATAATGTTCATTGCGCCATCCCACAGGGCTGCGGCCTTATTCTCGGCCCAGATGTATTGATGTGGCGCGCGACGACGGTCACCAAATTCTTTCATAACGGCCAATTGTGCGTCATTTAATCGGCCTGCTAAATACAGTTTTGTTATCATTGTTTCCACATCCAGGATTTCACACGGTCGGCGTGTGGCACAATGTGCAGCGCGCGAAAAACCATTACGCACCGCACGTGAATATAGGAACCAGAACCATAGTTGTTCGGCATTTTGAAATTTTTCGGTCTGTTGAATTACAATTGTGTTTTGTGCTGTCATATTTTCTTTCTCCTTTGGTTTCTGTTTATGACATGTTGATACTTGATATATAGCCCAAGAAAAGATTCCTGTAAATTATTACAACTGTTGGTTGTATTGCGAATCGGAAAACCGAAACATAATTTATCTGTGTTGAACCCAACGCGAATCGGAAAATTATCCATATTCTTGTTTTTCTATATCGGGTCTGTAATAGAAAAAAGCGCACGAAATCGCGCGCAAAAAATAAAAACAAATAAAAATCCTTGTGTTTTATATTTTTGATAAAATAAAACCCGCCATTGGCGGGTTTGTTTACAGAATTGGCGGGAAACAGTCGCCACCGGCCTCTGGGCAACAGTTAAAACCTTGTTCACCCATATCGGTATAGATTTCGCCCGCACAGCATCCATTTGCATCTGGCGCATTACCATCTTCGCATGTGATAATGGTTTCTTCTATAATTTCTTCCTGGGGGGCATTAAACGGATTTTGTATCGCCCCAGTTTCTTCGTCGTATGTCAGTCCTAACACCTGTTCATTATATGCCTTGGTACCTTGTTGTGAAATATTTGCGATACTGTTTTTATTACTGGAATCTTGTTGATTTTCGTACACGGCCTTTTGTTTCGCCATATTTTTTGCTTCATACTGACTTGCCTGGCAATATGCTAAAACAGTACTATAACTATATCCCATATCTGTTATTTCTTTGTATTGACTGTCAGATAGAGTCAATTTCCCTTCTGAATAAGACGAACAAAAGTCTTCTAAATTAAAACTGCGAACCTGGCCAACCCAATCAGACCCCGTACGCTCTATATCTACACTATTTGCAACGTTATTATAGTCAAATCGTTTTTGTTCTTCTAAAGAGCGTTTAAGATATAGGTCAACATAGCATTTTTTTGCTGTATCTGGACAAACCACAATTAAATCTTCTGGTGAATACACTGTAATACGTGTTCCCGCTGCGATTGAAAATGGCGGAACTGTGTTATCCATCATATCAACCATCAATTTTTGTGCAACCTGATTCCAGGCAGTGATAATTTCATTCTTGGCCAATTCAGACGAACGCACAGTCCCACTTTGTACAACGGTGTTGTTATCTAAATCAATTTGATTTACAAATGCGTCACTAACCGGGGCGATTAAATTTACCGCCGCTGGTACTATGGCCGTCAACATAGGCATAATAAATTGTTCCATATAATCCGTACTGCCACGACCCGGAACGCCGACACGTCCCTGTGCATCACCAGCAAATGGGGCATTTGTACCGTCAAAATTAAATTCAACGCCATCTGGACGAATGAATTGATACCATTTTACCTGCATACGACCAATTGCTTTATATGGCCCGGGCAGGTCGCCACTTACATATCCCAACATAAGTGTACCGGCTGGAATAATGATATTGCGACCGTTGTCCGAATATACATTGCGATCCACGGTTGCACGAACAGGCAAAGGTTTACCGTTTTCATATACATCAGCATCTGCACGAACCTCAGATACAATTGTCGCAGGAATCGGTTTATATTGACGTAATACAAAACTTCTATCATATGGTTGTGACGCAACAACAGCACTTGCGTCACCCGATGTGCCATATACAACATCCTCGTATTCTTTCTTTTTTATACCATTAAAACCTGTATCTGTCCCACTCAATCGCGCAGCACCGCCACCTGTAACTGGCACAGCAAAATCCAAATCCGATGAATCCAATTGTGTTGCCCGATTTACGGTGCGTTTTGATGGTGCGTTCCCCAGTTCTGGTAATACGCCATTTGCGATTGTTGCATATCCAATATGATCGGCATCAGTCCCGATTTTCTTGCCTTTACTGTCTGTAATAATCCCATTATCAGGATTATATGTTCCTGTTGGATTTTTGCATTCTTTGTCCGAAAAAGGATAGAATTTGTACGCACCAGCCTGTGGTTTTATCCAACCGATTTGCGTTCCCGATGAATTATATCCCGGAAATGCAAAGTCCGAACATCCATCCGGAATTTCATATGATTGTTCCTGTGGGGCATCGGCCACAGCCGTGGGGCGCGCGGGGACATCAAAACTGACCGCGGGCGCGATAGTTTCAATTTCTTTTTTTATTTCCTGTTTAATAACAACCGGGCTTGGTTCTGGCTCGGGCTCTGGTTCTGGGATAGTAACTGGCTCAGGCTTTTTTTCAACCTTTGGCTGTGGCTTCTCCGTTGCCTTAGGGGCAACCGCCCCCAAGGTCAGAACAATTTTTGTATCTTTGCGCAGCATAGTTTCACTTTCATCCTCTGCATGCCAATGGATAAATACCGGAACTTGCTCTGGTTGCATAACGGCTGATGGGCTGTACTTTATCGTGATTTCACATGCTACTTTATCACTGACTGCCCCCACATTCGGACAGGCAGTTTCCACACGCAGGCCAGGAACTTCTATATTTCGTTCCAGTTTTACAATTTTTGCGGGGGCATTGGCCGAAACTTTAATTTTTTGGGTCTTTTGCGTTCCCACCACAACATCTGGCCAATTTACCATATCCGGGGTAATTTTTAATGTCACCGGCACCGAGTCCGTTTCCGTCACCGTTTTTTTATCCCCCCCACTCAACAAAAGGGTCAATAAAATCAGCACCACCACAAATGCCGCCGCCAACAGCAACCACTGCACCCGTTTTGGTGTATTCTTGCGTAATTCAGAAAACTGCTCTTTTAACTTGCTCATACCGATAACCTACTATGCTCCCTCCCACGAATGACGAGTGACCTATTGCATTCTCACCACACTGCAACTTGTCCCACTGAATTTCAACAATTTGTCGCACAGTGTCTGGGCTGTATCAATGTCCGCCAATGGCCCAATACGCAGGCGATATTGACGCGCCGTTGCCGATTCCGCACCCAGGTCGCCAACCCCCTGTTCATCAACAGCAAAGAACACCATATCTTTATACGGGGTCAATAATCCCTGACCGTCTTCGCCACTGAATTTGGCTAGCAATGTAGTCCAATAATCATCCAGTGCCTTGACCGATGTATCAGACTTTAATTCAATCGCAACACCGGTTTGATTACTGGTTATCAGTGGAATATTCGTCTGGGGCAGGTATGCACCCGCTGTATTGCGTTCCGCTGGCAGCATATTTACCACGCTGCCACTGGAATAACTGGTTGTTGTGTTATAACCCGCTGGCATATAGTACCCCGCACCCGTTGTTGGATTTACGGTTGCTGTGTTGCCCATAAATACTGGGGTACCGGTATAGTTTGCGCCCATACTCATCGCGGCCATACTGTCGGTGTATGCAATATTGTTTAATGATTGGCCCGATAACATACTTTGTGCAACATTGGATTCTGCCAACGCCATAACCGACGCTGTATCCGCAATCAGGAATGGTTTCTCACGCTTTTTGATACAAACAATACGTTGACCACTGCGCAGAACCATATCACCCACCGCCTCTACAATCAACAGGCGACCATCTTCACCGTCTGTACGGAACCCGACTGGTGATTCGCCCCCCTCAACCAACAGCGATACAACCGGACGCTGTGTCATCGCAATAACTTTGTCGCCAAAGTCAATGTATGTAAATATTCTGTCACGCCACACGCGTTCGGGGGCAATTACATAGTCATCTGGGTTGGGAACAAAAATGTCTAAATCAAAACGGAATTCCGACGGGTCAATTTTCATAGATTTTATCCAACCATAATCCTCGCCATCAACACCAACTGTGTTAGACGCGGTTGTTGCCGCTTTTTTGAATATAGAACTGGCACCACCCGATGCAGCCGTGGCCGCGCCCGCCATTGGTAAAGCCGCATTCCCGTCCAGGACAATGTCTACCTGGGAATATGTAATCTCGCTGGAATTGGATGGTTCGCTGCGCAAATAGAAAATATATTTATTTCCCGATTGACCCGTCACAATCATATTGGTATCCGACCCCATATTATCAGCATTTGGCGAAATAAACATAGTCCGGTCACCCTGGGTCGCATCAATTGTAAACAATCCTTGATTCCCAATAACGGCATCGGCAATTTGCTCGCCATTTGGCAAAGTTACCATCGTTACCATACCATTGCGCAATTTTATTGGTAATACAGATCCAGATGTCCACGATAATTGGGCGTATCCTGGTTTGGTACTGCCTGTGGCCATATTGGCGGTTGGATTATCCCAGGCACTTTGAATGCCATAATTTTGTGTTTGTGCTGCATAAGCAGGCAAAGTCAACAAACCCGCTAAACAAACCAAAGATATATTATATTTCAACGCTTTAACAAATGTCATACCAATCCTTCCATTTCTTTGTGTGGGTTACTCGCCCGGCAAAAATCCAGTGTCCAGTGGGTCGCCATTTTCCGATGCGATGGTGTATTCGGCTACCCTCAGTCCCAATGGGTTTTCCACACGGTCCGCCCATTTGATTTTTGCATTATCCTCTGATACTAACTTTAATTTGATTGTATAATCTTTTTGGGCAACTGGTCCAGTATTATTTGTACAGAAATAACGAAATTTTACCTGATATGTTCCATCGTCGTTTGCCAAGTATTGAACCGCCCCCGTTTCAAATTCCACGGGACACGAAAATTCAAAGTCCGGCATCTCGCTCATCATAGCGTTAAACATAGCTGTGCTTGCAAAATCGGAATACACATCATCCGTGGACCAGATTTTTACCACGCCATCCGTTCCGTTCCATTTTTTGTGCATAACCTTTTGATTGGTAATAACTTCGTTCCGGGCGCGAATATATTCGCGGATAAAGGCCTTTTTATAATTATCCAGATGTTCGTCCTGGGGTGGTAATTCAATCAAGCGAATTTCCAAATCATCGCGTAAATCAGTGGCCAGAAAAAACACCTGGGGACGATTTAGCGGGAACATATTATAAATAGTTACGCATAAAACACCCAGCACAACCAGTGCCGTTGCCAAAACAAAAGTCAACAGTCTGGATATTAAAACTGGCGGTTCTATGCGGTTTTGCACTATTCCTCCCCCTTGATTAAAACGATTGTAGACAAAAAATAGCAACTTATGCAAGAAAAAAACAAAAATACAACCAACTGTCCATTGATTGCCGGCACTAGTCATTTAAATTTATGCTTGCGCGAAAAAGTTAAAAATATTATAATATTTCCACTTGATTTTTTATACCTGTGTGCTATTCTATCGCGGACTATGTGATGGCGCGTGGTGTAAAATATCGGTCACAGGGGCATAGTTCAACGGTAGAATATCGGTCTCCAAAACCGCGGATAAGGGTTCGATTCCTTTTGCCCCTGCCACTTATATAGTCAAGGTGAAAATATAATTTAGGTAAAGTTTTTATGAAGAAAATACTGGATTTTTTTAAGTCTGTTCGCAGTGAATGGTTCAAGATTGTGTGGCCGTCCCGCGACAGTGTTGTTCGTGCTACTATTATGATTCTGGTGTTTTCTGGTTTGGCGGCATTGTTCTTTTTTGTGGTGGACAGTGTCCTGAACGCGATTGTCAGTTGGATATACTAAAAAACGGTCAAAGGAAGTGCATATGGAAGAAAAAATGCAGTGGTTTGTCGTGAATGTTCATACCGGGTGCGAAGATAAGGTCGCTCGTGGTCTGCGTGAACAGATTGACAAGCGTCGTTTGAATGCGTTGTTTGGCGAAATTTTGGTCCCGACGCGCGAAGTGACGGAAATCAAGGCTGGTAAACGTGTAAAAACAGAAAAGAAATTTTTCCCAGGTTATATAGTTGTTCAGATGGTTATGAATAACGAAACCTTTACGCTGGTAAAACAGATTCCTCAGGTTGTGATGTTTCTGGGGGCCAGACAGAAACCTATCGCTGTCAGCGAAGAAGAGGCGCGTCGCCTGATGAAACAGGTGGAAGAGGGTGCAGTCGTCATGGACGATATGGAATACGAAGTCGGCCAGGAAGTACATGTTATTGATGGTCCGTTTGCGGGCTTTAATGGTATCGCGTCAGAGGTTGATAATCTGAAACAAAAAATGACCGTGACGGTTCTGGTATTTGGTCGTGAAACCAGTATGGAACTGGAATTTAGTCAGGTTGAACGGGTTTAGTGTAATCCTCGGCGACGGGGCGCACATCTGTGGTGGATATGCCATATCGTACCACAGCACAACAGATGCAATGGTGCATCAAAAAATGGAGTGAAAAATGGCAAAGAAAGAAGTTAAGGGATTGGTCAAATTGGTCGTCCCTGCAAAACAGGCGAATCCTGCGCCACCGGTTGGGCCGATTTTGGGTGCTAACGGTGTGAACATCGCAGAATTCTGTAAACAGTTTAATGACAGAACATCTGATAAAGAACCTGGAATGCCAATTCCATGTATTATCACTGTTTATACAGACCGCAGTTTTGAATTTATTATGAAACTGCCGCCTGTGTCATACTATATCAAAAAGGCTTTAAAACTGAAAATCGGTTCTCATAAGCCGGGTCGTGATTTTGTTGGCACAATCTCTCAGGCGCAATTGAAAGAAATTGCCGAAGCGAAAATGCCAGACTTGAATTGCTCTACCATTGAATCTGCGATGAATATTGTTGCGGGTCAATGCCGTTCTATGGGCGTAAAGGTGGAGGAATAATATCATGAAACTGACAAAGAAACAGCAGGCTTGGAAAAATTTGGACACAGACAAAGTATATTCTTTGACTGATGCCATTGAAACTTTGCGTGAATATGCGTCCAAGAAATTTGACGAAACATTGGAAATCGCTATTCGTTTGGGTATTGATGTGACTAAGGCCGACCAGAATATTCGTGGTATGTTGTCTCTGCCGAATGGTACGGGCAAGACAGTCCGTGTTGCGGTATTTACTGCAAATTCTGCGGACGAAGCCAAGAAGGCTGGTGCCGATGTTGTTGGTGGCGAAGAATTGATTGAATCTGTTGCGGCCGGCAATATCAATTTTGACCGTGTAATTGCGACACCGGATATGATGCCGAAAATGTCCAAAATTGCACGTGTTTTGGGGCCAAAGGGTTTGATGCCAAATCCAAAATTGGGTACGGTCACAAACAATGTAGCCGAAGCCGTTAAAAACGCTAAGGCTGGCCAGATTGAATATCGCGCGGAAAAGAAAGGTATCATCCACGCTGGTATCGGCAAAATGTCTTTTGAAACTGCGAAATTGGTTGAAAATGCAAACGCATTGATTGAACAGTTGAAAAAAGTTAAACCGGCATCGTCTAAGGGTCAATATATTCTGGGCGTATCCGTTGCGACAACCCAGGGCCCAGGTCTGAAAGTTGATGCAAAATAAGTTAGGGGGCGATGGCAAAGTGTTGGGCTAAAATTGCTCTTTGCGCTTTGCTCTTTGCTCTTTGTGCGCATCGCGCACGAACAAGATTTCTGTCCAAGACTGATGGTGTGGTGTCAAAACACTGCTTAATTGCCATCATAGACAAAGAACGATTCTTTGGGGCAGGAACAAAGCCCCACCCGGGGCAAACCCGGATGGAAAGTTAAA
This sequence comes from Alphaproteobacteria bacterium, assembly GCA_017463185.1. GTDB lineage: Bacteria > Pseudomonadota > Alphaproteobacteria > Rs-D84 > Rs-D84 > Enterousia. The sequence goes on from JAFTPS010000010.1 coordinate 84,994, forward strand.
CAAAACAGAAGCTTGAAGGAAAAATAGATGAGACGCGAAGAAAAATCAGATTTGATTTCAGCGTTGCAGTCGTCCCTGAAAGAAGCAAACGGTGTTTTCGTTATTGAAAACCACGGCTTGACTGTACAGGAATTTGAAACCCTGCGTAATGAATTGCGCCCGTTGGTTTCTGTATTCAAAGTCGTAAAAAACCGTTTGATGAAATTGGCGTTGAAAGACACCGATTTTGAACCTGTATCTGATATGTTGAAACGCCCAACGGCGGTTGCTGTTGCAACCGACGGTTTGGCGGTCACCAAAGTATTGGCTAAATTTGCGGGTGAACACCCAAATTTGACAATCGTTGGTGGAAAAATGGATGCAGACGTTCTGGACGTTGACGGCGTTATGCAATTATCCAAGCTTCCTTCCCTGTTGGAAATACGTTCTACGATTGCGCGTATCTTGGTGGAACCCGCATCGCGCTTGGCACGTGTTTCGGCAGAGTATGGAAAAAAAGAACAATAAAATCAGAATATTTTATTCTGACCTAAAACAAAATTAGGAGTAAAAAAATGGCAGACATTCAGAAATTAGTTGAAGAATTGTCAAAATTGACCGTTTTGGAAGCTGTTGAACTGTCCAAAGCGTTGGAAGAAACTTGGGGCGTTAGCGCGGCTGCCGCTGTTGCAGTTGCTGCTGGTCCTGTTGCGGCTGCTGCCGAAGAAAAGACAGAATTTAACGTTGTCTTGGCAGAAGTTGGCGCGAACAAATTGGCTGTTATCAAGGCTGTAAAAGAAGCAACAGGCTTAGGCTTGGGTGAAGCAAAAGCTTTGGTTGAATCTGCACCAAAGGCAGTCAAAGAAAACGTTGCTAAAGACGAAGCTGAAAAATTGAAAGCCTCGTTGGAAGCGGCAGGTGCCAAGGTTGAATTGAAATAATTCACCGCCCTTGTGGCAAAATAAAATCATCGGTTTTCCGATGTCGTCCCCACCCGGTCCCGTCCGGGTGGGAATATGGCGTAAAAACGGAATACAAACATTTTTTGTTTGCACAAAACGCACAGAAAAAAAGGATTGAGACCAATGGCAGTTATCCAGAAACTTAGAAAATCTTTTGGTAAAAGTTTTTTGCAAACTCCGCTTCCTGATTTAGTTGAAATTCAATATAATTCTTACAAGGATTTCTTGCAGGCTGACGTTGACCCACAAAATCGTAAAAATATTGGGTTGCAGAATGTATTCTCCTCTATGTTCCCAATCAAAGACTATGCCGGCATTGCTGACCTGGAATTTGTGGAATACACACTGGACAAACCGGTGTATAATGTAAAAGAATGTATGCTGCGTAATATGACGTATTCCAGCAAGTTAAAGTTGAAGCTGAGATTGATTTTATGGGATATCGCAGAAGATGGGAAAAAGACCCTGCGCGATATCAAAGAACAAGAAATATTTATGGGCGAAGTGCCGTTGATGACAGAACGTGGCAGTTTCATTGCATCAGGCGTGGAACGCGTTATCGTATCCCAGATGCATCGCGCCCAGGGCGTCGTGTTTGCAACAACCAAAGAAGCAAAAGTTGCTGGCAATCCAATCACATACACAGCGCGTATTATCCCAGAACATGGTTCCTGGATTGATTTTGAGGAATCTAAGGGCGTAATCTATGTCCGTATTGACCGTCGTCGTAAAGTTCCAGCGACCGTTCTGTTGCGTTGTCTGCCCGCGGTTGATGATGAAAAGAAATGGGCCGCTGATATGCGTAAAACATCCATCCGTGGTATGTCCGATACAGAAATCTTGGGCGCGTTCTATAAACGTATCCCATTGACTTTTGATGGCAAACTGTGGACTGGTGACACCAATGTGTTTGAAGGTTTGGATAAATATCGCTTAAATTATGATTTAATCAATCCTAAGGATAAAAAGGTTCTGGCATCTAAGGGTGATCGTCTGAATGGCAAACGTCTGAAAAAGATTATGGAAGCATCCAAGAAATTTGGCATTGATTCCGAATCTTTAATTGGCGAATATTTATTTGATCCAATTATGTCTGGTGATGAAGTTGTATTCCAATCTGGTACAGAAATTACCGAAGAAGTTTTGAACGATTTGGATAAAATGAATGTCAAAGAAATCAGTTTGATTTCTATTGATAATACAACAATCACGGCTCATATGCGTAATACTTTGTTGGCGGATAAAACAACAAATCGCGAAGAAGCATTGATTGAAATCTATAATATTATCCGTCCAGGTGAACGCCCAACATTAGAAGCCGCAATCAATCTGTTTAATCGTCAGGGCTTTGAACCGGCGTATTATGACCTGTCTGCGGTTGGTCGTTTCAAGATGAACAAGCGTTTGAAAATTGAATCCGGTAAAAAACCAGAAGATGAACGTCTGTTGACCAAGTCTGATTTCCTGGCTGTTCTGAAAACTTTGACCAATATTATTGACCGCAAAGATACCGTTGATGATATTGATAACCTGTCAAATCGTCGTGTTCGCACCGTTGGCGAATTGCTGGAACAGAATTTCCGCACAGGTATGGTTCGTATTGAACGCCTGGTTCGTGAAGCGTTGTCATCACCAAATATTGCTAATATGCAACCCCAGGATGTTATCAATGTAAAACCATTGATGTCATTGGTATCTGAATTCTTGGGTACATCACAATTATCCCAGTTTATGGACGCATATAATCCATTGTCAGAATTGGAACACAAGCGTCGTATTTCTGCGTTGGGTCCTGGTGGTTTGAACCGTGATCGCGCTGGTATTGACGTTCGTGACGTTCATCCAACACACTATGGTCGTCTGTGCCCAATTCACACCCCCGAAGGTGCAAATATTGGTCTGATAAACCATATGGCAACATATGCGCGTGTAAATCCATATGGATTTATTGAAACACCATACTATATTGTTGAAAACAGTAAAATTACCAACAAATTGGTATATTTGACCGCGGACGAAGAATTGGGACACAAAATCGCCCAGGGTAATACCCCAACAACCAAGGACGGGGTCCTGGCCGAAGATACAGTGACCGCGCGCGTTGACGGTGAATTTACCATGGTGGCTAAGGATGAAATTGATCTGATTGACGTTGAACCACGCCAGGTGGTATCAATCGCAACCGGTTTGATACCGTTTGTTGAAAATGACGACGCAAACCGTGCTTTGATGGGATCTAATATGCAACGTCAGGCAGTGCCTTTGTTGCGTGTTGATGCGCCATTGGTTGGTACTGGTATTGAACGTGAGGTGGCACGCGACTCTCGTACGGGTAAGGTTGCAAAGCACAGCGGTGTTGTTGAATCCGTTGATGCAAACCGTATTGTGGTAAAATGTATGAACAGCCGCAATGTCGTAACAGGGGTTGATATTTATAACCTGGAAAAATTTGAACGCTCTAACAGTGAAACATTGATTCACCAGAAACCTTTGGTAAAGGTTGGGGATCGCGTTTCTGCGGGCGACATCATTGCCGACGGTTCATCTATGAACTATGGTGAATTGGCGTTGGGCCGCAATGTATTGGTGGCGTTTATGCCGTGGCGTGGTTATAACTACGAAGACTCTATCGTTATCTCGGAACGTATTTCCCGTGACGATGTATTCACATCTGTGAAAATCGTTGAAAAGGAATTTAAGGTTCGTGATACCCAATTAGGGCCAGAAAGTTTTACCCGCGATATTCCAAACGTCAGCGAAGAAGCGTTAAAGAACCTGGACGAATCTGGTATTATCTATGTTGGTGCACGCGTAAAACAGGGCGACATCTTGGTTGGTCGTGTTTCGCCAAAATCTGAAACATTACTGACCCCAGAAGAGGCCTTACTGCGCAACATCTTTGGTGAAAAGGCGTTGAATGTAAAAGATACATCCCTGCGCGTTGGGCCAAACGAAGAAGGTACAGTTATCGGTGTAAACGTTCTGACACGTCACGGTGTTAAAAAAGACGAACGCACCCAGATGATTGAACTGCAAAAGATTGAAAAGATAAACAAAGACCGCGAAGAAGAAATCGCCATTATTGAAAAAGGATTCGCCGACCAGGTATTCCAAATTGCGGAAAATATGGTTATTGAATCCGGCACGGGCAGCCTGAAACCATTTGTTGGTAAAAAATTGACCAGCGAAGTGTTTGAAGGCATCAAAGCAGCCGATGTTAAAAAATTGGTTGTTGATAACAAAGAAGCCCAGGCGAAAATTGATGAATTGCGTGAACAGCACATTGTGAAATTAAAAGCTTTGAATGAAAAAGCCGATGCCGAAGTTTCCAAAGCAACTGAAAGCAATTCTTTGAACGCAGGTGTTTTGAAAGAAGTCAAAGTGTATATCGCCCACAAGATGAAATTACAGCCGGGTGATAAAATGGCGGGCCGCCACGGAAACAAAGGTATTGTGTCTAAGGTTGTCCCAGTAGAAGATATGCCACACTTGGCCGACGGTACACCGGTTGATTTGGTTCTGAATCCATTGGGCGTGCCATCTCGTATGAACATTGGTCAGATTTTGGAAACTCACCTTGGTATGGCTGCACGTACATTGGGCGCACAAATTGGGGCTGTTTTGGACGAAGTCAAGGCCAAACGTGCCGTCACCGATGATTTGCGTGGCGTTATGGGCAAAATCTATGGCAAGGAAACCGCAGACAAATTGGAAAAGATGACCGATACCGATGTCCGGGCCGAGGCAGCCTTGTTGCGTGATGGCGTTCCAATGGCAACACCGACATTTGACGGTGCAACCCCCGAAGATATTCGTTCAATGTTGAAATTGGCGAAATTACCGGAAACGGGCCAATTTGACCTGTACGACGGTATGACGGGTGAAAAATTTGCACGTCCGGTGACGGTTGGTGTAATGTATATGCTGAAACTGCATCACTTTGTTGATGAAAAGATTCACGCACGTTCTATCGGTAATTACTCGTTGGTGACCCAACAGCCATTGTCCGGTAAGGCCCATATGGGTGGTCAGCGTTTGGGTGAAATGGAGGTGTGGGCCCTAGAAGCACACGGTGCCGCCCACCTGTTGCGCGAAATGTTGACGGTAAAATCCGACGATATCACCGGCCGAAACAAGATGTATGAATCCATCATTTCCGGCAGCAACGATATCCAGACTGGCACACCAGAAGCATTCAACGTATTCGTTCGCGAATTACGTGGATTGGGTCTGGCGATGACACCAAAGAAAATTGATTAGTGGTTAGTTCCCGCCTCATACCTGGGGCGGGGCTGATGACACTAACAACTAACCACTAACAACTCTTTAAGCGACTGAAAGGAGCGAAATATAATGAGCAATATGTTGCAAAAGATATTTGGACAAATTGAAACCAAGGAACAGTTTGATGCCCTGCGCATTACAATTGCCTCGCCAGAGGAAATTCTGTCCTGGTCCCACGGCGAAGTTAAAAAGCCTGAAACCATCAATTATCATTCCCTGAAACCAGAGGCCGAGGGTCTGTTCTGTCAACAGATTTTTGGACCGGTCAAGGATTATGAATGCGCTTGTGGTAAATATAAAAGAATTAAATTCCGTGGTATTGTCTGCGAACGTTGCGGCGTAGAGGTTGGACCATCCGCCGTCCGTCGTGAACGTATGGGGCATATCAAATTGGCGATGCCAGTTGCGCACACTTGGTTCCTGCGCGAAGGTAAAATCGCAACCCTGTTAAACAATCTGCCCCAGAAAAAACTGGAACAGGTTATCTCTTATGATGCATACATTGTTATTGAACCGGGTTTAACTAATCTAAAACAATATGATGTTATCAGCGAAGACGAATATCAATCCGCAGTAGAAGAATTCGGTGCGGATGCTTTCCGCGTTGGTATCGGGGCCGAAGGCGTACGCGAAATCATTTCTGGCCTGGATATGGGCGACGAACGCACACGTCTGCGCGCAGAATTGTCGGAAACTAAATCCGAAGCCAAACGCAAGGCGCTGATTAAACAATTGAAATTGGTGGAAGCGTTCTTGGATTCTAAAACTGACCCTGCGTGGATGTTACCGGATGTTTTGCCGGTTATCCCACCAGATATGCGTCCATTGGTGACCTTGGATGCGGGTCATGTTGCGGCATCTGACCTGAATGATTTGTATCGTCGTGTTATTATCCGTAATAACCGTCTGAAACGATTTATGGAAATGCACGCACCGGAAATCATCGTACGCAATGAGAAACGTATGTTACAGGAAGCGGTTGATTCCTTGTTTGATAACGGGCACAAGGCACGACCAATGGTGTCCCAGAATCGTCGCCCGCTAAAATCATTATCTGATTCCCTGCGTGGTAAATCGGGTCGTTTCCGTATGAACATGTTGGGTAAGCGTGTGGATTATTCTGGCCGTTCGGTTATCGTGTCTGGTCCAACACTGAAATTGCACCAGGTTGGTCTGCCAAAAACGATGGCATTGGAATTATTCAAACCATTTGTTTATGCGCGACTGCTTGCTGGGGATTATGCAAACACATTGAAAACCGCCCGTAAAATGGTTGAAAATGGTGAAGATGTTGTATGGGAAATCCTGGAAAAAGTTATCCACGAACATCCTGTTCTGTTAAACCGCGCACCGACATTGCACCGTTTGTCCCTGTTGGCATTTGAACCAGTATTGATTGAGGGCAAGGCAATCCGTCTGCACCCATTGGTATGTAAGGGATTTAATGCCGACTTTGACGGTGACCAGATGTCCGTTCATGTTCCAATTTCATTGGAAGCGCAACTGGAAGCTCGCACATTGATGCTGTCTTCTAATAACGTTTTGTCGCCAGCAAACGGTGAACCAATGATTGTTCCGTCCCAAGACATGGTTTTGGGTGTGTACTACATTTCATTGATTGATGGTGAACACACCGATAAATCGCCACGTTTTGCGACAATGGACGAAGTGCAATTGGCCCTGGAAAACAAGACCATCACATTGCACACACCAATCGTTGCGCGTATCAATGGAAAAACATATAAAACCACCGCCGGTCGTATGATTTTGGGCGAATTGTTACCAAAGTGCGACAATATGCCATTTGACCTGGTGAACAAGGTTATGCCAGTAAAAGAAATCAAGGCATTGTTGGCAACCACATACGAACGCTGTGGTGACAAAGAAACAATTCTGTTGGCAGACGCGTTAAAGAATACTGGTTTTGAACAGGCTGCTCGCAGTGGTATTTCCATCGGTTATGATGACATTGTTATCCCTGATGAAAAGAAAACAATGATTGCCGAATCCGAAGCCGCCGCAAACGAAATAGAAGAACAATATCAAAACGGTTTGTTATCGGGTGGTGAACGTCACAATAAACTGATTGACCTGTGGCAGAAAACAACCGACAAACTGGGTGATATGGCTTATGCCGCATTGGGTAAAACATCCGGCGACAATTGGAATTCCGTATTGATGATGGCGTTATCTGGGGCCCGTGGTTCCAAGCGTCAGATTCAGCAGTTGGCGGGTATGCGTGGTATGATGCAGAAGCCAGACGGTTCTATTATTGAAGTTCCAATTATCTCAAACTTTAAGGAAGGTTTGACCATGGCTGAATACTTTACGTCCACCCATGGTGCGCGTAAGGGTATGTCGGACACTGCGTTGAAAACCGCTGACGCAGGGTACTTGACCCGTCGTTTGGTGGAATTGGCCCAGAACACCGTTATTACCGAACACGATTGTGGCACAACTGAATTTATTACCGCGAAACCTGTTTATACTGGTTCTACGCTGTCTGTGGCATTGGGTGATGTTGTATTGGGCCGTACTGCCGCGCACGATATCATACACCCGATTACTAAGGAAATCATCGTCCCAGCTGGTGAATTGGTGACTAAGGCTGCCGCGAAAAAGATAAATGAATCCGGTCTGCCATCCGTTGATGTGCGCAGCGTTCTGACATGTTGCAGTGATGGTTTGTGTGCGAAATGTTATGGTATGGACCTGTCGCGTAATGCGCTGGTACATGTTGGCGAAGCCGTCGGTGTTATCGCGGGTCAGTCCATTGGCGAACCTGGAACCCAGTTGACACTGCGTACCTTCCACATTGGTGGTATTGCGGCAGGTGGTGCGGAAAGCCACTTTATAGAAGTCCCAGTTGCGGGTACAATTAAATTGTCTGGCGTGAACACAATTAAAAACAGTGCCGGTCGTGTTGTCGTCCTGTCGCGCAATGGTAAATTGGCGGTTGTGGATGCTGAGGGCAAAGAATTATTCAGCAGCAGCCTGCCATACGCATCTATGCTAATTGTCAACGATGGTGACACCGTTGAAAAGGGCGCAAAAGTTGCCGAATGGGATCCATATTCCAACACAATTATTGCGGAAAAAGACGGTATTGTGAACTTTAACGACCTGATTGAAAATGTTTCATACCAGGAAGAAGTTGACTCTATGACCGGCATCGTTTCGCGCAAGGTTATCAACTGGAAAACAAACACCAAGAAAGCATTGAAACCAGCCGTCACATTGGTTGATGAAAAGGGCAATGTAATTTCATTGGGTGGCAAAAAGATTGCTGAATACCTGTTGCCGATTTATTCGGTTCTAAACGTGGCCAACGGGGACAAAGTTGTCGCAGGTGACATCTTGGCGCGTATCCCGGTCCAGGCAAAGCGTACAGGTGACATTACTGGCGGTCTGCCACGTGTAAATGAATTATTGGAAGTTCGTCGTCCGACAAACCCAGCGTTATTGGCTGAAATTGACGGTACCGTTGAATTAGAGGATGCGAAATCCAAAATCATCATCCGCATTGAACCAGATGATGGCACCGCCCCGGTTGAATACGCCGTGCCAAAGGGTACAAACCTGTTGGTCCGCAGTGGCGATGTTGTCCGCAAAGCAGACAAACTGGTTGACGGTGACCCCGTGCCTCAGGATATCTTGCGTATCTTGGGCCAGAAAGCCCTAGCAACCTTTATGGTTGAACAGATTCAACAGGTTTATCGCTTGCAGGGCGTGGTAATCAATGACAAACATATTGAAATTTTAATCCGTGAAATGACACGTCGTGTTGAAATCACAAATCCGGGCGATACGGGCTTCTTGATGGGCCAGGTTGTTGACCGTGTTGATTTTGAAGAGGAAAATGCACGCGTTGCCCGTGACGGCGGTCGCTTGGCCGAAGCGTCCCAGGTTTTGGTCGGTTTGACTCGTGCGTCCCTGACATCACGTTCGTTTATTTCCAACGCATCGTTCCAACAGACAACCAAAGTTCTGGTTGATGCGGCGATTTCGGGTTCAACCGATAAATTGGTCGGTATCAATGAAAACCTGATTGTGGGCCGTCTGATTCCAATTGGAACGGGTGCCTATGTCCGCCGTGTTCGCGAAATCGCTAAGGAAGAAGAACGCGCAGAACGCCTTGCGCGCGAGGGCAACGGCCAGCAACAGTTGTTGGATATATAAAAAAGTGCTTAGTGGCTGGTGTCAGTGGTTGGTGTAAGTATTCAACTCACTAATCACTAACCACTTACACTAACCACTAATAAAACTTTTTCTTGCAAATCTGTATGATTTGACTAAAATAGGACAGTTATAAAATAAAAAGGATAGTAAAATGGCAACGCCAAAAAGTAAAACAAGTAAAGCACGTTCCGCACAGCGTCGTTCCCACGATGCATTGTCTGTAATGCCTTGCGGTGTATGCAAAGTATGTGGTGAAAAGAAACGCCCACATCACGTATGCCCGGCGTGTGGTGCAAAATAATTTAACCAAACCACAGGGATAAAAGGCAGACAGGGTGCGCATATGTGCCTTTCTGCTTTTTTTATATACTATGTCAGAAAATAAGAAAATAATCTCAATTGATGCAATGAGTGGGGACAAAGGCCCAAAAGCCGTCCTGGGGGGTATGAACCAGTATCTGTACCAAAATGGCGAAGAAAATGTTTTCTTTCGCGTGTTTGGGGACAATAAAAGCCTGCGTAAAATGTTGGCAAAATACCCGCGTGTTGCGCGTAATTGCGAATTGATTCACGCCCCAAATGTCATCAAAGGTACTGATAAGGTTATGGAGGTCCTGCGCCACGCCCAGGATACATCTATGTATATGGCGATTAAAGACGTACGCGAGGGCAAATCCGCCGCCGTTATCAGTGCGGGTAATACCGGTGTATTTATGGCATTGTCTAAATTGGCGTTAAAGACCGTTGACGGTATTGCCCGCCCAGCAATTACAACGATGTTGCCATCTGGTGGTGGGGACAAGCGTGTGGTTGTACTGGACCTGGGGGCAAATGTCCAGTGTGATGAAAGTATTTTGTTTGATTTTGCTATTCTGGGCAGTGTTTATGCCGAGGTTATCGGCAAAATGTCAAAACCAAAATTGGGTGTTCTGAACATCGGGTCCGAGGAAACCAAAGGTAACGAAACCTTGCAGCATTTGAACAAGGTTTTAACAGCTCACAAAGACGAGTTGCCATATGAATACCTAGGGTTTGTAGAGGCTAATGACATCAGTGCTGGCAATGTTCAGGTCGTTGTCACAGACGGCTTTACCGGTAATATCGTATTAAAAACGGTAGAGGGCACGGCCAAACTGATAAAGCGCGTCTTGGTTGATAATTTCAAGAAGTCGGTTCTGGCAATGATTGGTGCGTTTTTTCTGGTGCATGTATTCAAACGTCTGAAAAATAAAATTGACCCGCGCTCATATGCTGGTGCAACTTTCCTGGGATTAAAGGGATTCTCGGTAAAAACCCACGGTAACAGTGACGCATTGGCATTTGCCAATTCAATAAAATATACGGCCGATTTGGCTGGTGCGGATTTAAGGGGCGAAATAGAAAATCGCGCCCACGCCTTGGCGTCTATCCGCGCTGAATTACAATCCGCCGAATAAAAATCCCCCAATCGGGGGATTTTTTTAAGACAAGAAAGGAAACTGTTTATTCGCCAATTTTTAAATTGGGGCGTGCTGTACGCAGATTTTGTAAAGATTTTTCCTGGGCGGCACGGAATGCTTCTGGGTTCCAAATTTGAAAACTGTTACCACGCCCAACAAACACAGCGGTGTCGGTAATGCCTGCGTGCGCCAATAATTCGGCGGGGATAACAATGCGTCCCGTCACATCAAATGCTAACTGGCGTGCATCTGCAAACAACATAGCCGTTAAATCATCTAAATCGCTGTCAAAAACCCCCATTTTATCAGTTGCCGTGGCCAATTTTTCCATACGTTCCATTGTCAGCCCTTCTATACAATTATTTGTAAAAGAACGATACAAAACAACGCCAGCAAAATCACCTTTGGAAATTGAAGCACGGAACGGGGCCGGTACAGATACGCGTCCCTTGGTATCCAAACGATTTTCATAAGATGAGAGAAACAATGACATTTAACAATTCTTATGCTTTTTTGGGGCGTTTGCCCAGTTCCCCTTTCCTGCTTCATGACGAATGTAGCACGGGATTTTATGGTTGTCAATGACATTTTATAAATAATTTATGGGTTTTTATGGTTTTTGGCGGTAAAAATAAAAAAATGAAAATAAATTTCAAATAAATATATTTTCCGCTTGACCTGCGATTCGTTTTTGTTCTAAGATGTTTGTATAGACAAGGAAGAAAGAATAAAAAGTCCCAAGAATCTGCGCAATCGGCGGATTTTTGGGCAAAATAAAAATGGAACAAATTTTTTCTGGTTTGATTTGTAAATACCAACGTATTTACAACAAAAAACGGAAAAAACAACCAATACACCCAGAAAGGAGGGGAACCGCGTATGCCAAAAAATATCAAAGAAATTATGATTGCTCTGAATAAAGTCCTGACAACCACTGTTTGGGTCAACGAAGACCGTCAGATTATATCTCTGTCCGATGAATTACAAATCGGCCAGAATAATGCCCCCCGTTCAATAGAGGATTTGTCCCGAGCCTCTTTGGTTGGTGCGTATGTTTCATTGCAAATTCGTACGGATAATTTTGACACGGCGGCTGAAAGCCTGGATACAAAAGCATTAGCATTGCGTGTTAAAGAAATGGTTTTTGCAGAAGCTAAAAAGATTATGGATGCGTCCGATAATTCAGTTAAATCCACAGACCGCGTCGCGATGGCTGCATAAAAAAATTATGTGCTAACGCGGTATGGGACATACAGTTTCCGGATAACCGGAAGGAAGGGAGCAACCGTTGGCAAGTAATTGCCAACGGTTCTTTTTTTTATTCAGTCTGTCCACGGGCACGGTTCGCTGTATTCGTATGTTCCGGTTTCATCCGTGTGTGTTCCGGCCGGCATAAACAGACCGCATTCTTGTTCGTCTGTTCCGATATCAGAACAGGCTGTTATTGTGCCAATTGCATATGTGCCAGTGGGGCAACTGGAATTGGCCAGTGTAAGATTATCGTACGTAATCGCCAAAAAACCAGACGGGCATTGTGAATGGGTTGTGCCATCAGCGGGGCTGGGCAGTTGGTCTCCGTATTCAAAAATATTGTATGTTTCGCTGCAATAATATGCGCATTGGTCTTCGCAATCAGATTGGGTTTCAAAGTATCCTTGGGTGTATTGCCAGTTGCCTTGGTCGTCATAATATCCGTCGGGACGAAACCATTCGGATATAAATGGTGTTGTTGCAATGCATTGGCAATATGTGTTACCTGTTGCATACATTTGGCTATCGTTTTTTGTGCACAGTGCAACGCCTTCTACTGTTGTATCACCCATTTCTAAGCCCCAATATGAATTATAGCTACTGTGTAAATAGCTGTCGTCCATTTGGTATGGTGCGGTCTTAAAGCATTTTATGATTGCGCTTGCAGGGCTGTGTATCAAAAACGTACCAACGATTCCGTATATCAGAAATGATTTTGTCATAATATTATCTTTCCTTGGGTAAAAATTAAAATGTAAAATTCGATGGCGTTGCTGAAAAACAATTTTTTGCACAGACGCTGGTGCATGAACCCGTTGCTGTTCCAGCTATTGAAACTCTGTACCATTTTGATGCTACGGGGCGCAGCATTTTACAATAGCAGCTTGCCAAGGCATCGTTAGTCAGCCTTATGTCCAATCTGTCTACATGTTCGCCTTGGTCTGTATCTGTGCAGGCGGCAATTCCGCCATAGTTGTCACCCCGTGACCATTCTATACTATTGGCCGCTGGGGCGGTGCTGGCAGTGGTTGTTGGTACGCTAATACATCTAACGGTGGCGGATGCCATGGTTGATATTCCGCATATAGCCATAAAATATGTGGCAAATATTATTTTTGATTGTTTCATTTTTTTGTATTCTCCATTTCTTTCACAATCTTGGGGGACCGTGGGAAAACGGTCCTTTGGATTCGGCATAAAATCCAATTGACAAAGCCCCGATTTCCGCGGTAAAATATATGTGAATAAATGCTGAAAATAATGGACCGTTTGGATTCGGCATAAAAAATTCCCA